>JAGLCE010000084.1 GCA_023146365.1 Endozoicomonadaceae bacterium
AAGCACTAGGTCATATTGCACCTACTCAATCCCTAAAAGACTGGGCGATACAACAGCCTGAAATATTCACTCGATGCGTTTATAATCAGGTGAGACCCGACAAGTAGTGCTTATTTTTGATAGTGCTTAGCTCTCTACCGATGGACAGCTGCACATCAGATGGCGGTCGCCGTAAACGTTGTCGACACGGTTGACCGACGGCCAAAACTTTCTACGTGCAACACTGGGTACCGGATATGCCGCTTCTTTACGAGTGTAGGGACGATCCCACTCGTCATCCATAATATCCGCTAGCGTATGAGGCGCTCTTACCAGCATGTTGTTTTCAGCATCCAGCTCGTTATTTTCAACACGAGCGATTTCGCGACGGATCTGCACCATCGCTTCGATGAAGCGATCCAACTCGACCTTAGATTCACTTTCTGTCGGTTCAATCATCAGCGTACCGACAACAGGGAAGCTCATGGTGGGCGCATGAAAACCGAAGTCGATCAAGCGTTTGGCAATATCTTCCTCGCTGATGCCACTGGTAACCTTCAGCGGACGGATATCAATGATGCATTCGTGCGCGACACGACCATTACGGCCGGTGTACAGAACGGGATAGTATTCAGCCAATTTCTTCGCTAGGTAGTTGGCATTCATGATGGCAACAGCGGTTGATTTACGAATGCCTTCACTACCCATCATACGGATGTAAGCCCACGAAACCGGCAGGATAGACACAGAACCCCAAGGAGCCGCACTGATAGCTGTATTTTCAAGGTTTGGTCCGTCCAACTTAACGACGCTATGGTTGGCAACAAACGGAATCAGATGCTGCTTGATGCCGATCGGTCCCATACCCGGACCACCGCCACCGTGAGGAATGCATAAGGTCTTGTGCAAATTCCAGTGGAAAATATCTGCGCCTATTTCTGCTGGCATGGAGATCCCTATTTGACCATTCATATTGGCGCCATCCATGTAAACCTGGCCTCCGTTGACATGAATGATATTGCAGATTTCCTGGATATCTTCCTCGTAAACACCGTGAGTAGAAGGGTAAGTGATCATCATCGCCGCCAACTTATTCTGCATATCTTCCGCTTTCTGCTTCAGATCAGCGACGTTGACGTTGCCATTCTCATCACAGGCAATCACGATAACCTTCATTCCTGCCATCACAGCAGACGCCGGGTTAGTGCCATGTGCAGACGATGGAATCAGGCAGATGTTACGGTGGCTTTCATCACGGTTTTCAAGGTAGTTACGGATCGCCATCAGGCCCGCATACTCACCCTGAGCGCCAGAGTTCGGTTGCATACTGATCGCATCAAAACCGGTAATAATTTTCAGGTAATCTTCCAGTTCACGAATCATCTTGCGGGTGCCCTCTGATTGAGAGAGCGGCACAAATGGGTGCATACGACCCAGCTCAGGCCAAGTCACCGGCAACATTTCGGTAGTGGCGTTGAGCTTCATGGTGCAGGAGCCCAGCGGAATCATGGAATGATTCAGGGATAGGTCTCGGTCTTCTAGACGCTTGATATAGCGTAGCATTTCGGTTTCAGAGTGATAACGGTTGAACACAGGGTGGGTTAGGATCGTATCATTACGAATTAGCTCTGCCGGAATAGATGTGAAACCTTTTCTAATGATCTGGCTATCCAATGCATCAACGCTCAGACCATGACCGTCACCCAACACGATATTCCACAGACAGAGGATATCCTCACGAGTTGTACATTCATCCAGGCTGATACTCAGACGGTTGTCTTCAAATATCCGCAGGTTGACTTTGCGGGCATTGGCACGGCTCAGAATGGCCTGCTTATCTTTCACTTGAAAGGTTATCGTGTCAAACCAAGCGGTATTCTGTAACGCTACACCTTGCTCTTTCAGGCCAACAGCCAAAATATCAGTCAGTCGATGGATACGGCTGGCAATGTTTTTCAGCCCTTCCGGGCCATGATAAACCGCATAGAAGGACGCCATGTTAGCCAGCAATACTTGAGCAGTACAGATGTTACTGGTCGCTTTCTCACGACGGATATGCTGTTCACGAGTCTGCATGGCCAAGCGGTAGCTCTTGTTGCCACGCTGATCGATGGATACCCCAATGACACGACCCGGCAGGGAGCGCTTGTACTTTTTACGGATGGCGAAAAATGCTGCGTGCGGACCGCCGTAGCCCATAGGAACACCAAAGCGTTGAGCACTGCCAAGTGTCACATCAGCTCCCAGAAAGCCTGGGGATTTCATCAAAACCAGACTCATGATGTCTGCCACAACAGAGACAACGGTCTTTTGCTTTTTCAATGCTTCAATCAGACTTTGTAGGTGAGTGATCTGACCATACGTGTTCGAATAGGCAAGCAAAGCACCGAAGCTGTCATGCTTGACCGCATCAGCGGCAGGACCAAGGATCAGATCCAGATTAAAGCCTTTGGCTCGTGTTTTCACTACATCAATGGTTTGAGGGTGGCAGCTTTCATCAATATAGAAGAGGTTACTCTTCTTGTTCTTGGAGACGCGCCGAGCCAGAGCCAGCGCTTCACCAGCAGCTGTTGCCTCATCCAATAAAGAGGCGCTGGCCATATTTAGACCGGTCAGATCCATGATCAAGTGCTGGAAGTTCAGCAAGGCTTCCAGACGACCTTGGGAAATTTCCGACTGGTAGGGAGTGTAGGCGGTATACCAGCCAGGATTTTCCATGACATTGCGCAAAATGACCGTAGGGGTCAAGGTATCGTGGTACCCCATACCAATGAAACTACGGTATGACTGGTTCTGGGACAAAATCGCCTTCAAATAGGAGAGGGTTTCCGCCTCAGTATGAGCTTCACCCACCGCTGGCGCTTCAGCCTGCAGAATACTTTCAGGCACGGTGTTATCGAACAGCTCTTCCAGGGAGCCCAAGCCGAGTTCTGCCAGCATTGCCACCGTATCCTGTTCACTAGGACCGATATGACGACCAATAAATTCATTTTTATTTTCCAGCGCCTTCAGAGACGCATATTCAACAGTCATTGTTACGTTTCAGCCAAAAATACCTTAAGCAACAAAGCCTAGACCAGCGTCGGGGCTTCGAATATCGACCTGTCAATCACTGTCACTCATCCCGATGAAGAACTACCCTACAGGCAGATTATACTTGTCATCATAATTCAGCGGCCTGGCCATCAGGCTACACAACGCAACTAGATGAGACGTCTGCCTCTTACTCTTTAAACTCACACAGTTCTGCGTAAGTATTCGCATCCATCAGATCGGATAGCTCATTTTTTTCGATCAGTTTCATGCGAAAGAACCAGCCTTCGCCGTAAGGCTCGGAGTTCACATATTCTGGAGTGTCGTTCAGCGTTTCGTTCACGGCAATCACTTCACCGGATAGCGGTGCATAGATATCGGAAGCCGCTTTAACAGATTCAATAACACCGGTTTCATCACCAATGATCACTTCAGTGCCTACTTCAGGCAGCTCAACAAACACGATATCACCGAGCGCTGCCTGGGCATGATCAGTAACACCGATAGTGACGATGTTATCTTCTTCCACACGGATCCATTCATGCGATGATGCATAACACAATTCAGACGGAATATCGCTCATTCATCCAACCCTCCAGCATTGACATGACAAAGCTCGAATCGCCAAGGTGTCAGTCGAAAACTTTCCTACCGTTACGAACAAAACTGGCCTTGACCACCTTCACCGGCAGAGTTTTCCCACGCACTTCAACCATCGCTTCACTGCCGGTATCAGCGGGCACTCGTGCCATGGCAATGGCATGCCCCAACGTGGGTGAGAAGGTACCACTAGTGGTCACACCTTCTCCAACACCTTCAATAATAACCTTCTGACCAGGACGGAGTACACCACGTTGCTCCAGCACCAAGCCGACGAGGCGGTCATACTGGCCTTCTGCACGAATGGCTTCCAAAGCAGAGCGGCCGATAAAATCACGACTTTTCGGCTCCCAAGCCACACTCCAACCCATATTAGCAGACAGCGGACTGACGCTTTCATCCATATCAGAACCGTACAGGTTCATACCCGCTTCCAAACGCAGGGTATCACGGGAGCCGAGGCCGGCCGGACGAACGCCAGCTTTCAGCAAGGCTTTCCAGAAACCTGCGATTTCACTCTCTGGAATCATCACTTCCAGGCCATCTTCACCGGTATAACCTGTTCTAGCGATGAACCAGCCTTCCATGTCCAGTCCCTGAAAGACCTTCAACGCACGAATCACTTCAGCCTTCGCTGCAGATACTGCGATGGCACTCTTTTCACGGGCATGCGGCCCCTGAACAGCAATGATGCCCAATTCCGGTCGTTCAACCAACGCTACGTCAAAGCGAGTCGCCTGTTTGGCCATCCATTCAAGATCTTTTTCACGC
Source organism: Endozoicomonadaceae bacterium (assembly GCA_023146365.1). Lineage (GTDB taxonomy): Bacteria > Pseudomonadota > Gammaproteobacteria > Pseudomonadales > Endozoicomonadaceae > Kistimonas. The sequence continues at coordinate 4,384 of JAGLCE010000084.1, forward strand.
GTTGCACAGTTAACAACGATTCGATACCCATTATCCATGCTATAGACGATCAGGTCGTCGATCACGCCCCCGCTAGCATTAAGCATGCCACTGTACAGAGCTTTCCCTGGGAAGGAGAGTTTGTCGACATCGTTGGCAAGAAGGTAATGCAGAAACTCTCTAGAATCCAAACCTGTAATGTCAATGATCGTCATGTGAGAAACATCAAACATACCGGCGTTTTGACGTACTGCATGGTGCTCTTCAATCTGAGAACCGTAGTGAAGAGGCATATCCCAACCACCAAAGTCAACGAGCTTGCCGTCGGACTGCTGATGCGCTGCGTACAATATCGTTTTCTTGCCCATGTTCTTTCTTCTTATTACCCCAAAACCTTGCCCCAAAACTTGAAAATAGTGACAGGGATCTCCTTGTCAGTAAGGGCTCCCATTCAGTTAGCAGTCTTGGTGGGACTGACATTCTAACCATTTGCTTTACTAAGAAACAACCTCACAGGTCAAAACCCTATGACTTTTTTTGACAGGAAACACCAAGCGTACCGTAACGATGTTTGAAAAACTTGTTGGAAACCATTCTCATTCCCACGTTCTGCGTGGGAATGCATATTTGACTCTCCACTGCGTGAAAACCTCCAGTAAACCTGGCTGCTCCGCCTAACTCTCCACATTGGAATAACACCTATACTCAGCCTTACCCACATAGCCACGTTTTACAGGATTTTGATGAATATAATTTATTTTTTGTCTCATCGAGACCTCAGCATAACCAACGACTTTAGCTTCGCCCATTAAACTTTCCTCATTTTGTCACCCATTACGAAACTCACTGAGGCATTTAGCACCAAATAGATCCACAAACAATAATCAAAAGCCGAAAATTCCACCTGCTTGGATTCGGCAACATAAAGAAGAGATTATAAGTATCTTTGTAAATCAAATATATATACTATAATGCCATATTATTATAAATATTTGTCAACATAAATTATTGATAATATACAACTATTATTATAAACAACAGAGTCTGACTGAGATAAAGATAAAAGGATTCCCTATGACTATCAACAGCATCACAAGTGGCATGATCAATATCGCATCGCAAGGAATAAAAAAAGCATTACAAGAAATAAAAAAAGCGAAAAATAAAGACAAGTACACATTATCAGATACAAACAAGGATGTTTTACTAAAAAAGCCTGACACTTATAAGAAAAGATCCTTATCAGAAATGAAAATAGATAAATATGAATCATCAGAAAAGCCAATGACGCTAGATAATATCTACAAAGAAAAAGGCTCAAAAGGAGTGACTGACCATTTAATTAACGAACTCAAACAATTAACTCCAGAATTAACTAATTCAGTAAACCCCGAGAATAAGCAAGACACACTGGAAAATCAATCTATAAAAAAACATCTAAACAGTCAGCTAGAAAAAGAAATAAACAAGGAAATAGATTCACTCATCGAAAAAACGCAATTAGAAGAGCTAAGCACAAACGCAACATTCGACTCTTCATTTGAACGACACAAATTATTTAATCCCCTAATTAAACTTAGAGACGGTCTTCAAAAAGATCACAATCTAGACGTTTTTACCGATCAACTCAGCAATCAAGCTCAAAAATCTTTTCTTGGGATGGATTATAACGCAAGGGCTAAGATTGTAGAAGAGGTCGTAGGTTCAGAAAACATTGACGCAGATGCTTTATCCAAAGCGACAGAGAATAATTACAACAGAAATTATGGTCACTTTCCTGACACTCTGCCGACCAGTAGCAAAGATGAACTCGCAAACGCAATAACAACACTTAGTCTTAGCGAAATACGTGAAGATATACTAGGTAACAAATCAAATCTTAAAAAAAGAAAACAGCCCATAAAAAAAACGCCAGATCAAAATAAAAAAGAGCTATCTACATTAAAAACAAAAATAGGAAAACTTACTAAATCTGGCGCGCTAGACACTGATAAGCTAGAAACAAAATATCAGAAACTGAAAACTGAAAACCATGCTAAAAATGCCGCAGAATCAAAAACAGAACTACAAACTCAGAATTATATTGGAAAACTAACATTACAAGCTGTTCGTGAAAAACTGGGGGAAGAGCAGTCAAAAATAGACATTGATGACAGATGGAGCACCATAAAAACAGAATTTGATAGTAAGCTAGAATCGGCAAGAGACGAGGCAATAAAAATAATACAGGCCCATCAAGACAAGACAGCACCTCCCCCTACAGATACAACAAACGATAGTTCACAATCCCAACCTTATGTAGCAAGCAAAAATGAAGGTACGAATCTGTAAATTAGATTGCGTATCTGCTTATCATTAACCCCGACGGGACGATAACTTTCAAGATAGATGTCGCCCATTACAGCCACACGTCCCATCACTTAGGTTTCACGTTAACAAACCAATCATTAAGCGAATGAGCTTTACTGCTAGCCCTTAATCGCTATAACACACGGAAAGTTGTTGCTCCAACGCTGCCCAGCTTATCGTTCTTCCCAATTTGGGCGCATTTTCATCTATTTTTCGTCCAGAACATGTGGTCATAGCTTAACAAATACGGCTGGAAACACCGCTCCAGAAATGAAATTTTATTTTAATAATCAGTCTGTTTCGAGTTTTTCAGGGCCCACTAATTAGACCCTCCTTGAATGACACCACTTTAAATACGCTTTTCAATCATCATTCTGGATTGCTGGTGCCGAGAGCGAGATTCGAACTCGCACGTCCGTTGGACACTGCCACCTGAAGACAGCGTGTCTACCAATTCCACCACCTCGGCAAAACCCAGTTCTTACTCCCAACAAGTGCGGCGCATGATAGAGAGTAGGTTTTTAAGTGTCAACTCTCGAAAGGTTATTTTTTTTGCGAGTTTCGACAAATACGATAAAAGAAAGGTAAATGATGAAGGCAGTCCGGTATGCGGCACTGGATCTTGTCAATCTCGGGGTGTTGCGCCGAGGCTAGGTCGTGCCATATGGCGCTGATCGTCGCAAATCGTTATCCTTACTGCATATTCAAGCGATTACCAGGATGTGCGCCGCTCCATGACACTTATACGTTTTGACGATGTATCCATCGCTTATGGCGATCACCCCCTTCTCGACAAAGCCTTCCTGCAACTGGAGCCCGGGGAGCGGGTCTGTCTGATTGGCCGTAACGGCACAGGAAAGTCCACGCTACTCAAGGCGGCCGCCGATACCATTCAGCCCGATGATGGCCATATCTGGCGTAAACCAGGTCTGAAGGTGGGTGTTCTGAACCAAGACTTACCGATCGCTGATAATCAGCGAGTTTACGATGTGGTGGCGTCCGGTCTGGAAACCGTCGGACAGCTGTTGGCCGACTGGCACGAGCTGTCCATGAACATCCAAACGGATGCAGACATGAAGAAACTGGAGCGAGTTCAGAGTCAGCTAGAAGCCCTTGATGGTTGGGCGCTGCAACAGCGCATTGAGCAGACCATCCAAAAACTGCAGTTGTTGCCAGATAAAACCATGGGCGAACTCTCCGGCGGCTGGCGTCGTCGTGTGGAGCTGGCACGAGCGCTGGTCGGTGATCCAAACTTGCTGCTATTGGACGAACCGACCAACCATCTGGATATCATCACCATCGCTTGGCTTGAGCAGCAGTTGAAAGATTTTCGGGGGGCGCTACTGTTCATCACCCACGACCGTTCCTTCCTCAAAGCACTGGCGACACGAATCCTGGAACTGGATCGTGGCCAGCTGACCAGTTGGGACTGCAATTACGCAACCTACCTCGAACGCAAAGCACACCAGCTCGACGTGGAGGCCGACCAGAATGCTCTGTTTGACAAAAGACTAGCGCAAGAAGAGGTCTGGGTTCGTCAGGGTATCAAGGCACGTCGCACGCGTAATGAAGGTCGTGTGAGGGCATTAAAAGCGTTGCGAGAAGAGCGATTGGCGCGTCGGAACGTACAGGGAAAGGCAACCTTTTCACTGGCTGCGGCTGAGCGTTCTGGCAAACTAGTGATGGAAGTACAGAATATATCCAAGGGGTTTGAAGGAAAATCACTGGTGCATGACTTCAGTTTTGCTCTGATGCGTGGTGACAAGGTGGGTTTGATCGGCGCTAATGGTGTAGGTAAGACAACACTGTTGAAAATTCTCCTGGGTGATCTGCAGCCTGACACGGGTACGATCCACCACGGCACCAAGATGGAAGTCGCCTACTTTGACCAGATGCGTGAACAGCTAGAGCTGGAAAAAAGCGTCATTGACAACGTGGCAGAAGGGCGGGAGCGGATTACCATCAATGAGGAGAGCCGCCATATCATCAGCTATTTGGAAAGTTTTCTGTTCTCGCCGCAGCGAGCAAGAACGCCCGTAAAAGCGCTCTCCGGTGGTGAGCGCAATCGTCTACTGCTTGCTCGTCTGTTCAGCAAGCCCGCCAACGTGCTAGTGCTGGACGAGCCAACCAATGACCTGGATGTGGAAACCCTAGAATTATTAGAAAGCATTGTAGTTGATTTTCCCGGTACCGTACTACTGGTCAGCCACGACCGAGCGTTCCTAGATAACGTAGTATCCAGTTCTCTAGTGTTTGAAGGCAATGGTGTGGTGCGTGAGTATGTCGGTGGTTTTGAAGACTGGCTGCGGCAGGGCGGCTCCGTGCAACGCTTGGCGGAATCCGGTGAGAACGTCCTTAAGTCGGCAGAAATGCAGACTCAAAAAGAGAGTGTAACGACCGACACACCGGCTCCGCCGAAACCTACACAAGAGAGAAAGCTCAGTTATAAGTTGCAGCGTGAGCTAGACAATCTGCCAGCTGAGATTGATCAGCTAGAAGAAGAACAGCGGGCTCTTGAAAGGTTGACGGCAGAAGTCGGCTTCTACCAGAAAAGTCAGGATGAAGTCTCCCAAGTGCTACAACGCTTGACGGATATCGACCATTTGATAGAAAAAAAAATGGATCGTTGGGCAGAACTGGAAGAGCTTAAAAACGGTTGAATGGGTTTATGATTCTTAGGATGACCAACAATAATACAAGTGATGATGGAATATCATACCATGACAATGTTGCACAGGAACTGTCGTACATAATGAGGATTACCAAGCCGAGAAAGATTAACGTTTACGTTCTGCGCTGGGCGGAGAAGCATACACAAAACCACTTCAGCATATACTGGAAAGACCTGTTTCTATGCAAATAACTGACAAGAAAAAAGAAGATCGCATCATTCCTTTTTTTCGATTGGCATTTCGTCCTTTCTTTTTGAGTGGGGCACTGTTTTCTATTGTTGCTTTATTAGTTTGGGGAAACTTTTTACTGGGAGTCTGGCAGTGGACTTTTTATGTCAACCCCTTGTGGTGGCATGCCCATGAAATGCTGTTTGGTTTTGGCGGAGCCATTATTATTGGCTTCCTGCTAACGGCAGTACAAACATGGACAAGTATTCCCAGTGTACGAGGCTGGAATCTGGCTCTTTTATTTTTTATTTGGCTGGCTGCTCGCCTAGGAATGTTGCTGATTCAGGAGCCGATCGAGTGGCTGGCGATAGTCGATTTAATATGGCTCCCTCTGTCGGCTGTGATGCTGGCACAACCTGTCATAAAAGCAAAAAAATGGCACAACCTGCCCTTTGTACCACTGCTGTTATTGATGACCGCGATCAATGGCCAGATGCACTATGCGGCGTTTCATGCTGACCACTCCCTTGCTATGCAGGCTGCAAGCAGCGGATTGTTGTTGATTACTGTTTTGATGCTGATGCTCGGTGGACGAGTGATTCCATTCTTTACATCTGCTCGTCTCGATTTTGCACAGCCGAACCGATTACGCTGGCTGGAGCTGATGGCTCTTTTACCTACAGGGTTAGTGTTGCTGATCAAGGTAAGTCTGTTGTCGGTTAATACCAGCATGATAACGGTATTGCTATTGATTGCCTGTATTGCAAATACATGGCGTTTGTTACGATGGAAACCTTGGCTGACGTTATCGGAGCCTTTACTATGGTCACTGCATCTCTCTTACGCCTTTATCATATTAGGCGTGTTGTGTTTTGCTTTGACACCTATCGCCGAATGGATCTACGTGATGGCACTCCACATACTGGCTATAGGCGGCATGGGGGGGCTCATTCTAGCCATGATATGCAGGGTGACACTGGGCCATACTGGACGTCCGATGCAACTACCGAGCAGGATTGTAGGTTTTGCGCTGGCTTTACCGGCATTCTCAGCGTTACTGCGAAGCGTGTTGCCTGAATTAGTGCCAGACCTTCGGAGCAGTTTTTATGTCATTTCCATTCTTTTGTGGGTAGTTGCTTATGGTACGTTTCTTGTTTTCTACAGTGGTATGCTGTGGCAGAAACGGGCAGATGGGAAACTGGGCTGACCAAGGCCAAGGGCGAGATCACCAATGAAAGCAGTTTACAGAAACTACTTTGTGTCGTGTCGGTACACCGAAAGCCTATAAGCACTGGACGCACCCCGCACAGCTAATCATGCGACCCAAAAAACGCCTAGTTCAAATATCAGAGATAATGACTTGGGCAAAGTGATTCCTTCGCTGCATCCAACCAACTTTCTCATCCAACACTTCATTAACGATCGTGTCAAAATCGTTTCTTATTTGTGTTTGATGATCTCCTGAATAAACGCCACTACTAGTACGGGCTAAAAACACATGAGTGTCACCAGCATCTGCAGCTCCATCAATAGCGACTCTCACAGAATTCTTAACGCACTCTCGAAAAAATGAGTAGTCATTGATCGCTTTTTTATTCAATGTTCTTTGCATTGACCCTGTTGCAAAACCTATTCCGGCGTTGGCATTTGGACCGGCACTGAAGATCAGATCGACTGTGACTGGATTTGGCTGCAATTTTCTATGACAGTTTACGGCGGACAACTTGACATTTTTCACTATCCAGGCATCATCGTAATCGCGAGAGTCTGTAGACGTTGTATAATCAATGCCCTGAATGGTACGGGTATCAGTGCTGCTATTAACCGGTTGTATTAAACCCCACTTTTTGATGACATTTTTTTGAGCCCATGCCTGCTGTTTAGTAAAGTACTTACCACAGGCTGTCATAATGCAGTTGGCCATTAATGTTTCCTCCTGTGTGGTGAGTCTTAAAGTCTGCGATGTGATGATTCTTTTCAATCCATCTGAATCAGCCAGCCCTCCAAGGGGAAGTCCATGATTGGCGGCAACAACCACGCCAATCTTATGAAATGTAGGATCAAAGGTCTGTTCCTTGCTTATCATATTGGCGGCAGTGCCTACCCCGCCCACGGTCCTCATTGTTGTCAAAATTGCAGGCTTCTGATATATAAATTTATTGGAATATAGCCGTTCAGGAGGATTATTCCATACACAATAGCGTCGTGCCGGCGTGGTGGGTAGCGCAGTATCTATAGATGTTCGAAAGATTTTATGTACTTGCACTTTCTTTTGTGTATATTTATGCGAAGGTTGCTTATGATCAGTGTGGGAATCGTCGACGCATGTTAATAAGGATTTGATTCTGTCCAATACGGAAATGATCCAATTCCAGAGCGCAAGTGCTTTGGATTTAACATTATTAGCAAAAGCAGTAAGGTCGGCTCTGATGCTGAATGAATTGTGGGCAGTGCGCCAACGATGCGCCCCCCTCGTTCGAGGTGCAGCGCCTAGATTTGGATCGCCTTGGCCACCCATGTAGGCTCCATGTAATGGCTGATGATCAAATGTCGTGCTGTATGTCATTGTTTCTATGCCCCTCTGATTTAATTAAGACGAATCTATCTATTATGGCTATAACGCTAGCCGTTTTTTAAACAATTACTCTCTTTTTCATTACCTCGTATAATGGCAATATTTGAATGTGAAAGGTATAACCAGTGTGTTATATTTACTAACAATGTGAAGATTTCACTGTCTTTCTTTGAATATGGCACGGTAATGAATGATATACGTAGTATTGGATCGCTATCATGAGTCACGATCAGTTCACCTCGAAAAGCTTAACGGTTTCTCCTAATTAACGATTGATGATGTTAACGATTGATGATAATTAACGATTGATGATGGTACACTGGGCTTTTTGAATGTGGTAGCAACGATTCATAGGTTATGCTTTGTTGGTAGAGATGATTGAGGAAGTAACATTCAAGGAGAGTCAACGTGTAGAGCAAGATCAGCAACAGGCCGTAGATTTTCCATACACCATATTTGGCTTATAGCTCTCATGTTAGGTGTCACGGATTATGGGGTCTGGCCAAGTATTCCCTTGACTGCATTTCCTGCAGCCGACTGAATGTCCGTTTAAATTCGAACTCCAACCTTCCATTGTGATACAAGAATTCAATCTCAGTCTCACCGGACATGATTAGGTTAACGCTGCGATCATAAAATTCGTCCACCAGACTGATAAAACGCCGAGCCTGATCATCCATACTACCACTCATTTTCGGTACCTTCTCAATCAAAACAGTGTGAAACTCCTTAGCCAATTCAATGTAGTCATTCTGGCTTCTCGGGCCATCACAGAGGGCAATAAAAGTGAACCAGCCAATATTATCGCAAACACGGACCGAGCGAATCGGCCGATTTTCAATATCCAGCACATGACCTTCGCGACTATGTACGCTATCAGTCGCCAACTTCATGAAACTGTCGTGTAGACTTTCACTGGCGGCCTCGTCATGGGGATGATGATAAATCTCTGCCTGTTCAAGCACCCGCAGTCGGTAATCAACGCCACCGTCAACATTAACGATATCGGTATAGCGATTCAGTAGCGCAATTGCAGGCAGGAATCTGGCTCGCTGTAACCCATCCATGTATAGCTCATCAGGCGCAATATTGCTGGTCGCCACCAAGGTGACACCAAGGTTAAACAGCTGCTCCAGTAGTCCACCTAAAATCATGGCGTCTGTGATATCTGAAACAAAGAACTCATCAAAACAGATAACCCTTACTTCTTCCGCCAGTCGACGCCCAACCATCATCAAAGGATTTTTCTCACCCTCCAAAGATCTCAGTTCATCATGCACTCGACGCATAAACCGATGAAAGTGAGTTCGCATCTTGTTCGGAAAAGGCAGACTGTCGAAGAAGGTATCCATGAGGTAGGTCTTACCCCGCCCTACCCCTCCCCAGAAATAAAGCCCTTTAATCGGCTCAGGCTGTCGACGCAGCCATCGTGAAATCAGCCGCTTCAAGATGGAAAAGTGACGCGCATCTTCAGCAACCAGATCATCATATAACCGCTGAAGATGGTGAACTGCCTGTTCCTGGGCAGGATCATGAACAAATCCATCTTTTTGGAGATCAAGACAATAACGCTCAAAGGGTTTTCGCTCAATGGAGGTCATTGTAATCCTTACGTAAAGTGTTGTTTGACGGGCTATCCGTTCAATGTACCCTTGCTTTACAGGCACAGCACTGTATCGACATGAATCAATAGTGACAACCATTTCCCATAAATGGCAACTTCGCCGCGCTGTACAGCAGGGTAAAAACATTATAAATTAATAACCTCGGCTAAGAATGACTGATTTAAGAGGCATATTTTGGAACCAAATTTGTTCTGGATGATAGGCGGACTGGCTTTTTTTACCGGTCTGGTTACGGGAATCATCGTCAATCACTTGATGAGCGGGTCACACGCTCGGAACAACCGGATACAAAAACAACTGAACACAGCCAAAACCGAACTCAACGACTACCGTGAAAAGGTTGCGGATCACTTTAGTACTACCGCTCACTTGGTGAACCGAATGACCAAAAGCTATCGCGACGTACATGAGCATATGGCCACTAGCGCCAATGAACTGTGCACTGACGAACTGACCTGTCAGCATCTAAATGACGCCCTACTGAGCATCAACAGCCTGCCTTCAGACAGCAGCAACAAAAAAGTGTCGCAGACTGACGTTGAACCACCCAAGGATTACGCACCAAAAAGAGATCCGGAAGAAAACGAGTACACTGACAAATAATCATGCTTCGAATCACTACTGTCCAGTTTAAAAAACAGACGGTGCCTGAAGAAGACTATGCCCTATGCGATATGACAGAATAACAGTTGTTAAAACAGCTTTTATAACCCCGAAAGGGTATATTCGAGAATACCTCGCCAGATCTTAGGTCATTGAACATTTTTGATGTTTAATCGGACAATACTGGGTTCAGATACCAACCAATTAGATGGTTAAACAGTACCTGAGTCACATTCTGCTTGAATCCATGCCTAGCCCATCCGTTTATTATCATTTACTATGAAATCACCCCAAAAGCATCGCAAAATATTTTTAATCATCCAGCCAAACAATCTAGACTTTATCTTATTAGGCTATATTATTTGTTGTAATCTATGTCAAATACTCAAAGAGCATCTGGTGGAAAAACACAGAGCAATCTTTTTAAAAATCAATTAGAATCTTCCAAACAAAAAAAGCCCGTGGAGCGGCGACATTCGGACGACTTTTCCCGTCAGATGGGCAAAAAAACTCCAAACCCATCAGTTGATGCACCAGCAAGCATCAGCCAAACAGGGCAGCATGCGCCAGCAGCGGCACAGATTCCAGATCAGGTATTCATGGTCAATAACTTGGTTAACAAGAATTATCGCTATGCTCAGGATTCCGTACAATTCAATGCAGCGGACTACTGGCAGACACCGGCAGAAATGAAGCAAAATATGGCGGGAGACTGTGAAGATTTTGCCCTGCTTAAGTATCAGATTTTACAAGAGAGAGGTGTCAGCGAAGATCGATTATCACTGGCCTACGGTAAGCTAAACGGCGAGGGCCACCTGATTGCGCTCTATAAAGACAATGACGGCCATGATCATGTGCTTGATAATGCCGACAATAACATAAGCACTATTGAAGAAAGGGATGATCTTCAGGTGCTTGTGCGCTTCAAAATGAGTGATGTCTCCTTCGGCAAGGACGGATGGCTGAAAGTATTAGAAAAAATACGTTCGTCATCGAACTGAATACACATCTAAACAATAACAGATACAAAAGGAAAATAACCATGAGCAGTTCGCGCAGCCTGAGCTTACGGTTTCTAGCCGAGCCTACAGATGTTAATTTCGGAGGTAAAGTCCACGGCGGTGCCGTGATGAAATGGATTGACCTCGCAGGCTATGCCTGCGCCGCAGGCTGGAGTGGGCGTTACTGCGTGACGGCCTATGTAGGTGGCATCCGGTTTGTATCACCAGTCCACGTCGGTAACTTGGTTGAAGTGGAGGCCAGAGTCATCTATACCGGCCGAAGCTCCATGCATATTGACATCAACGTCCTAGCCTGTGACCCCGCAACGCCAGAAGACCGGCGCCAGACAACCCACTGCATACTTATCATGGTAGCGATGGACAAATCAGGGCATTCGGTAAAAATTCCCGAATGGGTACCAGAAACGGAAGAGGATATAACCCTGAAAGAGACAGCCCTTACACTGATGGATATGCGTAAGCAGATCAGTGATGAAATGAACGTGCTATTTAAGGGCCGATCAGGATAATTCATAACAACGAATCATCTATACCACTGACAGTCTCTACAAAAGCAATTCCTGCTGACACTATTCAGTCATTCCAAGCCGTCAGCAGTGGCTGTTGCTCTGCTTGGCTCCCTGATCGCAACGCCTGCCACCCTCAACTTCTCCGCCAAGGATCAACAATCGCTATCGCATTTAATCTCTGAAGGCGAGTGACACTCGTAGCCTCCAATAGCAAAAACGACTTACTAATTTTCCTGCTCTAAATCCAGAAAACGCTCAGCATCCAGCGCGGCCATACAGCCAGTGCCCGCAGATGTAATCGCTTGACGATAGATATGATCCATCACATCGCCAGAAGCAAACACTCCCGAAATAGACGTCTGAGTGGCATTACCCTCTATTCCACTCTGAACTTTAATGTAGCCGTCTTTCATATCTAGCTGACCGTCAAAGATTGCCGTATTCGGACTATGGCCAATGGCAATAAAAACACCGGTAACAGAGATCTCCGAGGCCTCCCCCGTACTAACATGCTTGACGCGCGCACCAGTCACTCCGGCATCATCACCGAGCACTTCATCCAAAACGGAGTCAAGCACCAAGCGGATATTGCCATTGTTAACTTTTTCATAAAGCTTATCCTGCAGAATCTTTTCTGAGCGGAACTGATCACGTCGGTGAATCAGAGTTACCGTTTCGGCAATGTTTGACAGGTAGAGAGCCTCTTCCACCGCAGTATTGCCACCACCGACCACTGCCACATGCTGCTTACGATAGAAGAATCCGTCGCAGGTCGCACAGGCAGATACACCTCGCCCTTTAAATGCCTCTTCACTGTCCAGTCCCAAATAGCGGGCACTGGCACCGGTAGCAATAATCAGGGCATCACAGGCGTATACGCTGCTATCGCCTTCCAACCGGAAAGGTCGCACGGTCAGGTCGGCCGTATGAATATGATCAACAATAATTTCAGCCTCAAACCGCTCGGCATGTGCTTTCATGCGCTCCATCAGGGCAGGTCCCTGCAAACCTTCGGCATCACCAGGCCAGTTATCGACATCTGTCGTGGTAGTCAACTGCCCCCCCATCTGCATTCCGGTGATCATCACAGGATTCAGATTTGCCCGAGCTGCATAAATCGCTGACGTGTAGCCCGCGGGGCCAGAGCCCAAGATAAGCAGGTGAGCATGTCTCACTTTACTCATCAGCTGCTCCAAATTCCGTTACCATTATTTTGCTCATACTGACATGCATAATAGCTCTCTGCGAACATATGAACCAATTAATCATTTTAACACCTCATCATAACCAGCAACTTTAGCCATCCTCATTGAACGTTTCGCATGTTGTCGCCCATTACAAAGATTGGTAGGGCATTTAACGCCCAATGATCGATTTTATATCTCTTTAGCAGTAGCACTTTGCACTGAGTGTGACACAAAGAACTTAGCGTTTTTGTGAATGTTTGCAACCATATGCGGTCAGCTCATAAACTATCACATTTTTGACAAACCGTGTTCTAACAAGCCCTTCGTGTTTTTTATAGGTGACAAAAGGACGCTCGCCACCTTTTGCCGATCTTCCGTCTTTATCGTTTTACTTGAACCTCATTGCGTCGTCTCTCTGACCATTCCAGCAGTGCTTCCGTATCAAGGCTACGAAGAGCAGAGTGATGCAGGTCGGTGGCTGAGACGAAAATATTGGGCTATGTTGTGAAGGATTTTTGTATGCCGACAATCATTCTAATTGACAGGTACCCTACTCAATGCCCAACCCATTGCAGTCGTCGCTCGGCGGATCCAGTTACTTTCTGCATGGTCTAAAACGTCTAAAAGAGCCGTCAATATTGCCATTTATTCTCATCCCGCTGACGATCAATCTTCTGGTTTTTGGTTTAGTGATCTGGCTGGCGGGACAAAAGTTCTCCTACTGGGTCGATCAAACACTCGTCTGGCTGCCTGACTGGCTCTCTTTTATGAGTGTCATCCTCTGGCCTTTGTTTGCCATCGCGATAGCCTTGGCGGTGTTTTTTTCCTTTACTCTGATCGCCAATTTTATCGCTGCACCATTCAATGGTGTTCTGGCTGAAAAGATTCAAAGAGAACATTGCCCCCACCTGCTTCCTGAAGATAATGGCTGGAAAGACTTCGCAGCACTGATTCCCCGCAGCATTGCTCGTGAATGCCAAAAACTGCTGTATTATCTGCCAAGAGTTCTAGGGCTATTAATACTGACGTTTATTCCAGTGATAAACTTAGCAGCCCCTTTTCTCTGGATGCTGTTCTCCGCTTGGATGATGGCGGTTCAGTATGTGGACTATCCAGCGGATAATCAGCAAATTCGATTCAGGGATATGCTGACACAAATAAAAAGTCACTCTCGCATACAACTGCTTACTTTTGGTGGCGTCGTGACTTTATTCACGATCATTCCGCTTATCAACCTGATCGTTATGCCTGCTGCGGTTATTGGCGCTACTCTTCTATGGATTGATAGACAGGCAATCTAATCCTCTTCCAAAAACGAGACCGTAAATAATGCTATGTATCTGCTTGAGTTAAATGGTAATCCCCCATTGGCATACTATCTCTACAGTGATAAACCTTCTTTCAGATAACAACAGCACACGCATGTGTTGGATCGGCCACTTTGGCGTGCATCAACGTCAGTACAGCACTTAACCATGCCACCGCACATCTAGACAGCCCTGAGATGGTTTGATCGCCGCAGACTGAAGTCGTGTAGCAATTCAGAACTCTCTAGGCGTAGATGTTGTTTAGCATGTTTTAATAGAGTGCCTGTTCTCTTAAACATTATCTTACATATTCCACATTTACAGTGTTCTTTCAGATGGTTACCTAGTTCTTTAATTCTAAAAAAACCTTTATTACATACTGAGCAAGTAATAATAACTACACTAGGCGGTTTCCTAACGCATACTCTAAACTGTCTGAGAGACATATTTTTAAAAAAGTTGTGTTCTATTACTGTTTTATAAAGATTTTTAGTATCATTTTTCTTATCCACAATACACATTCGAACAATCAGTGATATTCTAGACTTTTTATCATTACTAACCTCTTCGTCTCTAGAGTGAACAATCAACCTGCCTCCATGTAATACCTTACTTTGATTTATAATATACCCAGAACCGGCACAATTCTTTAAATCAAATAAAAATTCAACTTCACCATTATTTATAATATTTAGGGCTTCATCTTCTGTACTCTCTCGCCCATATAGTGCTTCATAACATGTTGTGCCATTCTCAAATGAATCAGCTCCATAATCTTTTTCATACTTCTCGTGAATATACCCTAACCTCAACTTTGGAACTTGTTCACTATTTTTATTTTCCGACCATAATACACCAAAAAAAAGGTAATTAGGATAATAGTCTTTCTTTAGCCAGCGATCCATATGAAAACCAATAGCGTCTTTAGTTAATGATTCATTCTTATACAGACAAATCTCACATGTCATCATGCTCTCATCAATATATTCACTAACAGCTTCAAGCATTACCCTATATGTTTCTTTTATTTTATGTGGAAGAATAATTTCTGATCTACTATCCAACTTCGTCATTCCATGTACCATACCCATGGCCGTATAGAAAGATTTCTCGCCACGATGAGCCTTGTCATCCTTAGAAATAATTGCCGCGTCTGAATCTAGAAAATAATTAATTAACTTAACATCTTCATCAGATATACTAAATGCAGTATCAACAAAATAATCTTCTCCTGCACTATAACCATTATTTTTCAATTGATCATATATATCGTCACATGTTTCAGGGGGTTGATGCTTATCAGTGCGACTACTAAAACTCTGTAAATCATCACCATAAACGCCTGCCTCGCTTGAATTGTTATATGCTTTACAGGCGAAGTTATGGAGTCTTTTTTCTTTTTTGACGGGATTTGACATATTATATTGCTGATTTTGCAAAGTGTCCGTAGTATCGTTAGACAGTGTCAGATCAGATTCAACACGACTTGGTGATTCTTCACTAGTATATGATAAGACAGCACCAACTTTACCTTTGCCTGTATCTATTTCCATTTTCTTCCTTACGTTTATTCATAATTAACCTAATTGCCTTACACATAGGCAGCATTTCTTGAATTAAGTTAAAAGCAATAAGTATAACTGGATTAATACAATAAGTGCAATCGACTGAGATTTCATATGCGAGTCAACTGCTGTACATTTCGTATCGTAGCTCTTCGTAGCTTTCACGTTAATAAATAGAGGTATGGCATCAATGATATTAATGCGACCTTCGCTCGTGATGATGCTTTTTGCTTCCAGTTGACGATTAATATCCACCAACAATTTATCCCACAGATGATGCTCGACCAGTCGTATTTGAAACCGCCCCAAACAAGTGGCAACGTTTTCACCCACTACAGCAGACGTTATTTCCAGATAGTGTCAATGCCAACCATCGGCGTACCACCAACGCATTAAAGAAGCGATGCTTAAACTAACAAAATAAAATGACTGACAATCAACCACCAAAAATACGTATTCAATCAATAATCGAGATACACTAAACTAACCTTAACTTAACTTAACTTAACCGTCACTAACAATAATAACAAAGATGGCAGGAGCGCTCGTATGCATTTACTCTATATTGTCCCGACTAGCTATGACGTGGGTCTAACCTCCATCACCCTGGGGCTGGTGCACGCACTCGACAAACTGGGACTTCGGGTTGGCTTTTTCAAGCCGGTGGCGCAACAGCACCGCTCTGACACCGGACCAGAACGATCCACACAGCAAGTTCGGGCAGCTACGACACTGACACCACCCGATCCGGTGCCACTCTCTAAGGTCGAAAGCCTGCTCGGCGATAACAAACGCAGTGAACTGCTTGAAATAGTGGTCAGTCAGTTGGCTCAAGCCGCCCAGGATGCCGACGTTGTGGTAGTTGAAGGTCTGATATCCAGCCAAACTATGCCCTACGCCGAACGACTGAATGCTGATATCGCCCGTAGCCTCAACGCTGACATTATCATCGTCCATGCACCCCACAATGAAACACCACAAGATATAGCCGACAAACTACTGTTAACCGCAGACACTTTTGGCGGTACCGCTAACCCCAATGTGATTGGCTATATCCTCAACAAGGTTGATCCTGACTGTCTTGCCACATTAACCAATCAAGAGGGTCAATTTCAAACACTACGTCCATTCAAACGCAAAGCGTTTGAGGCCATTGGCCATATCCCTTGGGACAAAGCTTTATTAGCACCCAGAACCCGAGATATCGCCACACTGCTGCAAGCGAAAATAATCAATGAAGGCGATATCGATCATCGTCGTGTTGCCCACCATATTCTTTGCGCAAGAACCGCCGCCAACATTGTGCAACACCTGCGCTCTAATACACTAATAATCACTCCCGGCGACCGTGACGACATTATTATGGCTGTCTGTTTAGCTGCATTGAATGGCGTACCATTAGCAGGGCTACTACTGACAAACAACGTTCCGCCACATGAACAGATCATCACACTCTGCAAACGAGCTATCCAGAAAACCGACCTTCCAATTCTAATAACCGATAGCAACTCTTACAATACGGCCATCCGCCTTGATCGGATGAACACAGAAGTACCTCTGGATGACCAGGAACGCTTGCAGCAAGTCATGGATAACGTGGCTGATCACTTAAATATTACATGGATTCAATCCCATTGCGGTGAACCAGTAGAGCCTCGGCTTTCACCTCCGGCGTTTCGTTACCAGCTGGTGAAAAGCGCCCAGCAAGCCAACAAGCGCATTGTCCTTCCGGAAGGGGATGAGCCCAGAACGATCCAAGCGGCTGTACTGTGTCAGCAGCGAGGCATTGCCCATTGCGTGCTATTGGCCAAAGCTGAAACGGTTCATCAAATAGCTGACGATCTGGATATCACCCTGCCAGAGGGGCTGGATATCCTTGATCCCGAGACACTGAGACCCAATTACATTCAGTCAATGGTTGAATTGCGCCGCGACAAAGGGCTCACAGAATCCATGGCTGCAGTCCAGCTGGAAGATAACGTGGTTCTGGGTACTATGATGCTGGCCATGGGCCATACCGATGGACTGGTATCCGGCGCTGTTCATACGACTGCCAATACCGTCAGACCGGCTTTCCAGTTGATCAAGTCCCGTCCAGATACACGTATTGTGTCGTCCATCTTCTTTATGCTGTTACCTGATCAAGTACTGGTTTACGGTGACTGCGCTGTCAACCCAGATCCGGACGCCAGCGCACTGGCCGATATTGCCATTCAGAGTGCAGATTCTGCCGCCCAGTTTGGCATTAGCCCAAGGGTCGCCATGATCAGTTACAGCACGGGTTCATCCGGCCAAGGAACGGATGTGGAGAAAGTACGTGAAGCGACACGTTTAGCAAAAGAGAGGCGACCTGATCTATTGATCGATGGTCCACTGCAGTATGACGCTGCATCCATTTGTTCTGTCGCTGATAGCAAAGCACCCAATAGTCCCGTCGCCGGAAAAGCCACTGTGTTTATTTTCCCTGATCTGAACACCGGCAACACAACGTACAAGGCCGTTCAGCGCAGTGCCAACGTCATCAGTGTCGGCCCCATGCTGCAAGGTTTACGTAAACCAGTCAATGATCTCTCCCGAGGTGCATTGGTCGATGACATTGTTTACACCATCGCCCTGACCACGATTCAGGCTGCACAAGGCTAATACTTTCACTGACGCTTCTTATGACGGCACCTGTCTTCACTCATGCAGCAGGTATCGGAGCGCTATTACAGAATACCGGAACAACAAACGTGAATCGAAATATCAGCACACGTTCATACCACGCAAATCGTTTTTCTTCATCTTGCAAGATAGATTCTGGTAGTTTTCTTTGTAGCTCGCACAATAAAATATCTGCAATTGCTCGTAAGCGCTTCAGTGCTCTTCTCCCTTTTTCTCTACGGATTATCCGCAGAACCAGCTTTGCCACCAATGCACGGGGTATGAGCCTATGTGCGTTGTTCTACAATCTTTTGCGCTGCATGGGACAAAAGACGCTATCTTTCCCATAGCACCTGCTCCTTGCGCATCTCCGTCACTTTGTCAGCAAACCGCTTATCAAGCACCTGTCGTTTTATTTTTAGGGTTGGCGTCAGAACTTCATTTTTTATTGTCCAAGGTTCCTGCACAATCAATATACCGCCCAATACAGAGTGACTTTCCATCTGAGCATTGACAGAATGACAGCTTTCCTGAAGAGACTTTGCCACCAGCTCTTTCGGTAACCTGGCTGCCCCTTCTGATAGCTGCACCAAGGCCACAGGGTATGGCAACCCAGATCCGATGATACAGACCAGTTCAATATAATGGTTCTGCGCCAACTGCCGCTCCATCGGTACGGGTGTGACATATTTACCTTTAGCGGTCTTGAAGGTATCTTTCACTCGCCCAATGATAGTCACGTAGTGATCCACATCAATCTCAGCTTGATCACCCGTACGGAAAAAACCATCGGCTGTAAATGCCTCTGCCGTCGCTACCGGATCATTGTAATACTCTTTGAATAATCCAGGGCTTTTAAACAGCAACTCTTGGTTATCACCAATCATCACTTCACAATCAATACCTGAACAGCCGACCGAACCCACCTTGTCAGTGCGAAAGGGATAGTTCAGTGTGGCGTAGGCACTATTCTCCGTCATCCCCCAAGCTTCAGAGAGCTGCATGCCAATCCGTTCGTACCAACGCAGCAGTGTAGGTGCCACCGGCGCCGACCCACAACCAAAAACACGGGCATTTTGTAGCCCAAGACTTGTGCGAATTTTACCAGCAACCAGCCTTCTCACCAGAGGAAGACTTAACAGCAGGTTCAGCTTTCTATACCCAATTTTGTCGATAATACTCTGCTGAAACAGAGTCCATAGGCGGGGAATTGAGATAAACAGTGTTGGACTGGCGATCTGAACATCCTCTATAAAGGTATCTATACTTTCAGAAAAATAAACTTCAAGGCCACTGTAAAGACTGTTGCCTTCGATATAAACCCGTTCTGTAATATGTGCCAACGGTAGATAGGAGATAACCCTGTCGTCGTCGCCAGCCTGAAGAGCCTGCGCTACCCCACGTGACGCCCAGCCAAAACTGCTATAGGTCACCACCGCCCCCTTGGGATGACCGGTGGAACCTGATGTGTAGATGATGCTCATCGCCTCATCAGCCTCTGGTTGGTGAGGCTTCAGAGGTGGTGCCATTTCCATCAACTGCTGCCAGTGGTATTGAGCTGGCATCGTGTCATAGGGCATGGCCAACCGCATGATATCCTTTGGTACACCCTTTTCTTGGACCGACCAGTCATCCAGTTTGCCGACAAACATCGCCTTTGCACCACTATGCTTGAGCACATAATCGATCGTATCAGCATTCGCTGTCGGATAGATGGGGACACTGATATAACCACCGGACATCAGTGCCAGATCAGTAATAAACCACTCGGCACAGTTCTTGGATAGTATGGCAATCCTATCTCCGGTGTTAAATCCCAACTGGGACAAGCTGCCAGCCAGTAAACGCGTCATCTTGCGTACGGCAATCCAGCTGAAATCAGACAATTTTCGGTTCAGAGGCTGGCGCAAGTAAATCCGTTCGCCATGTCGAGTGGCCTGTTCATCTAAAGCTTGTACGGGGGACTTCTGCGCAATCAGCATCAATATTCTCCATGTCGCCGCTTTGCTGACAATATCTAGTGATTCTCCGTTGACCATGACAATACACAACTGCCACCCAACAATAAAACAGATCTGAGAAAAGGAAAATAGCAGAGGGTGCGGAAAGCCCTGAGACTCTTCAGTTAAAACGATACATTGTTAAGTTAATGCATCTCTACGAGTGCGCTGATTAAACGCCAGGTCTCGCTTCAGCCTATAGAGCGGTATCAGCTTCTTGGACGCCAACCATAGAAGCGTTATCTTGGTGAAGATAACCACCGGATAGACAACCACCAGACAGTGACACTCAGCTGGCATTTTCTCAGCGCAACTTGCGCACCTTAAAGGCACGCCCCTTAACCTTTTCTGATGTTAAATGTTTTAAAGCCTGATTAGCTACTTCCCGCTTAATTGCGACATAAGTACAGAAATCAAAGATATCGATTTTGCCCACTTCGCTGCCTACTATGCCAGACTGACCGGTCAGCGCTCCCAGAATATCGCCTGGCCGAATTTTGTTCTTACGACCACCATCAATACAGAGCGTGACCATGGGTGCCCTGAATGCGGCTGGGTTATTCATTATCAGTGCATCTGTTTTGGCGATTGTCAACGCTTGCTGCTGGTTAGCTTCAATGGCCTGGAGCCTGTAAGCCTCTGAAGCGCTGAACAGGCTTAACGCCAGCCCCGTCTGACCGGCTCGGCCCGTACGTCCGATACGGTGAACATGTACCTCAGGATCCTGTGACAACTCCAGATTAATCACGATCTCCAGATCTCGAATATCCAAACCGCGCGCTGCCACATCCGTCGCTACCAGTACCGAACAGCTCTTGTTGGCAAACCGTACCAAGGTCTGATCACGGACTCGTTGCTCCAGATCTCCATGCAGCGCCTGCGCCTGAAAGCCACGTTGTTGCAGATCGTCAGACACTACCTGACAGAAGCGTTTGGTATTGCAGAATACAACGGCTGAATGGGGTCGGTAGTGAGTCAGCAATTTCGCTAGAACCGGCAATCGCTGATTCATCTCCACTTCATAGAAGCGCTGCTCAATGTCGGCATTGCTATGGTGAGATTCCACCCGAATTTCAACAGGCGATGTCTGAATCGTGCGGCTTATTCGACGAACTTCATCAGAGTAAGTTGCAGAAAACAGCAAGGTCTGCCGCTTTTTCGGGGCTTCATCAATAATACGGTTAATACTCTCCTGAAAGCCCATATCCAGCATCCGATCTGCTTCATCAAGCACCAGCACTTTCAATGATGAAAGCTTCAGTACGTGCTTGCGTAGGAGTTCCTGAATTCGTCCTGGCGTACCCACTACAATATGAGCGCCATGCTCTAACGAGCCTATCTGAGACCCTAGCGACATACCTCCACAGAGTGTCACTACCTTCACGTTATGGGTGCAGCGCGCCAGCCGACGGATCTCCTTGCCTACTTGATCTGCCAGCTCACGGGTCGGACACAACACCAACGCCTGCACCTGAAATTGCCGAACATTGAGATGAGCCAGCAAACCGATACCAAAGGCGGCAGTTTTGCCGCTACCGGTCTTTGCCTGGGCGATCAAATCCTGCTGAGTCAGGACGATGGGTAGACTTTTTGCCTGAATCGGAGTCATCTCTCGGTATCCAAGCATTTTCAGATTATCCAGCATGGCTAACGGCAGTGGAAGTGAAGCAAAATCCGTCATAGTCGTAATCACAGGCACCTACAGAGTTGCATCGAAAAGTCTACCATAGTA
The DNA here is from genome assembly GCA_023146365.1 of Endozoicomonadaceae bacterium. GTDB lineage: Bacteria > Pseudomonadota > Gammaproteobacteria > Pseudomonadales > Endozoicomonadaceae > Kistimonas. Next base: position 26,320 of record JAGLCE010000084.1, read on the forward strand.
GCACTAATCCATGCTCACTAAAGATATCGAATACACTGGAGTCGACGCTAGCGCTAAACGCCTTCAGTCGACATGCGTAGGCTTAGTCTGAATCAGTAAAGTCGCCAAGGACTTTCCAAACAGTTGGCAGAAAGCGTATGTCACTCAAAAGCATCCCACTGAACGCATTTTGCTGGCTTAGAGTACATTTTGACGAATATCCGGATCTTTACGCTCCAGATAATGAGTAGACTGAATACGGCGAATCGTACGGGACTTACCACGAATAAGCAGTGTCTCAGTGGTAGCGACACTCCCCTGACGGTGTACGCCATCCAGTAAATCACCTTTGGTAATACCGGTTGCTGAGAAGATAATATTGTCGGAACTGACCAAGCGATCAAGCGGCAGTATGCGACCAGGCTCAATCTCCATATCATAGCAACGACGAATCTCAACCTCGCCGGCTGCTCGATTCTCTGGTGTATCGCCCTTCGCTTCATGGCGCGGTAACAAGCGTCCTTGGAAATCACCATCCAAGGCTCGAATCACCGCAGCAGAAATCACCCCTTCAGGTGCGCCACCGATACAATACATAACATCCACGTCACTGTCTGGCATGCAGGTCAGGATGGAAGCCGCCACATCCCCATCAGGAATCGCAAACACTTTGGCACCCATCTGCTGCATTTCGCAAATCACCGCATCATGACGAGGCTTCGCAAGTGTGATGACCGTTAGCTCCTCAATGGGCTTACCCAGTGCCTTTGCGACACCGTAAAGGTTTTCCGTCAAAGATTGATTCAAATCAATCACCCCGCGGGCACCAGGCCCTACCACCAGCTTTTCCATGTACATATCGGGTGCTGTGAGGAAACAGCCTTTTTCGCCGACTGCCAGTACCGAAATCGCATTGGATTGCCCCATGGCAGTCATCCGAGTACCTTCGATAGGGTCAACAGCAATGTCGACGGCATCGCCCACCCCACGACCAACACGCTCCCCGATGAACAGCATTGGCGCATCATCAATTTCACCTTCTCCGATCACAATCTCGCCATCAATCTGCACCTGATTCAGCAGGGTTCGCATGCTCTCGACAGCGGCACCATCTGCGGCATTTTTGTCTCCTCGTCCTAGCCACTTGTAACCTGCAAGGGCAGCGGCTTCGGTCACTCGGGAAAATTCAATCGCCAGTTCACGCCTCATATCCACGGTTTCCGTTTTACAGTGTCTCGAGTATTTTACAGGATAGGAGTACCCAGGTGAAGCTCAGGCACTGGTGTTTCCTGCACTATTACACTCTCCGTGCCGTGTTAACGATGGTTGTGCCTCAGCAGCACAACTATTTTCTCTTTCTCAACAAACGACAGCCGTAAAACAAGCGAGCGATGAGCGACCTGTTGTTACCTATAAACGACACAATAGACGCTCTCTCCTAGTCAATAGGAATTTCTGATATCACTTTTTGCATACCAAAATGTTGAATACTATAAGCCACCCGTTCGTCAACAGACATTGTTACATCCCCCAAGGTTGCAATCTTCTGCAACCTTGGCAACAGCCCTGCTCCATTGGCAATCTGGATTGCCAATCCAGGACGCGCATTCAGCTCCAAAATTAACGGTCCATGAACCTTATCCAACACCATATCAACACCAAGATAGCCTAGTCCAGTCATATCATAGCAGGCCGCCGCCAGCTCCAGATTACGATGCCAGTGTGGCACAACAAACCCTGCAAAAGCATACCCAGTATCCGGATGGTGTGTCACTATTCGATCAAACTGCACCGCTTGCAACCCCTTGCCAGTAGCGACATCCAGCCCAACACCCACGGCTCCCTGATGCAGGTTGGCCTTGCCATCAGACGCGCAGGTTGCCAGTCGCAGCATAGCCATTATTGGAAATCCCTTGAAGACTATCGTACGGATATCCGGAACCCCTTCGCAGCTATAGTTATCAAATATGCTATCTGCGCGGACTAGAGCTTCAATCATTGCAACATCACTGCTGCCACCCAGACTGTAGAGTCCGCCCAAAGTATTAGACATATGACGCTCAATATCATTAAACGTCCACCGTTCACCACTGGCTTTGAGATAATATTCACCGTCTCTGCCAACTATCACCAAAATACCCTTACCGCCACTACCATGTGCCGGCTTGGCCACAAACCCCTCCAGCTTGTCGAGTTCTGGCTTCAAGCGAATGATATCATGCTGTGTTGTAACCACATCAATCAACGCTGGAACAGCAATGCCGGCCTTGATCGCTAGGGTCTTACTGGACAGTTTATTATCAACCAAGGGGAAACGGAAACGCGGATTATAACGATGGATATAGGCATGGTTACGTTGATTCATCCCCAGTATACCGAGTTCATGCAACGCTTTTCGTCGGTTAAAAAACGCTATTAAACCCATTGCTCAGCGCTCGACCAAAGGTTTGAAACGATGTAGTTCGAATAATCGATAACCAGTGTATTGCCCAAGCAACAACGTCACAGCCAACACCACTAGGACAATCTCTGGGAAATTGAACGTTATATGCTCTATCAGCCGGTTGGTCATTGCAAAATAGCTGATAATCGCCACCAGCAAGCTGCCGCCGCCACTGACAAAAACATCTCTTGGCCCTTGCTCTTCCCACTGGATGGACAGCCGTTCAATCGTCCAAGCCAGAATAATCATAGGGAAGAAAGTGACCGACATCGTCTGTCGTATCCCCATTTTGTAACTCAAAATACTCATGCTAGCCATGATGCCGATCACCACAATCATCACCGCCGATATTCTCGCTACCAGCAGCAAATTGAGTCGACTGAGGATAAATCGTATCCACAAACCGATGGAAACAATGATCAAAAAAATCATCAGCCCAGGCAGCAGTTTAGTCTGCAGAAAAGCCAGGGCTATCAGAACCGGCATAAATGTGCCGCTGGTTTTGAGCCCCACCAGTATCCGCATAAGAACAACAATCAGGGTACCGATAGGAACCAAGAGAATATAACGGTAAGCGTTCTGTTCTTCAATCGGCAGGCTGTAAAGCGAGAAATCTATCAAGGCGGCATGCTCCATCAGCCCTTCGTGGATCGCCATATCACGAAGCGGAACAGTGCGTGAGATGACTGAAAAGTTCATTCGGGAGTCATAACCACCGGTCACATCCAGCAGGGAGACGCCACCACGCTGCCAAGGAAGAAAAAGGTCGGGTACGCCCACCTGACCCGACTCAGGATCCACCATCATCCAGCCTTTGCTGGTCAGGATCTCCACCATTTCCATCAACGGTTGTTTGCGACGACCATTCTCCAGATGAACGCCCCGTACCATACGAACCGGCTTCTCCATTAAGCGCATCAACTGCATCAACAGAACCGCACGGGACTGCCCATACTCGACAGAGTCCAGCAGAATCTTCACATTGGGATTGGTATCCATCTGGTTAAGTTGCTGCACTAGCAGGCTGGCCATACTGATATCGTTCGAGGAGTATTGTTTTACCTCTTTCAGCAGACCAATAGCAGCCACTCGCTGGGATCCAACCAGCTCCGGCAAGTAACCATTAAATGACTCTGAAGCCGTATAGTCTAATACCTGACGCTCGCTTCCTGCCATCTCATGACCGTTATCGTGCACCTTAATTTTATAGTAAAGAACCTGCTTGCCCGTTGCTTCTCGACGAGTCCATTCAGCCCGTTCAATGCCGTCTTCATTAATCTTTCGAAAACCGTAGTTGGGCGAAGCGAAGAAATCATCCACAACAAAAAAACGGGAATGGGGCTCCGGCATCGCCAAGGAGACCGTAATCGGACCATCCTCTACCTTGAACTCAATCTGTGCTTCCACTTCCCAAACCGTGGTATGCTCTCCTGGAAATATCGGAAAACCCAAGACCATGTGCCGATAGGTAGCAACTCCCAAGCCAATAGCGATTAATATTATTACCACCAATCGCATCTGTATTTTATTGCTCATAACTACTCACCATTGATCATTGTCTTTTTGGACGCTAGATACTCATGACTAGCATCGACAATGGCTATGTCAGTTAGAATATTTCTTCCAATCAGTACAGGGAAGTCGAACTTAGTGCGATCTGTCAGCGTGAATTCAGCTACCTGCTCAATCTTGCCAATTCGTATCTTTAGCTTGACCACTGGCCGCAACTGCGGCTCCTCGTCATGACGCTTGATCATGATATTGCGCACGATTCGACGTTCAAACACATGCTTTTTTTTATTTTTTTTATTGTGTTTGTTATGTTTATTGCCGTTTACTCGGAAACTGACCCATGGTTTGCCATCCCGCTCGAATAGACGCATATTCGTTGAGCTCAGAGATGATGTAATGGCACCGGTGTCGATACGAGCGTCCAGCATAAGTCCCAAGCATTCAAACGTAACTGTTTCTATAGCACCGAGCACCATTTTGTGGTCAATCTCGACCGACTTGTAAACGATTTTGGTTCGGGTAATCCCAGGGTGACATTGAGGCTTTTCGCTATCTTTTTCCGGCTTGATCGGTAGTGATGGCTGTTCGCTGGTACCACTAATAGGATCAGCGCTATTATTTGGGGGGGGAGTACCATTATTTTTGGGGTCAGCACTATTATTTGTACGAGTAGTATCATCATTGCCTGGCACCACTTGGCAACCACCGAACAGAACAACGGTTGAAAAGATACAAGCCAGCGTACATGCATTTAAACTACAAACAAACATAGATGATTTCCAGAATCGCGACAGGATATAAACCAATCTGAAACATGGTTCAGCGTCTACCACAAGATCATTTGGATAGAAAAATTCTACCACACCAACATAAGCCTGCAACTCTATATGTAGTGCAATCAATCCACCACATTTAGATATCCGTTTGAGAATATAAAGAATGAGCGATGCCAATGAACACAAAGATACTCAACGCTCTGGCACTTATCGCTAGCCAAAGATATTAAAGCCGCTGATAAGCGAAGCGCACTCAAATCACTAATAACCGATAAAGTAGCCTGATGCGCATCTTGGCTACGTCCCACAACGATAGAACGCTGGGCAGGCTTCGGCTTCCACAAAACCGCACTCTACAGGCTAAGGTCATGCAAGCATCAACCTTCACCCTGCAAACTTTGTACTCCTTGCTTAAATGGAGACTTTTCTCCCCAGCGATGTAATCCAGCCCGTGAAACGTTCTCATTGATAAAGATTTTGGCGACAACCAGAGGTCATCCAAAGGAAGCAGTAACGTTTTACGCAACGCTCAACCGCCTGCTCTTGGGCCTCAGACAGGGGCTGTTTTTAGATCATCTAGCCGATGACTCTTATCTGCAAATATTTCTCGCTTCTGCCACTTCTTGATAGTGAGGCGAGTAACGTTATATTTCTTGGCCAGTGACGCTTGGCTCTCTTTCGAGTGATGGATTTCTTCTCGCAACATCAGAGTGGTTCTTGCACTAGGATGAATCTTCATTCTTGGGCACCTTGAAATGACGCAATAAGCTCCTCTAGTATATCTTGAGCGAGGAACAATGGGTAGCTCCTAAAAGGAATACCATCATGTGAGAGCAAACATCTAGGCACAGGGAAGAACGATAAGCTAGGTATCGTTGAAACAACAACTTTCCGTGCAGTGCAGCGATTAAGGGCTAGCAGTAAAGCCCATTCGCTTAATGATTGCTTTGTTGACGTCCAACTTAAATGATGGGAAGTGTGGTGATGCAGTTGAAACTGTTGGAAAAGATGGTTTCTCAGGGCAGGCTAAGTAATATCTAACAAAGAGCTACTGCTTTGCGTAGTTTAAAATATGATTGAATATTAAAAATACAACTATTCATTCTTTAAAATATAAGACGTTTGTCACGCACGCTGTATAATAACACTACAATCCATAAAAGCGTATATTTATTAATGTATCAATAATACATCTAACCGAAAACAGTCTACCAAGAAACAGTTAATAAGAAATAATATTTTTCTTTGACAATATATCTATCGCCTCTTGATAGTTATCAACAAAAAACATTCTATCCTTATATTGTATAGGAACATTTTTGGTTCGATTCCGGCAACCTTTAAAGGTATGAAAAATAGCAATGTCAATTTTTCTAGGAGTGTCAGATTTAAATGTTTCTAAGATTACGTCGAAATCATTTTGACCCATATCTCCTATAAAATACAGAAGTCCTTTCGTGTGAATAGCAATATCATTTATTTGTTTGCATTTTCTATTAATCATTTTTTCCGGGAATCCCAGTATAGCAATAATAGAATAAATTAAATTACCATAAAGTATTTTCTCATAGGAAAGTTCAGCTTTTTTTAATTTACTTTTTACGTGTAAACATGGAATGTTCGGCCCTGCGGTCACAAAATACTCTCGCCCATGCTCACCTTTAAGTTGCGTGACTAACTTGTGATATCCTTTATAAATACCATTTTCTAACTCTTCGCATGAATCGAAAAGAGCAGGCCAAACAGTATCATCAAGATCTGATATAACAGTTGAATAAGGAAATAAAGTATCAACATCACTTGCATCCAAAGATGGATTTTCAAATAATAAATCTGAATAATATGAGTGCAAAATGGATGCGCTTAATACAACAACACTATTAACAAAAGGTATTGCCAATAAGCCAATATATAACGCATAAGAAGATTTGATATCATATTGAATTGAAGCAGAAATAATCAATGCCACTGCAGTGACAGGGAATAATAGGGTCCCAGCAAAACCGGCAAAAACTGCAACCACATTTCTTACCGATCGCCTAGCGATATCTTTATCGCTGACAGGGTTAACATGCATAACCGAACGATAAACAAAATAGAATGTACTTATAAAAGGAATGGCTAAAATACTTCGTGGAACATTTTTTATATCGCTTTGTTTTTTATGGTAACAAATCGGATGTTTACTGATTTCAGTTTTATTTATAAAATAAACATCCATAATTTAAACAAGCTCCTTTCAATTTCAAAATGTATTTGTTGAATAAAACACATCTTCATTGCTATATGGTTTGACAAAAAAAATAGAAGAAAGTTCATTTTCGGTAATTAATATTATTCATTATTTCATTTACATCTGAATTCGTTGATTTAGCCAAGAACTATTGATCTGAATCCATGACTGCATAATATTTTGTACCGCCAAAGAAATTGCCGCACTTTACACAAAACGCTGACAGATTAAATTGTTTTTAAAATGGATCAAACAGACTCTCAAGATCGCAGAATTTTCTTAAGACAGACCCGCTTTCGGGGTATAACATTCGGTGTCAGATTGTTTTATTTTCAATTTCACGGAAACTCACCCTCCAAGTGAAATACTCAGTGGGGTCTGTTTTACCTCTTAAGCCCTGTGCTGCCCAGAGGTTAAGGCAATTCTTTCTGTTTTGGGATGGGTTTATCCTGGAGTTTGGGGTTGGTGTGGAGTTTTAGTATGTGTTTTTGGAGGGAAGCCTTCTGCGTGAATCTTCTCTCGCATTTCGTGCACGATTAGTGTTGTGTATTCTGATCGTGGTGTAGCTTTATTACGTGTCGTGTGAGGTGGCTCCTCTGTTTGAATCTCTTGAAGCAGATGTTGCACATGAAGGGTCTCTCCCCAGTATGGGTTTTCAAGTGCTCTTTCAGATGAAATAGAGTTCGGAATCTCTTGCCGCACAAATCGCATAGGCAGGGTTTACCAATCTCAGTATGGAGTTTCAAGTGCTCTACGAGGCTGCTCTTATGCTGGTAGACCTTGCCACAAATATCGCATGCGCCGACTTCAGACTCATGCTCTATCAAGTGCTTTGTGAAGTGGCACTGATACTTGTAGACCCTGAAGCAGATGTCGCACCGGAAGTATTTCTCCTCAGCGAGGATTCCTTGAATCGGACAGTTTGCAAGCTCTGCAGCATGACTTGGAGCGCTGATTGATGGATCTGTATTGGCTGTTGACTCGTCTCCAGTAGCAGAATTATAGGTTTGGATGTCACTGAAAATTTCTGTCCACTCCGCTACCTGTGAATATGGATTTACCACAGACCGGTTGGACACTGAACGTCCAGAATCCATCAGCGAGCTTTCAAACGATGGCGATGCCCCAAGTCGATTAGCAGGATCAACAAGACAACTGACAGTGGATGTCTTGCTTCCAGTATCAGGTGCTACTCTGCTCGACCTCAGTGGGATAAGGTTATTCGACGTACTATAGATTGCCCTGCCAGAGAAAACTCCATTATTAGAGAACTGTGGATATTGATCACCCTCAAAGTGCCCAGAGGGGATACTCGACGTGTTTTTAGACGATGACCTTAATCGATTATCAAAATCAACAGGCAAGCCAACAGTGGGCTTTGATATGCCGTTGACTTCATCAGTTGAATTCATAACTTTAAATATTTACCCCTTTGGTACTTCATGTTACTCATGAAAAGTGTAGAGAATCATGCATCGATTATCACTAACAAAAAGTGTTATCACCTAGATTTCCACAATAACCGACACACTTGGAATGGATTTGATAGCCAGCTGTTCGTAGGCTGTAGTTCCCGCACAACGAATCAGATGACCACATGGAAAACTCTTACAAGCAGCTGACTCTGGCCTGAACGATACCAGATCAATTCCTCCGTAAACGTGTATTTTCGGCGTGCAGGATGGGTGATTACATACAACGCTCCAATAACACAGTCTCCTTGGCGCTGAAACGCTGACTTCCTAAGGCTTATGACGCTGAGGCGGCTCATCGCAACAGTCTACAGTGGCGACCAAATTTTATAAAATAACTAACTCTGGGAGTCGGCAGGTAAAGTCTCAGATGGGGCGACCTGCTTTAGAGGTATGGAGTGAGGAAAGCAACTTCTCAATCTCTGACCATTCCAGCAAAGCTTCCGTATCATCGAGGCTATGAAGAGCTGGATGATTTAGCTTAATGGCTTAGGAAAAAAGTTTTGGCTGTGTTGTGAAGGCTTTTTGAATGCCTATATTTTGCCAGAATATGATCGGATTTGTTGAGTTATGCTGAGGTCTCACCTTAATAATATTACACTGGATCCCTCCCTCCTGTACTACACATCTGGATACGGTGATAATATGTCTAAACTCACTGGAACATTTAGAAAAAATGTGTGTCCAAAGGTGTATGCAGATAAAACCGTTGCCACTTTCATACTTTGGTGTCAGAAACTATTGATGGCGACAGTGGGTTCTGGAGGTTGCTAGATAACGGTAAGTAAAGTATGCATTCTCACGCTAGAGAGTGGGAACGAAAAACGATTTGAAATCATGGTGCGTCCAGTCTTACGTTTGCCGCCTTTGCAACGCCTCTTGCCAAAGCGGGACAGGTCCGTATACCCAGAGCCTCCTTGCGTTTTGATGCTAGTTAAACTCAAAGCGTCAGCTCTGTTGCGGGAGGGAATGAAGCGCTGTGCAGATATTTTATGTGGTCAAATTGTGAATGTGCCTCCACCAATCTATACTGCCTAGTTGGTCGAAACGGGTGAGAGCTGGTATGACGGATATCGCTTTGGGTGAGAAGCGCTCACAGTGAGCCGTTCATTGTTTGAGCTATCTGAAGAGCAGATCGTCCGTTATCAGTAGTTTTTGGCAATGTTCACAATAAAAATAGTATTCGGGCCATCATGAGAATCATATTTGATTTCTGTCGATGCGCTTCAGGAAAATCGGTATGCGTCATGTCAGCTCCTCTGGTGTATACACAAGGCGGTTTTTTCGTAATTGAAAGTGGCCTTCTCTTTTTGTTAGTACTCGGAAATGCGTAAATGGTTGATCAATCGAAAAAGAAAGACGATAAAGTCGTCGATGTCGCGCTTCCCGTCGATGAGCATATCGAAGACGTGGTAGAAGATGGACAGCAGGTTCGTCGAAAAGGCGTTTACCTATTGCCAAACTTGCTGACAACAGCGGCGTTGTTCAGTGGTTTTTCTGCGGTAATCAGTTCAATGACCGGTGCCTTCAGCGCTGCTGCAATTGCGATTTTTGTCGCCATGATTCTGGACGGTATCGATGGTCGAGTTGCTCGCTTCGTTAATGCCCAAAGCAAATTTGGCGCTGAATACGACAGTCTTTCTGACATGGTCTCCTTTGGTGTGGCTCCAGCGCTGCTGTCATTTAGCTGGGCACTGCAGGAGTTTAATAAGTTTGGCTGGATGGTCGCATTTATCTATGTCGCTTGTGCTGCGCTTCGACTGGCGCGATTTAATACCCAGGTCGAAACTACTGATCACCGCTTTTTTACGGGCCTGCCCAGTCCGTCGGCTGCAGCGCTTGTTGCTGGTATGGTGTGGGCATTCAGCGATTACGGTGTTGATGGATCTCAAGTAGTGATCGCTATGTTGGCCGTATTGGTTACGGGCTTGTCAGGTATTCTGATGATCAGTAACTTTCACTATAGTAGCTTTAAACAACTGAATTTAAATGGACGTGTACCGTTTTTCTTTATTCTGGTGGTAGTGCTATGTTTTGCGGTGATCTTTACTGATCCGCCACGCGTATTAATGATGATTTTCTTGGTCTATGCCTGCTCTGGCCCCATCATGGCTATTATGAATATTTGTGGTATCGGATCAAAAAAAAATGATGAGAATCAACAAAATGAGCTGTAGGGTTCATTGAATCCAATCGACAAAATAAAGCGCTGCTACACTTTAGGTAGTAACGCTTTATTTATTTGGAGTTGACAATAGATGTTGCCATGAATAAACCAATGATAGATGCAAAAATAGATCAGTAATCCTTAAAACCAATATCGAAAACTGTAACTGCAAAGGTGTTCATATTTGCTAGTACGTAGAAAGTTTATTTATTGGGTATGAGACCTCAGCATCGTTCAACAAAGCCGATCATATGTTGGTCAAATTTCGGTATGCAAAAATCCTTACAAAAAATTCTTACAATCGAGCCCAAGTTCTTTGTAGCCTTGATAATATGGAAGTGCTGCTAAAGTGGCCGAAGATTGATGAAGCACCATCAGGAGGGTGAACCATAGGTGATATCAACGAAAACACTGAGAAAATCAGAGCGTCTTCGCTTGAGCGAGCGGCAGGTGCTTGGTGACTTGGCAAGAGACTGCCATTGACAGAAAAGATCACCTCTCTTTATACACTTTATTCTTGCGCAACCAGCTGAACATCGTCAATGCCTCGTGCGTGTAATGCTGGCCGAAGGGCTTCGATAGTGTCGCTGGCCTGTGTGAACACCGCTCTATGCGTCGCCTGCTTTGGTGTCGTCTCGCTTTGTGAGACAAGCGTGCTGACCTGTCTTGCTATCGCCAGTCCGGAGTCTACCCAGCAGACGTCGGGTGCGGAGATGGATAGCTCGGCTTTTATCAGGGGGAAATGGGTACAGCCCAGCACGATATGGTCGGGCGATTGTAGCCTGTCGAAGAACGGTGACAGAATCTCTGAAAGGTATGCTTGATTGATTGGCAGACCACGCAATTGTTGCTCGACCAGATGTACCAATTCTGATGATCCGATCCGGATGACCTCACAGTGACTGGCAAACTCCCGAATCAGTTGATCGGTGTAAGGACGCTTAATTGTACCTCGTGTCGCTAGCAGACCAATGCAGTGATTTTTGGAGAGGCTGGCGGCTGTCTTAATAGCAGGTACCACACCAATGACCGGAACCGACAGCACCTGACGAGCCCGAGGCAAGGCAACGGTACTGGCCGTATTGCAGGCGATCACCATCACTTGCGGACGATATGTTTTTTGCAGATAGGTGAGACACTGACTAGCACGCTCTTCCACCTCGGCCTCACTTTTGGAGCCATAAGGAAAACCGGCGTTATCGGAACAGTAAACCATGGGTAGCCAAGGTAGCTGCTGGTGCACATCATCAAATATGCTGAGTCCACCGACTCCAGAGTCAAAAATCACTATGGGTGACACAGGCTTGCTTCAATCTCATGATAGTGTGGTTTCGATGCGTTCGCTGTGCTTCAGGGTACAGGCATCCCGAACATACTGTAGGTTTCGTCTATTTTATGTGGATCATGGTAATACGCAAGGAGAGTAAAATCATGGAAAAGCTGATGCGGTGGACGATCTCTCTAGCAATGGCGTATGTGTGCAGTGGTCGGACATCCGGTTCTGGTATCGTTGACGTACCGGTATTACACTGTTCCGTCATGAGAGGTCGCGTTACGGTTTTCTGATCACCTGTAGACAGTGACACCCTTGCTTTCCGTGTTTGCCGTACGGAGATATTCGATCCATTTCACTCAACGACAGGGGTGTCTAATTGTCAGGAGAGCTCATGACAAGACGGTATGATGTGATCGTGGTAGGTGCCGGAATGGTCGGTTCAGCCGTAGGCTGTGCGCTGGGGCGGCAGGGAATGAGCGTAGCGCTATTTGATCATGCGTTGCCATCGGCATTTTCTCCAGATCAGCCGCCGGATTTGCGAGTGTCAGCCCTAAGTCCGGCGACAGAATACTTCCTGCGGGATATCGGTGCCTGGTCGCAGATGGAAACAATGCGGATGTGTCCTTATCGTCGTATGGCGGTTTGGGAGAAACTACACGCACCGCTAACAGGAAAAGAGATCCTGCAACGACCGAATCAGACACTGTTTGATTGTCGCGATCTATCCGTGGATCAGCTAGGTTTTATTGTTGAAAACCGTGTTACTCAGCTCGCTATTCATCAGGTGATTGATCAACTAAAGCGTGTGGATTTTTTCTGTCCGTCGGTAATAGACGACATTTGTTGGGAATCTGGAGAAGCGACCCTGACATTAAAGGATGGTGCTATCTTTGAAGCCCCCCTTGTCGTGGGTGCTGATGGCGCCCATTCACAGGTACGCCAGCTAGCAGGCATTGGCCTTAACAGTGAAGACTATACGCAGCAAGCACTGGTATCGACGGTTGAGATAGCGTCAGATCAGTTGGATATTACCTGGCAGGCGTTTACACCGACGGGCCCGCTGGCTCTGTTACCTTTATCGGATGATGCCAACGGACGCAGTTATGCATCCATGGTCTGGTATAATCTTCCGAAAGAGGTGCAGCGTTTAAAGGCATTGTCGGATGATGCGTTCCTCAACGAAATGGTTCAAACTTATCCAGCGGAACTCCCCGTTATTAAGCAGTTGCTGGAAAGAGGCAGTTTCCCGCTGACCAAACGACATGCTCTGAGCTATGTAAAGCCCGGTATCGCTCTGGTCGGCGATGCAGCACAGACCATTAATCCACTGGCAGGACAGGGCGTTAATCTGGGCTTTCAGAATGTGGCGACGCTGGTTGATATCATCAGCCGTGCATACCAAAAAAAGAGCCCCTTTGGTGAACTTGCAGTCCTGAATGAGTATGAGCGTATCCGTCGTCCAGCCAATCGCAGGATGCAGTGGGTGATGGATGCTTTCTATTACACGTTTAGCAATGATTATGTACCACTAAAGCTGCTGCGGAACATTGGATTGTCAGTCGCAGGACGGTGCACACTGGGCCAGAAACAGGTCATGAAATACGCTATGGGCTTGAAAGGTATATGAAACGGTTAGGTTTGAATGGTGACCATTAAGCAGGGCATACGTTGAATCCGCTACTTCCATACCAATTTGTGACGCCTGCATGGCTGACCGCTGAATTTTATCGCTGTGGTCTTCTACAGCATGGCCGTATCATCGATATCTGTCACACGCGATTATCTGTGCCTGACAACGCATCAATACTAGTGCGGCTCCAGTTGTTCTACAGTGAAAATATCCAGCCTCTGCTGCCTACCCAGATGGTGATGAAATGCCGATCTGGTTATGCTGGCATGGCAGAAATCGCTCTGTTTCGACTTCTCAACATGCACTCGATACAGTGCCAGACTGTGATACCTGTACGTCTTTGTGGTTATGATTCACCTGGCAATCTCAGCTATCTATTGATGGATGACATGACAGATAGCCATGTCGTTCTGATCTCTCAGCAGGAAGCCTGTACGATGGAACAGGCGCCGGATGACCAACAGCTATGCGGCATCATGGAAGCATTGGCCTGCTTCCATGGCCAATGTTGGCAGCAGAATTTACTGCAGGAGGCGGCGCCAATACTTGGCAGAGGTTGCTTCTGGGATCGAGAGCAGCATTTCGCTACGAACCTAGCGCTAAGAGAGCAGGAATTTCACGCTTTCAAGCAAGCGGTGCAGCACAAGTTCCCCAAACCATTGTTGGATCAATTGGCTGTTATCCTACAGGTACTACCGAGACTCTGGCGCAAAACACTGCAAGGTCGTCTGCAAAAACTGCAACAGGTGACGATTGCTCATGGTGATTGTTACTTCAGGCATTTTTTTCATAGTACGACAGAAGGGTCCACTCCTTTTTACTTGTTTGACTTTGACCAAGCCACGATCCAGACACCTGCCTATGATTTAGTGCAACTTCTGGTGAGTTACTGGATGCCGGCAAGAAGACAAGAGAATCAACGGGAGGCTCATCTGTTAGAGCACTATCATGGCGCATTGTGTGATGCCGGTGTTAAGGATTACCCCTTCGAACGTCTGATAAACGACTACCGTTTGATGATAATTGTTCAGTTATTCGCTGCGATAAAAGAGCAGGTCAGGGGGTGTGGCGAGCGCCTCTGGTTTAACCGGCTACTTTGCTTGCTGGGTGCTTTTGAGGACTTGGACTGCCGACAGCTCATTAGCCGACTTGGCTGATCTCTTGGCACTTGCCATTGTTGTCGTAAGATATCTTAAACCGACCATAGATGCCGTGATGAGTGACGAATCTAAGCAAGATATCGTAAGGGATGCTGATGTTTTGTCCATCGTCTGTATACGCTTGAACCCGGTTTTTCCCACCCATGTAATACTGCTTAACCTGCTCGGATGTTAGATTAATATTAATGGTGACTGTGTTGGCTGGCATGGGAACCCCCCTTGTTATTAAATCATATCATTCAAAAAATGACGTTTAAACCGTGACTGACCAGATGTAATCAGTAAGCCGTTTTCAAATCTTACTTTCTCTATATCACTATCTACTTTGAGTGAAAATATTATGAAAAGTTCCAACTAATGACAAGCAAAACAGATGAGATACAAGGAGATGCTGGTTTCAAGCAATAAATGCAATTTCACGATGTTTCAAAAATTTCAAGTCTGGAAATGGAACGAATTCAAAGAGAGTTAAGAAAGAGAGTTAAGAAAGAACCATAAGCCAACTTTTCAGTATTAGTTCACGTGGAAGAACTGGGTTCGTGAGAAAGCTGCGTTCTGAAAGTCACGGATCCAGGCATGAGTATGAATTCAGGGCTCTTTTTCAACCCAGTGGCCGAAGACCGATCGCATGGCGAACTTTCGTCAAACGGATGGCAGCTTCTTTACGAGCCTTGTCAGCCCCTTTGCGTAGCTCCTGCTCAATAAAAGCGGGATCTTTCAACAGCTCCTCATAACGGGATCGGGGGGCGATCAGATGATCATTAAGGTGTTCGAACAGCTCCTGCTTGATCTGTCCCCAGCCAGCGCCTTCCTCATACTGACGATGCTTGGCCGAAATTTCATCATCGGTGGCAAATGCTGACCAGATTTCAAACAGAGTACAGTTATCCGGATCTTTCGGTTCACCAGGCTCCAGGCTGTTAGTCTTGATTTTCATTATCAGTTTGCGTAGCTTTTTATCCGAGACAAACAATGGAATCGTATTGTTGTAGCTCTTGCTCATTTTGCGCCCGTCAAGACCTCTTAATACCGCCCTCTTCTTTTCCACCACCGCTTCAGGTAGGGTGAACAGATCACCGTAATGGTGATTAAAGCGACTAGCAATATCCCGCGCCATCTCCAAATGCTGAACCTGATCCTTACCGACCGGCACCTTGTTGGCATTGAACATCAGGATGTCTGCGGTCATCAAAATGGGATAACTGAATAACCCCATGGTGATGCCTTTGTCAGGATCGTTGGTATTCGTCTCGTCATTCTCCTGAACGGCACCTTTATAGGCATGGGCACGATTCATTAGGCCTTTGGCTGTCATACAGGTTAGGATCCAGCATAGCTCGGGGATCTCTGGGATATCAGACTGGCGATAAAACGTCGCTTGGTCGGTGTCCAGTCCGAGCGCCAGCCAAGCTGCGGCGACCTCACGACTGGATTCGTGTACCCGCTTCGGATCCCAGCACTTGATCAGCGCATGGTAATCCGCCAGGAAGTAGAATGACTGACTGTCATCCACTTGGCTGGCATCAATGGCCGGACGGATCGCACCGACATAATTGCCGAGATGAGGCGTGCCGGTGGTGGTGATGCCAGTGAGAGTTCTGATCTTACTCATGAGTGATATTAATGCCTTGTTGCGAGTCGAAAAAGGAGGAGTTATAAGTGGCAGCAACCACTTTATGCGTTACGATATCCAGACCGTTTTCACGCTGTCAACGGAGAGATATCCACCATAGTACGTGACTGACAAGAACACAAAACAGACGATAGCGATGAGATTGTTGGTTATGTTTCATTATCGCAATGACCTTACTTTTACGATTCACGATCCGACATAGGTCGCTATTCACTTAACGTGTTTCAGATAATTCACAAAACGCCTGTGCAATTTCTGCTGCAAGACGTGCATTGCTTTTGATCAGGCCGATATTCGTCGTCAGCGTCTCCCCTCCACTGATTTCATGCAATCTCGTCAGTAGCCAGGGAGTGATCGCCTTGCCGCTGACACCCGCATCGATCATCTCTTGCATTGCTTGCGACATGATCTGTTCAGCGTCATCCGTTGCCAGCGCCAAGCTCTCGTCGACGGGATTGGCCACCAGTAATCCACCATCCAACCCCAGTGACCAGCGAGCCTGCAATATAGCAGCCACGCTTTCTGGATTATCCCTTCGGCAATCCACATTAAAAGCACTTTCCCGAAGATAAAATGCCGGTAGCCGGTCAGTACCATAACCGATAACGGTGACGCCATACGTCTCTAGATACTCTAGAGTCAGGCTAAGATCCAGAATGATCTTGGGCCCGGAACAGACGACGGCAACTGGGGTTCTGGCCAGTTCTTGTAGGTCAGCAGAGATATCAAAGGTCTGCTGAGCGCCGCGGTGCACTCCCCCAATGCCGCCGGTCGCGAAGAGACGGATACCGGCCAATGCTGCAATGATCATGGTCGATGCTACCGTGGTTGAACCGCTGCCACCCGTGGCGATAAGCCACGGCAGATCCCTGCGGCTGGCTTTACACGTCTGTTGGCCATTGCGACTCAGGGCCTCAATCTCTGCGGTGGATAAGCCCGCTTTCATACGTCCATTGATAAGGGCTGTGGTCGCCGGTATAGCACCCGCTTCCCGAATTAGCTGTGCAACAGCATGCGCAGTTTCCATATTGACAGGCCAAGGTAGGCCGTGGCTTATGATCGTTGATTCGAGCGCGACGACTGGCTGTCCCGCTGCCAAGGCGTTTGACACCTCTGGGCTGATATCAAGGTATTGCGAATGCATCACGATCCTCCGCGGTAGTCAGACATCCGCTAGATAACAATAGACTTGAATCCGTGAGGTTTGAATGACTTGCATATTTCCAGTGATTGAGGACAGTGAGTCATGCGTTGGATTCAGCTTTTCACTGAGCGCTATTGATCATGGATGTAAAAGCACACCATTACTACTGAGAAACCGAATCTCTGATGGTGTTTTCTAAACGTCAGACCACAGAATAACACGGTCTTTGGTGAAAGTTTTTATCCTTTCACTCTGGCTGCTGGAAGGATGTCTGTTCGTGAGATGAGCGGATCAGGCTATCAACACAGAGTCTGCTCTGATGGCTTCCGACGAACAATGCAAAACCCCGATCTGTGTTTGCCAAGACACAGAATACGTTCATACAAAGCAAATTGTTTTGCTTCATATTACAAAGCTGTTTCTGGTAATTTCTCTTGTAGCTCGCACAATAAAATATGCACAATCACCCCAGCACAATAATCCCAGAGAATACCGGTGAATTTTCAGCCCGTTGAAAAACATTAGGGGCTGACATCGCTTGAAAGTCTACATCGAACAGTCTATTGCCATTATTTCTTTAATCCGGCGGAACTTGCCAGGAGGCTTGCTGTCTAAATTGTGGTAGTAATCGAAGATGTGTGCTGTTGTTTTATCAATTGATGACTTAAGCATGCTACTTCTATATCCATGTATCCATGCGGTTGCATGGATATCCGTATCCGATAGTGTATTGTTAATTTGTACTGATAGGTGTAAATAATGGAAACAGTCAATTTTTCTGGAAAAGGTGCTTTTTCCTATGTGTGGAATAAAGACAATATTAACGTGGTAATTCGTTTTGTCAAAGCTTGTAGTGCCGCATTAATTGGATTTTGTTGTGGTTACGAAGTTAAATCTGCTGAGGTTGATTCTTATCTTTCTGGTAAGGGTGACACGTGTTTTGCTAAAGAGTATAAACATATACACATAAATATTCGTAATGTTACATCATTATCTGAAAATGATGAAGAACCTGAAACATCTAAAAATGATGAAGCACATGAAACATCTAAAAATGATGAAGCACCTGAAACATCTAAAAATGATGAAGCATCTGAAAATGATGAAACACCTAAAACATCTAAAAGTGATGAAACATCTAAAACATCTAAAAGTGATGGAGCACCTAAAATACATGAAACAGATCCTCATTCAGGAATATATCACGAAAGGGGGCAGACTTTACCTCTAACATACGAAACGAAAGATTATGACGATCAAAAAACAGATGAAAAATCAATGTCAGTAGAGATATTTACTGGCTCAGAGAGCTTGCAATTAGTAATTATTGACTATCAATTTATTAAAACAACAACCAATACAAAAGCATACCAAGCATTGGCTTACGCACTACAATTAAAAAAGTTAACTTCATGTAGATATGACAATATTGAATCAAATATTACTGAAAAATCTAAAGATATTATGGACAAGTTTATGTGCTTGAGAGGCCCTTACATATTGCAACATCACTACATAAAAGATAATTCTAAAGGGGATAAGATTGTTCTGCTTAATGCTTCTCAACTTAACTATCAAGAGCAGGTAAAAAAAGATCATAATATTAAAGATAACATTGAGGATGTTTATTTAGACGATACATTCGGCCCTACCATGGTGAGAGAAGAACGAGGGGGGGCTGAATTTTTAGCTCATACGCTTATTAAAAGTGACCAGATACAATATGCTGGGGCTTTTTTTGATTTTTTCAACAATTATAAGGGCGAGAACATACATGCAAGTGGAGGGTATTACAGCTCAGACATGGATGCAAAAGCGTGGCGTGCCCTTGAAAAAAAAATAATTAACTCTAAGAAAAAGGTTGAGGGGCTTAAATGGACAGTTGGCGACAAACATGAAACTGGAACTGGAACTGGAACTGGAAAAATAATATATCAAATTGGTGCAATGAATGCTGAGGGTCTACATCGTGACCTTCACAGTAACCTAGCACCTTCTCATATGGTGCAGTTTTTAATTATGTTCCTTCAAATTCGAAATGCATTGTTGCATGAAACAAATAACAATGAGTCGATAGTTGTGCACATAACGCCAATAGGAGAAAATGATGTTTTTGGTAATAAAGAACACATGACATGTACCGCTTTACAAGCTGCTATTCATAGCTTGTCCAACGCTCATCAATCAAAAATTAAAACAGTGTTTTTTGGTAACACTGACCCACATAAACATTACGAGACATATTTACATCTTGGACAACCAAAGTGTAAGAAGGTGTTCGAAGTTCCGTGTCAGCCTAGCGAGCTATAAGCTAATGTAGTCGTCTAAGCGATTCGAATAATGGATCACTAGCTGTGACGACAGCGACAACGTTAAATTCCAGCTTTGTACAGGGTGTCTCCTGTGTTCTGATGCTTTCTCAGTATACCGGCATAGAGCAGCTTCAGTAAGCTTCTCTTATTATTGATGATTATTGCTTGCCAGCAATCTCATTATCATTTATACATGACATAAGAAGTTAGTAGATTCCAATACAAAACCATCCCGATAAGAGAATTTTATGACAAACCAATCACTTTACTGCTAGTCCTTGGTCGCTGCAATGCACGGAAAGTGGTTGTTCCAGTGCTGTCCAGCTTATATCTTAATAATCAATACGTTGCTAGTTTTTCAGGGCCGACCAAATAATGGGCAGAGTAAAGCTTAATTCTAGATTGTCACCACTGAGAAAACTTACTAGTACACTTAATGGACAACGATCGGTTTTATACACTATTTTTACTGTTGCAAACTGACTTTTAACGCACCTATTCTGTATAATATGGTTTCAATATATTTAGTAGGAATAAATGGTATGGCTTTAGTAAGTTTGACGGTCAATAGCTATCGATTATCAATCGTTATGACCGTTTCAATATTGACGACAATGATACTGTTCGCTTGCAGTGCTAGCGCTGAAAAACAATCGGTATATAGGACGGCGCTTGATGACTACGTCCATCAGATTGATAATAAATGGGACTGGGATTTGAAGGCTGAGTCGTGGCAGACCGTGCCGAATATCACTAACGCAAAGGTAAAAGTTTACCAGGTTAGTATGGTTTCACAGTATTGGGCTGCTGGCGCCAAACATGGTCTCTCTAACCCGCTATGGAAGCATCGGTTGACGATCTACCAACCTAATAACGTTCGTTCGAAAAAAGCGTTACTCTTGATTGATGGGGGTATTCGCTATTCTCGTGATTCTGAAACGGTTGATCCCTCAACTGATTTATCGAACCGGGCTGACTGGAGTCGAATTGCAGCCAATACGGGTGCGGTGGTCGTTGAACTCAAAGATGTGCCGAATCAATACCTGAGTTTTTCAGATGGTATACCGCGTAAAGAAGATGATCTGGTTGCTTGGACTTGGCACCAGTTTTTGCAGAATCCGGACGAAAACGAAAGGCTACCGTTGCAATTTCCCATGGTTAAATCCGTGGTCAGAGCGATGGATACAGTGCAGGCTCTGATGTCTTATAAAGGGGTGAAGATTGAGAGCTTTGTTCTGGCAGGCGCTTCAAAGCGAGGATGGGCTGCATGGCTGACGGCGGCGGTCGATGCTCGAACAGATTCGTTGATGCCTACGGTCATTGATATGTTAAACATCGAAGCGTTTGCCGATCATGTTGATAAGATTTATCAGAAGCCGATACCTGCGTTGAAAGATTATTATTCATCAGATCGTTCCATCGCTAGCTATATACATTCACCTGAAATGATTCGCTTGTCAACGATGATAGATCCCTATAGTTATCGAAATCGACTGACGATGCCTAAATATATTATTACTGCCTCGGGAGATGACTTTTTCCCACCGGATTCTACTCGTCTATACTTGGATGATCTGAAAGGGCCGACCTGGCAGCGAGTGCTGCCTAATAGTCGACACTATGTGTTCCACAGCGCCGACGGAATCATTAATATGATGAACACCATTGAGGCGTTTCTAGGAGCAAGAGTTGAAAATCGGATGTTACCTTCGGTGAGCTGGAGCAGTATAGGGCCAGGCCAATTGTCTGCCAGTATGGCTACTTGCCCCAAGCACGCTACGTTGTGGCGGGTTACTAATCCGAAGGCTAGAGATTTTCGCATGACGGAATTGTCGAAGAACGGTTTGCAATACGACCCTAAGGAGCTGACTATTAATGATGCTGCTCCATGCCAATTTGATATTACTATTGCTGAGCCTAAGTCAGGCTGGACGGCATGGTTTGTGGAACTTTCTTTCGATAATGCGCCGTATCCAGATATAGTGATGACCTCGACAGTGTCCGTCATACCTGATGTGTACCCGAAATCCTGTCATACCAGCCGAGATTCATCGGACACTTGTACGATAAAAGACTGAGTGATGATTCGTGCTTTGGGTATCCCTTTCTGAGCCAGATAGCGTGTAGTGGGGCGTATGATTTTTGGGTCTCCCATTAGCATCAATCGTGCTTGCTTGAATCGTGGCTCTAACAATAGCGCTTCAATCATAGGGAGCAGATTGTTGTCGTTGATGCATTGAAGGTTGGCAGCAGAGATTTGATGATCCTGTAAATAAAAGGTCTCAGGTGATGTATGTTGTGAGTGCAATAGTGTCATCAATGCGGCTGAGTGGCTGAGCATCAGTGCGTCACGGGTGATTGCCATGGCGGCGCTGATACCGATGCCACTGCCTATGATAATCAGCGGAGCGTTATCTCTGTCGGGCTGATAGTAACAGCGGCCGGCCAGTTCGCTTAAAGTGACCTGAGTACCGCTATCGATCTCATCAAATAGCCAGCCGCTCACCTTTCCGCCAACGCGTCGTTCAACGTGGATTAGCAACTCACTCGCTGTCTCCGGTTGAGACAGTAGGCAGTATCGACTGCCACAGGTTGAATTTTTCCATAGACGAACATGCTGGCCAGGACGATATTGCAGTGGCATACGGGGTGCAATGCGTATGGCTAGCAACGTAGGTGAAAGAATGGTTTTCCTCGTAATGAGCGCAGGCTGGGCTTGCAGATGGCGCTCTGGTAAACGGGTGGTCATGTTACTCGTTGGATAGCACTGGCAGGCTAGGAAAAAACCGTTTTCCATTTGGTCATCAGAGAGACCTTGGCAGGCTTCAATGGGAACTGATCCTTCTGTCATTTGCATAAGACACGAATGACATAGACCGGCACGGCAGGACCAAGGAATACGACAATTTTGTGCCAATAGCTCTTCCAGTAGTGACTTGCCTGGCGATACGGTATAGGTTTGGTTATTAAACTGGATGTGTGTCATGGTCGTTCTTAATGAGACAAGTTTTGTCAGATTAGGCTTGTGTGTATCCGAAACCGATGGGGAAAAAACACCTGTTGGTCGCAAAGTCACTGTTTAACCTTATAGTGGTATAATGCACTCGTTTATTCAAGATAATGTATTATCGTGTTCAGCCATGGTGGTAGATCATCTGATACGCTAGTCAAAGGAGCCCGAAAAGCGATGACGGTCATACGAGAAGAAGATTTTGTGCAAAGTATTGCCGATGCTTTACAGTTTATTTCCTATTATCATCCGGTTGATTTTATCAAGGCGATGCATGAAGCCTATGAAAAGGAACAGTCTCAGGCTGCTAAGGATGCGATGGCGCAGATTCTGATTAATTCTCGCATGTGTGCAATGGGTCGTCGGCCTATGTGTCAGGACACCGGCATCGTTACCGTCTTTCTAACGATTGGTATGGATGTCAAATTTGATACTCGGCTGGGGGTTGAAGATCTGGTCAACGAAGGGGTGCGGCGTGCTTATACGAATCCTGATAATGTGTTACGGGCTTCTATCCTTTCGGATCCAGCGGGTAAACGACAGAATACCAAAGATAATACGCCTGCTGTCACTCATATAAGTCTGGTTCCTGGTGATAAGATGGACGTTCAGATCGCAGCTAAAGGCGGTGGCTCTGAGAATAAATCCAAGCTGATTATGTTGAACCCCTCTGATGATATTGTTGAGTGGGTGGTTAAAACGGTACCTACTATGGGAGCTGGCTGGTGTCCTCCTGGTATGCTGGGTATCGGTATTGGTGGTACAGCAGAAAAAGCTGTGCTGCTCGCCAAGCACTCCTTGATGGATCCCATTGATATTCATGAATTACGTGAGCGGGGGCCGAACAACAAGGTGGAAGAGCTCCGTCTGGAACTCTTTGAAGCGGTTAACAGTCTCGGTATTGGTGCTCAGGGTCTAGGGGGGATAACGACGGTACTGGACATCAAAATTATGGATTATCCTACCCATGCCGCATCAAAGCCGGTCGCCATGATCCCAAACTGCGCTGCCACTCGTCATGCACACTTTACCCTTGATGGCTCAGGCCCTGCCGTTTTGACACCGCCTGTTATGGATGACTATCCGGAGATTACCTGGGAAGTGGGTGATACGGTACGACGGGTCAACCTTAATACTATTACAGCAGACGATATCCGTGACTGGCTGCCTGGTGAAACCATATTGCTCTCGGGTAAAATGCTGACAGGGCGTGATGCTGCGCACAAGCGCATGGTAGAGATGATCGATAAGGGGGAAGCGCTACCGGTTGATCTGAAAAATCGGTTTATCTATTATGTTGGACCTGTTGATCCGGTGCGAGATGAAGTGGTGGGCCCAGCAGGGCCAACAACCTCTACAAGAATGGATAAGTTTACCCGAACGATGCTTGAGAAAACGGGGCTGATCGGCATGATTGGCAAGGCTGAGCGAGGATCTGCGGCCATTGAAGCTATCAGAGACAATCAAGCTGTTTATCTGATGGCAGTTGGCGGAGCGGCTTACTTGGTCGCACAGGCTGTTAAGCATGCCAATGTGGTGGCGTTTGATGACCTTGGTATGGAAGCTATCTACGAATTTGATGTTGAGGATATGCCTGTAACAGTTGCCGTTGATAGCAAAGGAACTTCCGTTCACCAGACAGGTCCTGCAGAGTGGAAAGCCAAAATTGCGGAATTTGAACCGCTGAAAATTATCTAGTCCTTTGGGTTAGGCAACATGAAAGAAGGGCCATTACTCCCCTCTTTTTTGATCGGTAGTTTCGGTGAACATCTCTTCAATATAAACGTTGTAGTCTTTAGGATGTTCCACAAGGCAATCAATAACTCATGGGTGCTGGTCATCATAAAGATGGTGGTAATCTAGGGATGACTGGCAGTGAAATCCACTTATCGTTTGGGGCTCATCTACAGGCTTAATGTCTAGCCCCTTCAATACCTCATCAATGCCCACCTTGTGCGCCTCCCGAAAACAGGATATTTTATAGTTCATTTACGGTGATGTTTCTTTATTTGAAAGCAAACCGTGCGATTAATGATGTATTCTCATTATCATCGTCATCCTTTGTGTAACCTACGCCAAATGCTAATTGTTGATTAACATGATATATTGCAGCTGTACCAAATGAGTATATTTTCTCATCAAACAACTCACCTTGAGCAATGTAAGCCTCTAATTCAAGGTCATTGCTAGCCATGGCACGTAGGCCTAAGCTAATCTTGTAGCCGTTGTCACTCTTTTTGTCATCATGTTCCTCATCTAAGTCATTGTCATCGTCATAGAAGCTATCATTTAATTGCCATGTTGCTCTAGCATGTAACACCGAAGCATTACCAAATAAATCTACATTTTGTGTCAGTGGAATGTGTCCAGTAAGACCTAGAGAAAATTGATTAACGTCACACTCATAGTCGAAATAATTATCAAAACTGGTTAATCCAGCACCTGCTGTAATTGCCAATGAAGGCGTCACACTAAATGAACCTAAAGTATTTAGAGCGTTACCTTTTGCATTAATGTTTTTAACAAGTTCACTATTTATAATCTGGTAATTACCTTCTATATAGTCATAAGTTATCTCTTTTGCTGCTGAAACTGCAGACGTTGCCAGCAATGCTGTTGCTAACATGTATTTTATTTTTGAATATATCATTTTAAAGTTACTCCAAGTAACGGTTGTGTAAAACAGGTAAATTACTATTTATGGATAGATATGTTTCATCTGCCTGAATTAGGCTGTTCATTTTTATCCAATTAGTTTATACCTCAGTAAATTTGTGCAACAGAACGATTCTGTGGCGTATTTTGCATTCCTATTTTCTGGCACCTCAATAGCGACGTTAAAACAGTCTTGCTTAACAGACTTGAATTAATTATGTCAGATTAACGTAGAATCTGATGATTCAGTCTTAGGTTAGATGATTCATAGGAAACTGTTTTATACAAACACGAAGCCATCACAATCATCTCTACCATAAATAATTGGATGATTTATTGTCTGAAAAGTTCATTTTTATTTACAAACACCTTAAATACAGCCAAAGGGCATTAGTCCTGAATCCGTAACTTCATTGATGATTGCTATACTTAATAGGCCTTGTTATTAAAGACCTGCAAAGGTGAAACTGGTTATCTATAAATTCACCACTGTGTGAGTTTATAAATGATAGCTTCTCATACTATAACCCTTATTGAATGAAAAAGTCCTCGCCATTTTTGATGCATTCAAAGTCACGGATTCAGATTAGTTAAAAGTAAATGCCTACTTTGTTTATAATGATATTTCTTGTGTCATTCTGAATCCTAATTGAACCATATTTTCATGATGACCCGATTCCTCGCAAGAAAACCACCAGTACGCGTTGCGTTAATCAATAATCAATAAATTAATCATGGGCGTCGCCAAGAAAATCGATCAATCTTCATATATTATGTCAGGTAGGAATATAGTAAGGCTAACGACATACGATGACACGAAAGGCATGCACGTGACCAATAAATCATTGCGATCCATTTGATCAGGAAGAAATCTCGCGTTAACGAACCCACGATGATCATTAGCAAGTCTTTTGTACAACACAGGGCCTATTATTGGTATGGGATATGTAGCTATTGCGATAACTGCTTGAAGCTTATCTGATAATGTTACTCCATGATAATTACGACTAATCCTTAGAAAGGTTCTAACCCCTGCTAATATTCCTGTTAAAGTAAATAATATTGCGCAGCCGACTATGGCAACAATCATAACTATTCGATTAACAAAAACAACTACATTACCCGCTAATTTTTTAATAAATGAAGGCTGTGTCGTTGTCATACTATTACGTGTTGCTTCTGCTTCTATCCTACTCATCAGTTCATACCTCAATCAATTTCTGTTGAAAAAATATGCTTTGGTGGTCTATGTTTTAGTGGTATCGCCTCACTGTTAAGTTCTTTATCGTGTGAAAAGTTCATTTATTTATACATCTGTTTTAATAATCAGATATTTTGCTTTTGGCTCGCTACAGAGTGTCAAACTAATTAAAGTAGACTGCCTATTCTGTCTATGATGATATTCATCGTGCGGTGTTGAGCTTTATAGATATTACTAGTAGGAGGTGGTCAGCAAATGTCAATAAAAGTACTGATTATGTCTATTGTTCGATCATTTTTAATCGATTGATGACGCTGCTACCGGGAGGGTCGTATTTGCTGTTTTTTAAAAGTAACGAAGTTTAGCTGGGCATGGTTATGTCCATTACATGCTGTATTTGTAACAGATCGTACCGTTGATTTTATAGCTAGCGACAAATGATAAAATAAAATGGATGAATAGACGAAGTGATCTTTCATTGGATGACGACGAACATTCTACATAAACAGAGTTATACCCTGAATTTTATTATTATTGCTAATTGCGCATAATAAGAGGACCTATTAACAACATGGTAAATATCAACGTTGCTATAGATCCTATGAATCTAATGATCACCTAAGCAGTATTTGAACAGCTGCTTCAGGGAGGAGATAATATTAATGCTAGAGATCAGCGATGACATAAATGGAATGGCTAGGAATATGTACTCGAGCCTTTCCATAGGGCCCTCAAACTCACCCAGATGCAACTCTGTACCTGGAAGGCTATTGTTATAGCTAAGTCTATAGAATAAGGGAGAACCTATTAATGGTAGGGGAAGTACCGCTGATGCTAGAGCTGATCTGAGTATAATGGATTGATCCAGGTTGCTATTATAGTTACAACAAAGGCTTTTAACCCCCATTGCTATTGCTGTTGCTGGGAAGCATAGTGTTCCTAATGCTATAACAGTAAATTTAACAGTTTGTGTAGCAAAATAAGCAGCCAAACCCAATTTAGTGCTTGGGCGCTTTTCTTGATAATTTGTAGTATTATTAGTTATATCTCTGCTCATTGATCTATACCTCGACAATTGTTTAAAAGAACTATTTCATTAACGACTTTCGCGCTTCAATAGTTTTACTTATAATAGGCTTAATTAAAAATATTGAATCAAATAGAGACCCGAATGATGATTCATCCTTAAAACAAAACGTTTTATATAAACTCCCTATACACTATTGGACTATTTTTTTAATAGGAAGTTCATTTATGTATAAGTTTGTTTTACACTCTGCGTCAACATAGTTATATGTTTCTTCTTAATTTTATAATTTAACTAACAGAATGTGGTCAGAGGATGTCAATAAAAACGCTGATTAAGTCTATTATTTCGCCCCCCCAGTGATTGACGATGCAGGCACCGAGAGCTGGGAGAGCGAATGTATTCGTTATTTTACGTGCAGATAAGATAATAGCTAGCGAACGCCGATGATACAAAAGGTATAGATAAGACGACGTAGTCGATAACACAGTTGGATGTTTCATCATCCTCACCAAACACCACCGAAAGCAGCATCAGTTCTGGAGTTTTATCATCGCTGAGTGCGCAGAACAAGAGAGGACCTATTAATGGTATGGGAAACATCGTTGCTGCTAGAACTTGTCTGATTCTAGTGGATAAATCTAGCCCTTGCTCACTGTTACTATAAAATTCTTCAGCCCCTAATGCTAGCCCTACTACGGGAAATAGTAGTGCGCCTATGGCTACAGCAATAATGCTAACAGTTCGTTTAGCAAAAAAAGTGACCGATTCCAATTTGGTGTATGAGTTATTTTCTTGATAATCTATATCATTATTTGTAAAATAACTAGTTATGTTTTCGCCCATTGCTCTATATCCTCGAGATAGTTGTTTAAAATAGCCACTTTATTATTTGAAAAAATAAAGTAGATAGATTGAATCAAAGACAGCCTTATCTGATTATTCATTTTTAAAAGACGTTTTATATAAAACCTCATATATGAAGTGCTATAGCGTCCTACAGATTGTTTGACTATGATTTTAATCAGAAGTTTATTTATAAATTTATTTTACCCTCGGTGTCAGCAGGAGATCCCATTTTTATTGATGGGACTCAGAATACGCATTGTCACTACTCATTTTTTGCCTGCTTCGATAGGGTGCAATCCCCAGGGCAAAAACATGAACGTTATTTGAACAGTCAAACGGCCTGAAAACCTGTAAAATGGCGTCTTTTTCCTGATTCCTAAGGCGCTAATGTCTGCCAAATCTCTGTTTTTCAAATTTAGTACACTCACTGATCCACGTGATCCAAAAAAAACAACCCACATCTTGGCTGAAATCATGTTTATATCAGTCTGTGCGATTCTTTGTGGAGCAGACGATTGGAACAGTATTCGATGGTTCGCCGTGATGAAAGAAAAATGGCTTCGGAAGCATCTGAAACTACCCGGTGGTATTCCTGTTGCTATTACCTTCAATCGAGTCTTTGCGGCCATTGACCCTGACGAGTTTCGCCAGATTTTTATCCAGTGGATACGGGATGTTATTGGCGGATTGAAGCTGTCTGACGGTAGAGTGGTTGCCCTTAATGGCAAGACGATCACAGGCTCAGCCTGGAACAAGGGTAAAGACGCCATTCAT
>JAGLCE010000085.1 GCA_023146365.1 Endozoicomonadaceae bacterium
AGATTAACAACGACCTCCGCCAGACTGTCATTCATCATGGGCATCAATGCAGAAGAACCTTCATCAAACCTTTGGTGTAAACGACTGGAGGACGGCATTTGCCGAATACCCATGCAACGCTTGAACCAGTCATCATTGCGAATATTTTCTATCGCATCAAAATCGCTTTTATCAGTCGCCAAAAGAGCACTGACTGTTCGAATCAATTCAATATTGGGAATGCCGTGCCTTTTGCTAACAGCGTGCAGGGTTTTCTTGAATGTTGTTTGTTGATTTATGGCATAGCCGATGAAATACAGACTCGCTGTCTGGGTATAAAATTCGGTGTCAGATTGTTATATTTTCAATTTCACGAACACTCACCCTACAAGTGAAATACTCAGATGGGTCTGTTTTACCTCTTAGATCTTGTGATGTCTGGGATTAAGGCAATTATTTTGCCCTGAAGTCACGGATTCAGGATTATCAAATGTGATCGCATGAAAATGCATCGTCTCTGGTTGTCAGTCATTTCATTATTATGTTTTTAATAATATCAGCATCCCTAGACGGCACATGGACACTCAGTCTGTTTCTACTGAAGCGTTCAGCCAAGAGCCATCAAAATTATTTTATAACCCTGACTAACCACCTATGAGCACTTTTTCATCACAATAGCCTGCTTCTCATCTATGGGTTCTCATCTATGGATACACGCCCGATCATCTAGCCTCTAGCCTCTAGCATCGTGGGAGTCTGTACATTTTGTGTAATCGCACTTTTTCGGTCAGCCTGCATAATACACTTATTGATCTGTTGGCAGTGAGAAACGCTACTGGCAGACTGATAGCGGCGTTCAATCGATGCTAAGTTTTCGGAAAAACAAAAACCATCTGGTAAAATAGAGCATTTTCATCGATGCAACTGATAAACTATCTCTGTAAAGCTTTTTATCTCAATAAATTCGACTATCTTCCATCACGCAACGACAAGGACAGACAAAACTAAAAACAATGGATGATTTAAGAAAAAATATGCGTGACACGGTTAATAATTAACGTGCAACTGTTTTTTCAATGAAGTAATATTAACAATTGATATTGAATATCTCATTTAATTCACTTAGAATTGCAACAAATTTACTCAAGAGGTTAACCTGAATGAATATTTTTGACGAAATTCAGCAACGTTTAGCTAGTAAAACACGCATTCGTGCACTATTTAAAGATATCCATATTGAAGATGTCGAGCGCATCATCAGTCGCCTGCAAGGCATCTTAGTTGAAAAGAGAGATGCTATCGCAGAAAATGTAGCAAAACGTCAAGCTAAGCTAGATGACATTAACGAAGTTCACCGCATACTGGCTGAACGAGGTCTATCTTTAGTCGATTTGGATCCTTCTGAAGAGAAGGGCGTTACTGCCAAAAAGCGTCGCAACATCCAGAGGTTCACTTTCCAGTACACAACCAACAGTGGCGACACAATCACTTGGCATGGTTCCACCACAGGGCGACTACCGAAAGATTTCCAAACTTACTTGGATCTCACCGGAAAGAAACGCTTGGACTGTGTTATCCAGAAAACTGCTGAAGCTGTAGCCGAATAATCCAACAACCAGCAATCTATCGAAAGGAAAGGGAGGAGCCACTCTCCTTTTCTTTGCTTGGACTATCCGACTATCCGACTATCAAAGAGTAGTGACGGTATAAATCTATCTATCAGCTCACTGCATCTGTGATAAATTCATTCTCCACTTATGAAGAGAGCCAAGTATTGTATGAATCACGCTACCATTCACTGGCTACTTTCGTCGATTCATACGATATCAGCACTCTCATTTTGATTCATGATGATCAATTTAATCGCAATACGCAGCTTAACGCTATTCGCTCCATCGTTAGGTATTCTTCTACGGATTTCTGAAACCTCATTAATAATCATCTGTAAAAGCAATGCGTCCAGAACGTCACAATCCACACCCTGGCAACGTTAACCACGGTTATATGCGTTCGCATGCCCGGCTAGCAACTCTAGTTAGCCAAGGACTCAATTGACCAAAACACAGCCATAAAAAAACCCACAACGTTGCGGGTTTTATAGTTTATAGTACGCTCACCACATACCTTGATAACAAGACTGCCAAAAGCCGACCTTATTTAATTTTAGCTTCTTTGAACTCAACGTGTTTGCGGACTTTGGGATCGTATTTTTTAAATACAAATTTGTCCGGCGTATTACGCTTATTTTTGGTAGTGGTATAAAAGTAACCAGTACCAGCTGTGGATACCAATTTGATTTTTTCGCGAACAGCCTTAGCCATCGTCGTAGTCCTCTATTCTCTAGCCTTAGAAACGTTCGCCACGAGAACGAAGTTCCGCCAAAACGATGTCGATGCCCTTCTTGTCGATGATGCGCATACCCTTGGCGGAGACACGCAGTCTGACAAAACGATTCTCGGACGCAACCCAAAAACGGTGATGATGAAGGTTTGGCAAAAAACGACGACGCGTTCTGTTGTTAGCGTGTGACACGTTGTTACCAACAACGGGACGCTTGCCTGTAACCTGGCAAACTTTGGACATATTTGAGCCTCTCTCTAAGCGTTTGCCCAGCCCGAAAGCTGGATTCTTTATTCATACATACCGGAACTACCCGGTCGGCAGTAGCCGACCCGCTCAAATCTATTCAGCCGAAAGTCAATATACCCAAAGAGCGGGCTTTATATCAGAAAGTAATCCCGCTGACAATGATCGATTGCTTTTTATACAAACACTGAACAACGCAAACACGACTCTCGCTGTTTCGAGCTCCAAGCAGTAAACTGCATATTGCAGGCCGCCCCTCTTAGCGACTCATTTTAATGGAGTATCAGCACAATGACAATACGACGTTCAAATCATGTCAAGCTATATGATCAGATTTAGAGGTTGCCAGGATCAAAAACAGGAAATAAAAGCCTCACTGAACTTCACTCGGAAATCTTGTCGTTAACGGTTTCACTTTCCCCCCCTTAATGGTATCAATGATACCGCTCTGCGTCGTTCGACGTCATCGCCTGACTGGAAATCCAGGAACAGCCTCTGTCCAGACAGCCATTAACAACCTCCAAAACCGCTCGAAATCTAGCAGGCAACTCAAACTGACGATAGCAGAGATTCACTCTCCGAACACTGCGCATGGTTTAACGCTGTCGGCATGTTTATAATAACCACTTGACTCACACCAAGCAGTTACATGAATGCAGCGACTAAACAAGAAGCGAATACTCATCGGCATCACTGGCGGCATCGCCGCCTACAAGGCGGCGGAACTGGTCAGACACTTGCGCAAGTTGAACGCCGAGGTTCATGTGGTCATGACACGTGCAGCCTGTCAATTCATTACGCCACTGACCATGCAGGCACTGTCCGGCAACCCGGTGCATACCGACCTACTGGACCCAAAGGCCGAAGCTGGAATGAGCCATATCGAACTGGCTCACTGGGCAGACGTTATTTTGGTAGCACCGGCTACGGCCAACTTCATGGCTCTGATTGCTAATGGTCATGGAAATGACCTACTCACAACACTCTGCCTGGCCACCAGCGCACCACTCTGTTTGGCGCCGGCCATGAACCAAGGCATGTGGAATGACAGTGCCACTCGCCATAATCGTCAGATTATTGAAGATCGTGGTGTACACCAGTTCGGCCCTGCCGAGGGCTTGCAAGCTTGCGGAGAAACCGGTCTTGGTCGGATGCTTGAACCCATGGAACTCATTGAACACCTCAGCGAGATATTCAAACATGAAATTCTAACAGGGTATCGGGTGATCATCACTGCCGGCCCGACCTTCGAAGCCATTGATCCAGTTCGTTACATCGCCAATCACAGTTCCGGAAAAATGGGGTTTGCCCTGGCTGAGGCGGCAGTTGATGCAGGCGCAAATGTCACCCTGATCAGCGGTCCGGTCAATCGTGAAACACCGGTTCGTGTCACCCGCATTGATGTGACCAGTGCTCGGGATATGTATCGAGCCGTTCACGACTCAATCAGTGAGTGCGACATCTTCATCAGTACTGCCGCCGTCGCAGACTACCGTCCTAGCAGCGAGGCCACTAGCAAGATAAAGAAAGATCCGAATGTAGCGGATGACAATCTGCAATTGACGCTGATACGTAATCCCGATATTGTCGCTTCTGTCGCCGCATTAAAGCAGAAACCCTTTGTTGTGGGCTTTGCTGCAGAAACCGGTAACGTGATCAGTTACGCGACCGACAAACTGCACCGAAAAAAACTGGATCTAATTATCGCCAACGATGTCAGCGACAGCAGCATCGGTTTTAACAGCGATGAAAACGCTGTCACGATTATCGGTCCTGATTTTGAAAATACGCTGACACGCACATCAAAATATCAAATTGCTCGACAACTGCTGGACATCCTGACTCAGCGCTTCCTCGACCGACAAACCAGAAAACCACAGCACACGAGAGCACTATGCACAAACTGAAAGCCCGAATTCTTGATCCGCGACTAGGGTGTGAGTTTCCACTGCCAGCCTATGCCACTGACGGTTCTGCCGGCATTGACCTTCGCGCTTTACTGGATGAACCGTTAACGTTAGAGCCAGGCCAGACTAAACTGCTACCAACCGGATTGGCCATTCATATTGCTGATCCATCTTTAGCAGCCATAATCCTCCCCCGCTCTGGCCTAGGTCACAAACACGGCATTGTTTTGGGCAATCTAGTTGGTTTGATTGACTCCGACTACCAAGGTCAACTGATGGTTTCTTGCTGGAATCGTGGTAACACAACCTTTACTATGCAGCCTGGTGATCGAATTGCACAGCTAGTGCTGATTCCAGTGGTTCAATCGGATTTCGAGCTTGTCGAATCGTTTGAAGAGAGCGATCGCAGCGAGGGTGGATTCGGCCACTCCGGTCGACACTGAACCCAAAATAGCCTACTCTGCATTGGTAGCACCTGACAAGCGACATATTTAATGTCCACTGGACTGTGAGGCTTCGCAGCTCCAAAATAACGCATTACCAGAGCTGAATAGTCCGGAGAGTGGATGGTATGATTCATAACATCCTCCCTGCAGGTCATCACTGTCACCGACTACACAGCAATAACAGCACCATAATAAATAGCACTAAACAGGTGAGTACCATGACACCATCTTGCAGTATTCACGCGGATACCGTTCCCGCTTCCATTTTTCGCGCTTATGATATTCGCGGCATCGTCGGTAGAGACTTAACATCGAGCACCGTTGAGTTGCTCGGTCGTGCTATTGGTACAGAAGCCTTGGCTCGTCATGAAACGACAGTGGTCGTTGGCATGGATGGACGCCTCTCCAGTCCGTCATTGCGTGATCACCTAGTTGCTGGTCTTACAGAAAGTGGCTGTAATGTCATCACAATCGGCACGATTCCAACGCCCGTGCTTTATTATGCGACGCATGAGCTAGGCATCCAATCCGGCGTTATGATTACCGGCAGTCACAACCCGCCAAAATATAATGGTTTCAAGATCGTATTGGGCGGAGAAACTCTCGCTACTGAAGCCATTCAAGTACTCTACCAACGCATCATTCATCAGGATCTAAGCGTCGGTATGGGAGAGGTCTCCGAGCAAGAGATTCTTGAGAATTATAGTGAGCGAATTCTGGATGATATCACTATTCAACATCCGCTCAAGATCGTTGTTGATTGTGGCAACGGTGTTGCTGGCGTTATTGCGCCCCAGCTATTCGAAACACTTGGCTGCGAAATCATCCCCCTTTACTGTGATGTCGACGGTCAATTCCCTAACCATCATCCCGATCCAAGCAATCCCGAGAATCTGAAAGATGTGATTGCCAAGATCGCCGAAACCGGCGCAGACTTGGGTCTTGCTTTCGATGGTGATGGTGACCGTGTCGGCCTTGTGACGAATAAAGGCCAGATCATATTTCCTGATCGTCTGCTTATGTTGCTGGCGAAAGATATCATCAGCCGAAACCTCAACTGTGAGGTGATCTACGACGTCAAATGCACTCGCAATCTGGACAAGCTGATCCGCAGTTACGGCGGGAGACCCCATATGTATAAAACGGGCCATTCACTCATCAAAGCCAAGATGAAAGAGACTGGTGCTCTACTGGCTGGCGAAATGAGCGGTCACCTATTTCTGAAAGAGCGCTGGTATGGTTTTGATGACGGCATTTATAGCGCTGCACGTTTGGTAGAGATATTATCTTCCCAGCCAGACAGTGTAGACGAAGTCTTCAACCGTTTTCCAAACAGTGTCAGCACACCAGAAATCAATATTCAGGTGACGGATAAGAACAAGTTTTCCTTGATTGAACAGTTCGCCAGCAAAGGCCCGTTTAACGCAGGCCGCATGATTACCATAGATGGCGTCCGAGTTGAGTTTCCTTGGGGCTGGGGACTGGTGCGCGCCTCCAATACCTCGCCAACTCTGGTCCTGCGGTTTGAGGCGTATGATAATCTGCGCCTGAATCAGATCAAAACCCTGTTCCGAGAACAGCTCAAAGCCATTGATCATACGCTTTCGATCAATTTCTGATCACAGCCGCCGATGGACAAACTGCTTCGAATCACAAGCAAATCAAAAAAACTATAAGCGTCGAATATCGGCATAGCCTATTGTTTAACGCACTCAACAATATATTGTCCAAGATTCGCTGTACACTGAAGGCTGTGAACAACGGCGTCCATAAAAAGAGACCACAACCATCACTGATCTTTGATCTCTGATAAGTGCTGCGCGTCTAACCCACAACGCTCAAGATCATATATCCAATGGAAAAGGCACGCACTACCACCCGTAAAGAGCGCAAAGGATCGCGCAAGGAACAGATACTTCATGCCCTTGCGCATATGCTGGAAATCAATCTGGGCGAGCGCATCACTACCTCAGAACTAGCGCAGGAAGTTGGCGTCTCAGAAGCAGCTCTTTATCGGCACTTTCCGAGCAAGGCCAAGATGTTCGAGGGATTAATTGAGTTTATTGAGGAAGTGATTTTCACCCGCATCACACTCATCATAAAAGAGGAGCAGACCCCACTCAAATGCTGCTACCAATTTCTGACACTGCTGCTGGCCTTTTGCGAGAAAAATCCCGGACTGACTCGCATTCTTAACGGTGATGCACTGGCTGGAGAAACCGAGCGATTACGTTTACGCGTCGCACAACTCTTTGATCGTCTGGAAACCCAGCTTAGGCAGATACTGCGTGATGCAGAAATTAATGAAGGGCTACGTACCCGGATAACCCAGCAGGCAACCGCCAATCTGTTATTAGCTGTTGCAGAAGGGCGAATCAGTCAATATGTACGAAGTGGCTTCAAGCACAAACCGACCAACCATTGGGCTGAGCAGTGGGAATGTCTGAGCATTACGGTATTTCGTTAATCATCCAACAGAACGGGTCGGCAACCATTCCCAAGCCTCAATAGCATCAGGCAAGCTGAAAGACTACCATCAAAGCAAAGCCAGCAACACTCGTAGTGATTGTCATAGACGGTTCAATCTACCTGCTTGCTTTTATGTTGCTTCTTTATTCAGTCATTACTGCCATATTGATTGCCATACGTTTCAATCGCACCTGCATACTGCTGCAATTTTTTGTCTTCCTGGACGAAATCCAACATCTGACACAAATTGACAATACTGGCCACTGGCACATTAAAATCCTCCCTCACCTGCTGAATGGCAGACAACTCACCTTGCCCACGCTCCTGACGATCCAGCGCAATCAAAACCACACTTGGCTTAGCACCAGCTTGCTCAATAATACCCATGGCTTCGCCAATAGCCGTACCCGCCGAAATGACATCATCAAGAATAGCAATGCGACCTTTCAGCGGCGCTCCTATCAAACGACCACCTTCGCCATAGCTCTTGACTTCTTTGCGATTAAAACACCAAGGCCGATTCACCCCATGATGATCTGCTAATGCAATGGCGGTTGTCGATACAAGAGGTATGCCTTTGTAAGCAGGCCCAAATAAAACATCAAATTCCACATCAGCATCCACCAGAGCCCGAGCATAAAAACGCCCCAGCCTAGCCAACGCCAAGCCAGTATTGAATAAAGCAGTATTGAAAAAGTAGGGGGACGTACGACCAGATTTCAAAATGAACTCACCAAAACATAACACATCGTACTCTATCGCGAAGCGAAGAAATTCATGTTGATAGTCTTTCATAAATACTTTCAGATAACGCCTAAAATGGTAGCAGGTATTGTAGTGAATTCCCTGCCTATTACAACCTCTACCATCAGTGTGGCTTGCCATCAGTCGTGTTTAAAATTCCAGGGAATTTCTTGGTGAGACCTCAGCATAACTCAACAAAGCCGATCATATTCTGGTAAAATATCGGCATGCAAAAATCCTTCACAACACAGCCCCAGCTTTTCGTCTCAGCCACTGACCTAAGTCATCCAATTCTTCATAGTCTTGATGATACGGAAGCGTTGTTGGAGTGGGTGCGTCGAAAACCGGTGCAGAGCACTAGAAACAGGTATCAAACCGATTATTTGGCGTTAAATGCCCCAGTGAGTTTCGTAATGGATGACAAAATGAGGAAAGTTTAATGAGCGCAGCTAAAGTTGCTGGTTATGCTGAGGTCTCGCTTTATTAGAATCAATGAATGAAATATAGAAAAAGCTAATCGGGTAGCCGAGGGTATTTAACCCTCAGCCCCCACAACACCCTGCATGCGAGTCCGCACAGGGCGTTTCACTCAGGATAGTGAAGCTTGATCCAACCATCACGTAACGAATAAAGCCCTCAGATTTCAAGTACTTTAAAGACAACGCTTGATTAATCCCTGGAGTTCTAGCGCTACGCCATGGCCCTTCTCCTCAGGGAGCCTACTCTTGGTACTGGTAATACCACACGCAACTGCTGATTCTACATGAACACCTCGTTTCATCAAATTTCTTACTTTGGTACGTGGCTTTCGCCATTGTCGCCAATAGGCCATTCTCACTTTACGACGAATCCAATGATCAAGATCGACACAGCGTTGATAGCCTTTGGCGATACCAAAGTAATTGATCCAGCCTCGTAAGTACTGGCTCAATTTGAAGAGTTGGTATCGCATGGATACACCCCAGTTGCGATTGGTTAGTCGCCGAACTTCTTCCTTGAACTTATTCAAGGAGTTCTCATGCCAAAGAGAAATATATGGGACATCCATATATTTGTTATAAACTAGTTACCAGTATTAACAACGAGATCCTGCCTTAATATTCTTATGATAAAAAACACAGACCAATTTTGTTCATGTTTTTTAGGTATTGATGTTAACTACTTGTTTTTCAGACGACGTACGTCTGACCATTTTAATGTGGCATTAGTGAACGGATTATTACCGTTTATCGAAACAGTTTTTCTGAGCGCATCGTAACCAATATGTTTGTTATCTAGAATCACCATCTGATCAGGGTTATTGTTAAGAATGCAACAGACTTCAATTTTATCAACATCTACAACTTGAAGCTCCTCAAACGACGGTGTGTTTTGGTAACGTTGGTATTTTTGCCATGGATTCCAATTGTGAAGGTAATTTTCTAATTGAGAGCTGTCATTGCAATATTCTTTAATTTCTTTTATTGCCTCTTCAACGACCTGATCATCACAAGCGGCACAGCCAGGGAATAACATATCTTTTGTTAAATTGGGTAGGCCAAATTCAGGGCACAGTTTAATATGAAGAAATCTATAAACCTCAATTTCATCAACGTATGTATTTGTAGCTCTGATTTGAGCTATACGCTTGTTGGCAATCAGTTTTATTTTATCCAAGATCATCATTTTTTGGCCAAATTCTTTTAACTTATCTGAATCATTTTTTTCATAAGCTTGGGCTTCAGCCAGCTTTAACATAGGTTCCATTTCCAGTTCGTCTAACACCAGACTAGCTCGATCACTACAGCTACTAATGCCGATATTTATAATAAACATAGCCTGTTCAATAGTATCTTTATCCATGCTTATAAATGATAATACTGTTCTCATTATACGTTGAGCCAAAATGGGCCGTGTTGCTCCATTATTGTAATCAGCTGTACTTGTTAGCTGTTCTAAAAACCGGCATAGATCTTTACTCTGGTGAGTAGCTAGAAAAACACTCATATCTGGAATCTCTACTTCGCCATGCAATAAAGCCTTATCCTTCCAAAAATTAATAGCCTCATCAAAATTGTAGAATTTATATCCGTTATACACTTGCATTGGGGAGAATTGGAATTCAATATCTGAGGGTGATATATGAGCATTAGCAGTACGGAATTCTTCAATTATTTCGCGAGATATACCTGTTTCTTGCAACATTGCTGTACGCGTATTACCGCTAGATGTTTTTCGCAGTCTGACAATCCAACCAGGTATGTATCTCAGGCTAGAGCAAGAACTAAGATCAATATCTCCACCCACGAATATTCCGTCGTCTAAATGCGTTAAGTTATTGCACGCTCTGATACTAAGATTGCCTTCTACAACTAATGTACCGTTCACGCACGTAAGCATATTGCAATCATTGATAAAAAGATTACCCTTTACTGTTAAATGATCAGGCAGATTTGTCAGGCTAATACACTCGCTAATCTCAAGATTTCCACATACAGTTAAATAATCTGGTGTGTGCTTTAGGTCGTGGCATAACTCAATGAAAAGATCGCCATTCATGATGAGATTTTCGGGTATCCGCGTCAAGCAACATCTCGAAATAATAAGTCTATCTGAAATTAGATTGCATGGTAGAGTAGAAAAATTTAAGCAGTCATTAATAGAAATTTCTGACACGTTCAATAAAGTTTTCGCTAAAAACTCTAGAATATTATTCTTGATAATATATAAGCTTG
Organism: Endozoicomonadaceae bacterium; assembly: GCA_023146365.1. Taxonomy (GTDB): domain Bacteria; phylum Pseudomonadota; class Gammaproteobacteria; order Pseudomonadales; family Endozoicomonadaceae; genus Kistimonas. The sequence continues at coordinate 10,846 of JAGLCE010000085.1, forward strand.
CATTGATGGTTAGGTGATCAGCAATGTACTTCAAGTTATTGCAATTTTCTATCTCAAGAGAATATTCTACTACAAGAGTTTTGCACAGATATATTAAGTCGTTACAACCGTTAATATATAACCCACCTTTTACGGTAACATAATCGGGTAAATTATGCAGGTTGTGGATATCTTTGAGAGTGAGGGCGTTATTAACAACGTAATGAATATTTTTTAACCAAGTTCCGTTTTTAATTAGTAGTATGAATTCTTCCGGCGTAACATTTTTACTTTTAATTACTGATCGGTCAGCTAAAGAGCGACTCCCATTATCAGCTAAAAGTACATGTGAGCAGGGAATGTTATTACTTGATGCACCCTGAATGTTATTACTTGATGCATTCTGAATATTGTTATGTTCATTGGTAATATTGTCTGGACTCTGCTCTCTAGAAGAGCTGGTTTTCATCATGTTCATATATTTTTTCGTAGTATAAATATGGAAATACATCTTGGAGATGTGCTGGTGTCAGGAAGTTTATTGCCTCTACACCTAAATGATCTGGAGTTGCTATGTTGCTATAAAGTAGAAACTTCATAGGAGACGAATATAGGACAATACTGAGCTGGATAAGTTCAATCTTCAGGCGTTAATAATGTCCTGAATCCGTGACTTCACAACAAGAAAAAAGGGATCAAGTCACTTGTACAATAAAAATAAAAAGGGGCCAAGGCCAGCGCTATTCATTACAGCTTGATAGAAACAGCAAAAGCGAACGGGCTTTAACCCTACCAATACCTGCGTGAGGTATTGACCAAACTACCCTACGCCGAAACGGTTGAGGAGTTTGAGGCTTTGCTGCCATGGAATATTAAAAAAGTTAAGTGACTTTTAAAAAAGGACAAGTACGTCGAGAAATGGGCGCTTAGGGTTCAAGAGCTCTCAAGCATTGAGAGGCAATCTCTAATATTTAAAACGATGCCATGCTGTTCAACAACCTTTATCATAATACCGATACAGATTAATTTCACATCTAACAAAAAGTGAGTATTGATAACTAATTGATAACGTATGCTAACAATCGTGCGAACTGCACTTTAAATATCATAAAATTGAGTTGATAATATAGACAGACTGTGTAATATTATTTAATAATATAACACTTTATATTGGTGATACCATGGATCGAATATCTTTATTTATAGAATCAGAAACCCGTAAGCCGACAAATTCATTTCCGAATACTTATGAGCCAGATTCATATAGTAATCTTTATTTACAAGGTAATATCGGAAATGCTCAAACATCGTCATCTACTACGTTGAGCGTAGCTCATCATGTCTCCAAATCACAAGAAGATGAACAGCCTAATATGGCTAGACTTTCCCCCATGTTAGATAAAGATGATAGCAGTCATTTGAGTGATACGTTTCAAAAATACTATGATCAATCTGAATGTTTTCCAGCAATTAGTGATTTACAAAATAGCGTTGTTGGCCAATGGTATTCTGATAAAATCGATTTTTCAGAGTTTGATGATGCTAATGACGAAGTCAGTACCAAGGATGATTTTAAGGTTAGTCGTAATGTATCTATTCACGAAAAAACGATTGGAAATATCCCGACAGTGGTCATGAATATAGATAATAAAGATGATGTATTCAGTGTGAGAGATAACCCAAAAAATGAACCAAAAAATGAACCAAAAAATGAACCAAAAAATAAAGCAGTGTCCGTATCTGATAACGCTTTTTTTGAATGTGTGTATTGCAACAAAGTGAAATCATCAAGACCAAATCTAAACCGTCATATTAAAGATGTTCACCATGTTTGGGGAAAAACATTAGCTTGCCAGGAGTGCTCTGCTCGTTTCCCCTATAAGAGTAAGTTAGATCATCATATAAAGGCAACGCATGAGAATATCTCATCTTATCAGTGCACCTATGAACATTGCGGAGAACGTTATAAGTGCTTAAGTGGACTGAAATACCATCTAAGAAAAAAACATAATGAAATAATGCCAAATCCAAAATCAACAAAGGATTATTTGACGTGTCCGATATGTAAAAAAGTATTATGTAGTTGGCAGAGACTTGTCTCTCATAAGAAAACACACGAGAAAACACACGAGAAAACACATGAGAAGATCTCATCTTATCAGTGCGCCTATGAACATTGCGGAGCACGTTATAAGTGCTCAAGTGGACTGAGATACCATCTAAGACAAAAACATAATGAAATAAGGCCAAATTCAAAATCAACAAAGGATTATTTGACGTGTCCGATATGTAAAAAAGTATCATGTAGTTGGCAGAGACTTGTCTCTCATAAGAAAACACACGAGAAAACATATGAGAAAAAAACAGAGACTGTAAATAACTTTGTGTATCTGCCTTAGTTAAACATGGTCTGACAGTCGGTCTTCAAAGACTATAATAAAATGATTTTTCGATAAACAAAGTCCTCCACAAGATGGGGTTTACTCCCCAAAAACCTTGCTGGGGAGCGTGGCAGCAAGATCCAAAAAAAAGCAAGAATGGCTGACACATTGAGACCTCAGCATAACTCAACAAAGCCGATCATATTCTGGTCAAATATCGGCATGCAAAAATCCTTCACAACACAGCCCGAGCGTTTCGTCTCAGTCACTGACCTAAGTCATCCAATTCTTCATAGTCTTGATGATACGGA
>JAGLCE010000086.1 GCA_023146365.1 Endozoicomonadaceae bacterium
TTGTAGAGATCGGTAAGAACGCTAACTCTTCATTTGCTTGCTACTAGTGCCATTCTTGCGGTTTGGCTCGCTTTCATTGGCGAGGTGTTCATCCAGCTCCGCCTGCATAGCGGCTTCGGTGAGTTGCTTGATGAGCGGTGTGAGAATGCCATCTTTGCCGGTAAGGTCTTTGCCTTCACGCAGCGCATTGAGAGCGGTATTCATATCGAAGGGTGCTGTTGTCATAGTCATCTCTTTTTCTAAGTCTAAAGAAATGACACAGAGTTTTGAACACTACCAAAATGAAACAGAGTTGTGAACACTACCCATTCACATTGTCACAGCTCACCATATTTACTTTCGAACACTGTCAGTAAATTTATTATTTGTTCGTAACCGCTCTCGAAGCATTTAAGATCATCTGACAAACTATCATCATAAATATAATTAATAATACTCCTAAATTTAACGTTCAAGCCAGGGGGGTTAGTCTGCAAGTCACTGATAGCAACGTTCGAGCCAAAAAATTTGAGTTCCTCCATAACTTTTGTAACAATATTATATCTTACCACCGATTTTAATACTTCACCTTTTGAATCTGACTTTTGTTTTTTATATTCATTGATTAATTCAATAATCTTGTCATACGCCATTCTTACTTCTTTCTCTCCACCATACTTAACCATGGATAAAAACTCATTACGAGTGTAGTTCTCTTGTTTTTTATCAATAGACAAGTATTCTTCTCCGCTAGTCTCGATATTTTCTGGTATATCATCGACATTAGATTCTTGTGTACCAGCGGTATCTGGCGCAGTGATTTCTATCCCAGCATTGGCATCTGATTTATTGATTTCTTGCTTAGCATCGGTTTTTAACTCATCTTTGGCATATAATTTATTATCGGAATTTAGTTTATCATTGACACTTGATTTACCACTGACATTTGATTTATTTAATTCATTATTTACAATTGATTGATTACTGGAAACATTGGTTGTTATAGAGTGATATGTATTTACATTTCTGTCCTCAGTCGACAAACAACAACAATTCCACAATTTTATTATAAATTTGCGAACAACATTACCCACTTTCACTAATCCACGCAAAAATACATTCTTTGTTTTTTTGTTGGCTGGTTTAGGTGCCTCTCCTTGTATAATATTAGGTGTTTCAGAACTATTACTTATCAACATCGTCATGATTTGATCTCCAATAAAAAATAAAATTAATTTCGGTTAAATTATATAAAGAAACTATCGTATCTTTCACTAACATATATGTTCAAAATACTGTTCTTTTTCATGGCTATGGGCAACAAAAACTGTACTTCCTGCGTAATATAATTTCAGTTATCATCTTAAACATACTTTTATTTCAGTGGCTGAGATGAGTTTATGCTCTATTTGGAAGGTTTTTTGAATACCAATATTTCACCAAAACAGAATCGGATTTGTTAAGTTATGCTAAAGCCTCATGATGGCTATTAAAAGATAAACATATATTGCCGAATAATATAAAAAGTACTTGCCAATATTAATAATACATATGTCAAGCATACTTTACATTTCAATGAATTATTAAATAACGAGATAATTTTATTGCAGCATCATCGAGTTACAGTTATTACTTTAAAACATCTATTACAAAAATATTTGAATGAATGGCACTAATCATTCATCACTGAACCACCAGACATAGCCATGTGAGAGATTTTATTTTTCCCTTTCAACATCCGACGATACTTAATGATTATTATAAATAATACTTAAATAATTCTCGGGTTCATCATAGTTATTGTTACGGCCATCCAATAAAAGTAAAGTAACTAAAGTCATGAATCGAAGTTTAGGGGGAAGGCCGACCTCTTTCACAAGGTAATCAATCTCGTTACAAATATCCCTTTTCCCCCTTTTTCTTTTTGGTCGTGTATAACATAGTTTTTCAAGGCGATTATATGCCTTTTTTGGTCCGCCCTCATATGTAATCATGTCTATAAAATGCTTACTCTTTTGACCAAGATCAAATTCATACTCACTCTCATCAGAAGAGAAGAGATAATCCTCCTCATCCGAAGATACATCATCCTCATTTTGTTGTTGAATATTAGATTGTTGTTGAATATTAGAATTAATATAATCAACGACGGGACTTATATAACATTCTGCTATAGAATCGCTAACATTGCGATCCTCAAATTCTGTATCGCCACATTGCTCACTCAATTGAGTCACCCTTTCAGGTTCATATTTTTCCAATTTTCTTTTACTTGAATCTAAACAAGAGCAAACACAACGCCACAGATCTATTAAAAATTTGCAAACGAGATCAACGATTCGCTTTAAATTTAAACCACCCGAACGCACATCTACACAATTTTCTCGAAATGATTCAGGTTCTTTTTTACATATAATTTGACTATTTTCAACAGAATTTGATAGATTCACAAAGGTTACTCCAGTAAAAAAATATAATTTCACAAAATTATATAGAAAACACATGTCCGCATCACTAACATACATATCAAAATTACCTAACACCTCACATTGTATCGATTGAAACATCAGCATCAGCGACGATGCTTAATCACCATCATTGAACTTTCCGCATTTTGTTATCCATTACGAAGATTAATAAAGCGTTTAAAACCAAACAAACGGTTTTATGCCTGTTTCTAGCTCTTCGCACCGGCTTTTGACGCACATACCACTCACATAACAAGGTTACGGCACACTATAGAAAACCATAGAGCACCATAAACTTAGCGCCTTTGCCAATGTTCGCGACCGAGACGTTCATTCCACAGGAGAGAGATAATGAAGCACAGTTTTTGCTGAGCAGTGATGGCTCAACCACAGGGACAAAGGAGGCAGCAAGTGGACGGAGGTGACTTGTTTGCTTAACGTTTTGGCCATCAGACTGTGTCGCGTGAGGCGCCTGCTTAGCCAGAGCTACCAATATCTTTAAAAAAGTTGATTAAGGTTGACATCTGCGTAGGTTTTTGGATGAATGCTCTATTACGCTGCTCTCGCCCCTTGGTACCCATTGTCAAAATTTCTTGCTGGATCTGAGTTGAATCCATTTTTGTTCCGCTTAACTGATGCTTAGCGGTTCTTGCCGTAAGGAACGTCCCCGTACGACCAACACCGGCGCTGCAATGCACCATCACTCCGCCGTCTACACCGGCAGTATGATCAACAGTATCAATTATCTGATGCAGCACCTTAGTATCAATACCCTCACGATCAATCCAGCCTACAAAATGAATCCGGCTGACCTCTTTTTCGTTGCCCTGATCATCAACCACACTATATGTAGAGGTTGTAATAGTAGGATTACTTGGATGGGTAACCTCTGAAAGCAAGGAGACCTCTAATTGTCTATCACCACTTTTGAAGGGCATACTCTCTCCTACTTCTATAGGGTAATAAACTTCGGCTTTCCCTGCGCCTATGTCAGCGCCCTGAGTCAGATCAACAATAGCTTTAGTGTCATGAGACAAACTAGCTAACCAGAAATCGCCCATTGCAGCCGCCCTCGGGGCTTGAGTGGCAATGCTTACCGGTTCACTAGGATGCAATTGAACATAATTACCTTGAAAACGTTGAGAAACTTCGCCTTCTACCGCCGGTAATTTTACAGCCGTTGCCTCAGGAATCTTGCCGACTGTGCCATCATTGGGATATCTGAATTTTTTCTTCACATCATCAGGGACTTTGAGTAGTTCTTGCTGACTGATAATCTGTTTAGTTATCACACCCAGCTCAGCAAAAATGTTATCACCCATATCATCAACAGACATTTCAGAGGTATCACCAAACGTCACTTCAGTCTTGCTACCAATGCCTAGATCTGAAAAAGGAGGAGGACTGAATTGAGCACTGCCTATCTGAGGCATCGGCGGCGGTGCTGGGGCTCTACTGATAGGAGGAGGAGCAGAACTGTGCAACGGCGGCTGTGCTGGAGCTCTACTGGAAGGAGCAGCGCCTCTCTGAGGCAACGGCGGCGATGCCGGGGCTCTACTGGAAGGAGCAGCGCCTCTCTGAGGCAACGGCGGCGATGCTGAGGCTCTACTGGAAGGAGCAGCGCCTCTCTGAGGCAACGGCGGCGATGCTGGGGCTCTACTGGAAGGAGCAGCGCCTCTCTGAGGCAACGGCGGCGATGCCGAGGCTCTACTGGAAGGAGGAGCAGAGCTGAATTTAGCAGTTTTCTTTTTAGGCGGCGCTGCCGGGGCTCTACTGGAAGGAGGAGCAGAGCTGAATTTAGCAGTTTTCTTCTTAGGCGGCTTATCGGCAGAAGGAGCAGAGCTAAATTTAGCAGCTTTCTTCTTAGGCGGCGCTGCCGTGGCTTTACCAGAAGAAGCACTTGATGGTGCAGACTTTAAAGCAGATTTTAGAGCAGATTTTGGATTATTCATCGGTGCCATCTTACCTGCAGGGGCAAGATCGAATTGAACAGATTTACCGCCGGACTTAGCACCTGTTTCCTGAGGAATCTGTGGCGGTTGCTCTGCGGATTGCTTGTATGTTTTCGGGGGAATATCCGGCGCTGCGGATTGCTTGTATGTTTTCGAGGGAATAGCCGGCGCTGTGGATTGCTTGTATGTTTTCGGGGGCAGAGTCGGCGCCTGCTTAGATTTTCTCGTAGGTAGCTCTAGCGTTTGATCAAAAGAAGGACTTTCTCGATTCCCAGTATCCTGAGCCATCGCATTATATTGATCCATTACTTTTGTTAAGATTTGAATGCCTTCATTTGCAGTTAAATTGCTTAATATACATCGATCGGCTATATTAACACCCTTACAGGCTGCATCAACAAAGTCAGTTAAATTAATTTGCTCTAGTATTGTCTGTGTCTTCACCTGACTCTTTGTTACAGAAAATCCTTGGAACTTCCCTTGAGCAGAACCTGTACCAATGTTTGTTCTACCGTTCTCTTCACTTATTCTTAAAGCTGTATTTTTATTTTCAACGCCATTCATCTGCGTTAAGGCGTTCATTACGCTTTGTTGGTTAACTGGTCCACTAATTCCAGGCATACAAACAGCCACCTACATTAATTAACACATCAATTTATTAACTTATTTAACTTATTCATTTATTATTATAACAAATAATATAATGAGAACCTTGCACGAGCGGAAACTTTATTCTTTGACTAGGAAAAAATATGCGAAATGAGGGAATTCATGCTTATAAATGATCGATTTGAATGCGTTTTAACAACGCCAAAGGGTAAAATAGCTATCGAGCCAAGCTCTCATAAATAATTGATTAAAAATAAAAATTTGTTCCGTAATATCAATAATCACTTCACTTTTGTATAACACGTTTCGATGATGTCTGATTGAAGACACCACAACTATGGTAATGAATCAAAACTTATCACTATTGATAGCACTTTTTGAATATCAGTTATTCAATAATTTTGGCCTATACTTCTACGAATTGTGAAACGTAAATCATTTTTAGCATCAAGCATTTCAATCGCGTTTTTTAAAGATTCAGGCATTTATCTTGCATCAACAGGATGTCTAGCGTAGTATGTGCCTCTCAGATGGAAAGGGCGAGCGCAATTTTTCAGTATTAGCAATTATCGGAGCGTAGCGCAGCTTGGTAGCGCACCACAATGGGGTTGTGGGGGTCGGAGGTTCGAATCCTCTCGCTCCGACCAGAATTCCCTTTGAATTCTATCAGTTATATATGAAAGCTGTGTACAGCTTAGCGTGTTAAAAACGCTTATTGACTAATCATATTATCTATTTTTAGCTAATTTCCTTTCAGAATTTTATTATCTGTTGTTTTTCTCGCTAGTACGCTCTGAACCTACTTATTGTACAGTGATCAACGATAGTTACGCTTTTCAGCAATAAAACCACATAGAAGCAGCGGTTATCCCGCATAGAATCGGTAGGCGTAGCGATCGTTAGAGTCCATCATTTTTCAAGCTATCACTTTATCGTAGAGGTTTCGCTTGCTCAGTTACCGTCATAGTTTTCATGCAGGTAATCACGCTGATGTGCTAAAACATGCCACTCAGGTGCTGATTCTAGAAAAATTGAAGACCAAAGCGAAGCCGTTCGTTTATGTCGACAGCCATAGCGGCGCAGGACTTTACCGACTGGATAGCAAAGAGGCCAGAAAAACAGCTGAGTATGAAACTGGGATTGGACGATTGTGGTCACAGCAGACGGATTTTCCTGAGATTGAAGTTTATCTTACATTGATCAAACAATTGAATCCGGACGGTGATCTACGTTACTACGCCAGCTCACCATTGATTGCCCGTGAACTGCTACGGGAACAGGATCGAATAATTCTGATGGAGCTACATAACCAGGAGGTTGAGGTTCTCAGACAAAATATGGCGGGTGATTCACGTGTGTCGCTTCATCACCGTGATGGGTTTGAAGGATTGACCGCTATTCTTCCACAACCATTACGGCGGGGGCTGGTGCTCATTGATCCCTCCTATGAAATCAAGAGCGACTATCAACAGGTGATGAATTCCGTCATGTTATCCTGGCGCAAATGGCACGTTGGTATTTTCGCTATCTGGTATCCAATCCTGTCACAACAGCGAGACCAGAGCGGCTGGTTACTGGAACAGTTAGCAAAAATCCCGTGCAAAAACCTGCTAGTGGCCGAGCTTGCGGTCAGCGATCAGGCTAAAAATTATGGGATGCACGGTTCTGGTATGGCGATAATCAATGCGCCTTGGCAGCTGGATCAGCAACTGGCGTCACTGCTGCCTCATCTGCACTCATCTTTAGCGCAGGCAGGTCAGGGTCAGGTACGTGTTGAGTGGTTAATCGAAGGTTTGTGATACGTGTTACATAATGGATTGTCGTTATTACCTGCTGTATTCACTGATTACTCCGAATCAATGACTTGGGTGCCATAATTTTTCGGGTGACCCTGACACTATCAGGTACTTGTGCGATGGGTTCCGAGATAAAAGCACCAGTACAGCAATAGTGGCTACATAAGGCAGGGTTGCCAATAGGTGGGGTGATACGCTGACACCGACCCCTTGCAAAGCCACAGGCAAGATACTTGTCACACCGAAGAGCCCTACTCCTAAAAGTCTCCGCTCGGGCCACCAGCTGACAAAAACCGCCAGAGCGAGAGCAATCCAGCCTCGACCTGCTGTCATGTTTTCTGTCCATAACGGGGTGTAAGCCAGGGATAAACAAGCACCACCGAGGCCTGCCATTGCGCCACCAAATAGCACAGCAATGTAGCGAACTAACATCACTGGCAACCCAATTTCGGTGGCAGAAAGCGGGTTTTCACCGACAGCCAAGGTGACCAGACCCGCATAGGTGAAGCGAAAGAAAAACCAGACGAAAACCGTCAAAGTCAGGGACAGGTAAACGAGTGGATCTTGGGAAAACAGAACTTTGCCGACGACTGGGAGATCAGATAAAAATGGAATGACAACGGGCTGGATGCCTGTCAGTATCTGGCCGACATAATCTCCACCAACCCAAGCACTAAGCCCTGTACCCATAATGGTTAGCGCAAGACCAGAAGCCACAGGGTTAGCACGAAGGTGTAGAGTAACCCAGCCAAATAGCAGAGACATAAAGATACCTGCGGTAATACCCATCATTACGCCAATCATCAGATTACCAGTGGTCACTGCACCAATAAAACCAGCGGTTGCTCCCATCAGCATCATACCTTCCTGTCCAATATTCAATACGCCGGACTTTTCACAGACTATCGCTCCCAGAGCAACCAGCAATAATGGGGTTCCTATGCGTACCATTGTAAAGAGAATATGGGTCAATAGGTCGATATCCATCTTAATTCTCCGCAGCTGGCTTAATGCCTGACAGTGTTACTGACGGGTGATAACGTGATGCTTTATCCAGACGTAATTGGTAACAGATCAGGAAATCACAAGCCAACAGAAACAGTAGCAACATACCCTGAAACAGGCTGCCGACGGCCAGAGGAAGACCAAGGCTAATCTGCCCCATCTCACTGCCTGTATAGATCAATGCCATTAACGCACTCGCCAAGGTAATGCCTATCGGATGCAGACGACCAAGAAACGCAACGACAATAGCGGCATATCCGTATCCCAGAGAGACCTGTGGTACCAATTGTCCGATGGAGCCAGTCACCTCGCTGACCCCTGCTAGTCCTGCCAGCGCACCGCACAACAGAAAACTGATAGTGACCAGTCTCTTTTCACTGAAACCGGCATACTCTGCGGCACTGCGATCGAGTCCAACAACACGTAATTGAAATCCAATGAACAGACGACTCAATACGACCCATACCGCTACGACGGCCAGCAGGGCAAACAACAATCCCAGATGGAGATGTGTGCCTTTCAGCAATAGCGGCAAGGAGGCGGATTCACTGAATTGAGTAGACTGCGGGAAGTTAAATCCGTCCGGATCCATCAGAGGACCATGTACTCCGTACAACAATAGATTCACAGCAATATAGTTGAGCATGATAGTGGTTAGAATTTCATTGACATGGTAGCGGTTGCGCAGAAATGCCGAGATGGCAGCCCAAAGCAGACCTGCAGCAGCACCTGTCAGCAGTATGATCGGCAAGAGCAATGCGCTGATATACTCTGAGAGTGTCAGCGCAACATAGCCACCAGCCAAAGCACCCATGATAAACTGGCCTTCTGCACCGATGTTCCAGATGCTGGCTCGAAAGCAGATGGCAAGACCCAGTGCGCAGAGCAGTATCGGTGCGACCTTCATAACCAGATCATTAATGCCGTACCAAGAGCTGACGGGCAATATGAATAAAGTGTAAAGACTGTTGACAGGATCTTGCCCCTGCCACAGGAGCATCAACATACCGGCTACCATGGTGAGCAAAATGGCTAGGATCGGCGACAGATAGACCATTAATTGGGAGTCCTGTTGTCGTCGCTCAATGCTCAGGAACATACCTCCTCCGACCGTGATGAAGTGATTGCGGCCTTTATCGGCTCCCTGCCGTCAATCAAGGTCAATAAGCCGGCCATCCAACGATCAAGATCATCAATACTTACGGCAGAGGTCAGTTTTATGGGTGACAGGTGCCCATTATAGAGTGCACCGATTCGATCACTAATCTGGAACAGCTCATCCAGATCATCGGAAATGACAATAATAGAGGTGCCGGTATCCCGCAGGGCGATCAGCGCCTCATGAATGATATTGGTGGCAGCCATGTCCACGCCTTTAGTGGGATGGGCGCAGATCAGTACCTTTGGTTTTTGCAGAATCTCCCGACCGATGATGAATTTTTGCAAATTGCTATCGGAGAGGCTCTTTGCGATAGCACTGCTCGATGTTTTAACCGCGAAATCATCAATAATTCTGCGAGCAAAAGACGCGACCTGTCGTTTTTGGATAAAACCATACTTGATGGTATTTTGCAGAAATCCGGTCAGCAGGGCATTATCTTGAAGATCCATATCTGGTACAACGCTGCGTTCCAGACGCTCTTCTGGTACTACGCACACCCCTTTTTCTCGTCGTTGATCAGGTGACCAGTGGCCGATCGGCTCCTCATTGAGCAAGAGGTTTATTGTCTTGCTGGCCAGACGCTCGCCACTAAGAAGTGACAAGAGTTCGTTCTGGCCATTGCCTGCAATACCCGCAATCGCAAGAATCTCGCCTTGTTGTGCCGAAAAATGAATATTTTTCAGTGCTGTACCAAAGCGATGCCCCGCCGATTCTGTCAGCTGATTGACCTTCAGGGTGCTCGCTTGGTTGATGTTTGTGGGGTAGCGAGTGTGCAATCGAGCGTTGACACCCTTCATCATCTTGGTCATCACCTGCGGCGGGGTGGCTTTGGGGTTGCAGTGACCGGTTACGCGTCCACGTTTGAGTATTGTAACGGTGTGGCAAAGCGTTTGAACTTCGTTCAATTTGTGGCTGATAAACAGAATACTATAACCTTCACTACTCAGCCTACGCAGGACGGTGAACAGTTTATTGACTTCGGATGGTATTAGAGCGGAGGTTGGCTCATCCAAAATGATGAGGCGGGCACCCTGAATCAGGCAGCGAATCATCTCTACCCGTTGCCGCTCGCCTGCTGACAACGTATGGATATGCCGCTGGGGATCAATCGACATATCATAACGCTCTGCAGTATCGCTGATGCACCGTGCCAGAGTTTTCAGTTTACCTGTCCGTCGCCTCCCGAGGGAAAGGGCGATATTCTGCAAAACCGTTAATGTTTCAAACAGAGAAAAGTGCTGGGATATCATACCGATACCCAACTCCCTTGCGTGGACTGGAGAGCGCAAGGCGACGGGATCTCCATTCCACCAGATACGACCACGATCGGGCTGAATGACGCCAGAGAAGATTTTCATCAAAGTGCTTTTGCCTGCACCGTTCTCACCCAGCAAAGCATGGATACCACCGGATTGAACTGCAAGGGTAATATCGTCATTGGCCGTCATCCCGAAGTAATGCTTGGTGATGCCCTTGCAACGTATACGGGGTGCCTCATTCAATTCTGTGAGATGATTTGAATTCATCAGCGTGCTGCTCCGATTGTGTGGCACGGCCTTATCTTTCACCCTTGCAGTAGTGTTATTGATAATATGATCTTTTACGCACGAATGAGGTTGTTTTTTCTGTATCCGATGTCCATAACAGCTGATTCGTACCCTGATAGTCAATTATGAACCGATACGATTTAGCGATGGCGCGCTCATTGTATGATAAAAAATCTCTCCTGAAAGTACACCGATAGGTGAATCATCAATAAATTTCATGTGAAGGCGGTGAAAAGAGAGTTTGTGGGCGTGCTTGTTAGTTAAATGAGTGCTCGTCTGCGGTGGCTAGGAGCGCACATGAAACTAGCATCACAAGGCTTCAGCCTTTCAACGTTTCCCATACCCTGAAATGTCGGTCATTGATTATAATGTGAACAGTTTCCTCCTAACACTCACTCGGTAGTCTGAAGGGGTAACTTGATTTTTCTGTTTAAACAGACGGCAGAAATAGCTGGCATCCTGAAAGCCGGTATGTAATGCCAGCTCGGCAATACTTAGGTTTGTGTTTTTCAACAGATCGCGGGATGCCGTGAGACGAAGGTGATGAAGGTACTCCACGGGTGACTGCCCGGTCGCGTCTTTGAATCGTCGGTTGAGTGAGCGCTGACTCAGGAAAAAATGCTCTGCAAGGTCACGCATACTGATAGGCTCAGCCAGATGTTCATGCAGCCATTGCTGGATTGTGATAATCGTCTCATCTTCATGGGCGTTGCGTCGCTCAAAGAAGTAGAGGATGTCATTGAGCGGACGACGTATTTCTGGTGAGAACTGGCGCTCAACTCTCGCTGCGACAGAGCCATCAAAAAAACGGCTGATCAAGTGAATCATGAGGTCAGCGACCGAATTGACACTGCCAGCACAAAAAAGCTGGCCACTCTGGGTAATCAGGTGATGGCGTTTCAATATGACTCGTGGGAACAGAGTTTCGAACTGATCAAAGTAGTGCCAATGGGTGGTGGCTGGCTTACCGTCGAGCAATCCCGCACCGGCCATCAAGTAGGCACCAGTGCCCGCGGCACAAATAAGTGCTCCATCACGATAGCGCGCCTGCAGCCAAGACAGGAGCTCGGGGTGACGCTGAAGTAGCTGACGCGGATTGCGCCACAACGCTGGCAGAATAATCAGGTCACAAACGTCAATATCCAGATAGCAGCAATCAGGTAGAAGGCGCAAACCACCAATCATCTCTAGGGGTTTACAGTCATGACTGGCGCTCATTAGTGTTAGATCGGGATAATGAGCATTCAGGCTGGAACCAATGATTTTTGCGGCGAAAAGCATTTCGATCGGCAGAGTGATACTGGTGCCAATCATGTGATCGAGCGCTATCAGACAGACAGATAGTGTGGATGATTTGGATAGAAGCATGGTCATCTGTTTTAGCTGATTTGGCCAAATTATCTAACTACATGGCCAAATAGTTTAACTCACAGAGGTACTGCCTGAATACACTATGCATTAAGATGCATTGATCCATTATTTAATTCATAAGACAAAATAATCGATTCTGTCTGACAGGGGGTTTGCCCCGACCCTAGCTATCAAGAGGTTGTCAAGGTTGTCAAGATTACCCGTTATCGTTGCCCAAGGCGGCATCAGCCCCGCTGGTCGTACTTCTGGTTTTAACGCCTATTGCCGACTGGTTTTTGAAGCAGTAGGGCAGGAAGCTGCCAATCATACACTGACTAGCCTGTCTGCATTGACAGGACAGGATACCACCGATCAGCAAGGTCTGCTGAAGACCACGCTAATCCGCAAGCTCAATGGCACGCTGTTTGATCCGGACCATACTCCGTTAAACCGCCTGTTAAAGGTTCAAGCTGGCAGTCAGTTTGTTCTTCGCCGACAGCAACTGCCGAAGAATCTGCCTGAAAACTGGGTTATCACTCAGCTGGATGGTGACAGAGTACAAGTAAGTCTGAACGGTGATCAGTCACTCTTGCTTCCCGTCACTCAGCCTTCGCCGGTGTACGCCGCTGGCCAGTTACCGACCGGATTTCATCCAGAAACTCTGTATCAGTCCCGTCATCATCCCCGAGGTTTAGCCATGACTGTCTATGGGGCCTCCGATGCTCTGATGTCACTGGGCATCCCACTCGAAACACTGAAGCAGCAAGTTCAACCTGATCAGGTAGCTGTTTATGCTGGTAGTAGCATGAGTCAGCTGGATCAGAACGCTAATGGCGGTCTGCTGCAGGCTCGCTTGATGGGTAAGCGAGTCACCTCCAAACAGTTGCCGCTGGGCTTTGCGGAAATGCCTGCAGATTTCATCAACGCCTATGTGCTGGGCAGTTTTGGCAGTACCGGTACCAATATGGGCGCCTGTGCAACGTTTCTGTATAACCTAAAACAGGGAATCCATGATATCCGTTCTGGTCGCGCACGACTCGTGATTGTCGGCAACAGTGAGGCTCCACTGACACCGGAAATCATCGACGGCTATGCAAGAATGGGAGCGTTGGCGTCTGAGAAGAATCTGCGGACGCTTCACCGTCTGGGCAGGAGTGAAACTCCAGACTATCGCCGCGCCTGCCGTCCATTTGCGGAAAACAGTGGCTTTGTCTTGGCAGAATCTGCCCAGTTTTTTGTCTTAATGGATGATGATCTAGCACTAGCTACCGGGGCACCAATATTGGGTGCGGTAGCGGATGTATTCGTCAATGCTGATGGCTATAAACGCTCCATTTCTGGTCCAGGTGCAGGCAACTACATCACGTTTGCCAAGGCTGTGTCGCTGGCCTTCAGCATGTTCGGTGAAGAGACTGTACGCAATCACTCTTTCGTTCAAGCGCATGGTTCTGGTACACCGCAGAACCGGACAACAGAATCTCGCATCCTCAATGAAATAGCTCAAACATTTGGTATCAGCCATTGGCCGGTAACGGCAATCAAGAGCCGGGTCGGCCACTCTCTCGCAACGGCTGCGGGAGATCAGCTGATGGCAACACTGGGGATCTGGCAGTATGGTATTATTCCGGGCATTACCAGCATTGATCAAGTAGCGAATGATGTTCATCAAACGCACTTGCATTTCGTCACTGAGCATCTTCCAATAGGGAGTAGTAACATGGAGGCGGCTTTTCTAAATGCGAAGGGATTCGGCGGCAATAACGCAACCGCCTTAGTGATTGCGCCACAACGAGTTCGTAAAATGCTAGAAAAACGTCATGGTCAGCAAGCCGTCACGGTCTGGCAAAAAAAGAGTGAGGCCGTAGCTGAAACATCGGCAACTTATGAACAAGACATGTGCACGGGCTCAGTTTCACCCTTGTACCACTTTGGTGAAAATGTGATCACGGACAGCGATATTCGTCTGAGCACAGAGCAAATTGAACTGGGCGATATATCCGTCTCCCTCCGTATGGACAACCCTTATTCCGACTGCGTTTAACAGATTGCTGACAGACACAACTAACTCAGCATACCGGATGATCACAGAATGCTTTCCAATCAATCCGTACGCCGATGGATTGGAAGTGGAAAGCATTTAACTCAAAGATCCATTGATGGTGAGTCAATCAACCAGATGCAGTACTCTTTTGTTGAAGCGCCCTCTCTCGACGAATTTTGTCGATCAGCACATCGGCCACCTTGAGTACCTTTTCAAGCCCGCCGGCAGACTGTGGATCAACGACGTAACGCCCATCGATAATCAAGGCAGGAACACCCATTAGCTGAGCCCCCCGAATTTTAGCGTACGCTTTTTGGGACTGGTTTCGAACACCAAATGAATCGTAGTTCTTAAGGAATGTCTTCTTGTTGACCTTAAACTGCTCATGCAGAAAATCTGCCATCTCTGCCGGTTCATTCAATCGTTTACCTTGTCTCTGGATAGCATCAAAAACGGCATTATTGACCTTTTCATCCAGATTCATGACCTCTAACGTATAGAAAAGCTGAGCATGAGCTTGCCATGGACGTCCGAAAATCACCGGAGTCTTCACTACATCAACATCTGATCCGAGTGTTTTTTTCCAATTTACTATCAGTTTTTCCAAGTCATAGCAGTGTGGGCAGCCATACCAGAACACGGCGTCCACTTCAATTTTATCTTCCGGCCTTTCAACAGACACCGCCTCTTGTAGGACTTTGTATTGTTGTCCAGCCTGATATTCAACGGCCTGAACCTGAATAGCCACCAGCCCGATGATGATCATCATTATCCCACACAAACACTTTCGCATACGATTTCCCACAGCTCCAAATCGTGCATATTGATACAAAAAGACATAGTCGCTAACAGCATCTCTTGGGACAACGCATACCTTTTTTGTCAGTACTAATGCCATTTCACAATAAACTCACAGTTCAAGCACATAGTTCAAGTAATAGTGTGGTGCCGACGGTAACGCCTGCTTCACGCCAGCATTCTGACCGCAAGAACACTCTCCAAGCAGGAAATCACATTAACAATATGGATCCACTGTCGTAAGTAGATGAAAATACCGCACAACAAAAAAGGCGGCTTGAATAGACGCCTTTCTCAAGAGTCCGAGTCCCGCTGATCAATTTAGTGCAAACCGTTAATATAACTGGACAGTGCATCAATTTCCTTGTTGCTGAGTTTCTCAGCCGTAGCGCGCATAATCATGGAGTCACCATCATTGACACGAATACCTTCACGAAAATCACGCAGTGTCTTGCCGACATACTCCGCATGCTGCCCCGACAACAACGGAAACTTGGCCAAAGAATTACCCTTGCCGGTGGGTGAATGACAGCTAGAACAAGCCGGAATGCCGCGATCGAGATCCCCCCCGCGATAAAGCTTTTCACCCAAAGCGATATACTCGGGATCGACCTGCCCAACAGTCACCGCTTGACTGGCATAAAAAGCAGAAATATCAGCAATATCTTGATCAGACAGATTCTCCACAAAACCCGTCATTTCCAGCACCTTACGTTCACCAGACTTCATATCTTGCATCTGCTTGATCAGGTAACCCTCACCCTGCCCCCCCAGCTTGGGAAAAGTGGGTGCGGGACTGTCACCGGTCGGCCCATGACAAGCTGCACAAATCGTCGTTTTTTCTTTGCCAGCCTGCGGATCCCCACTACCCGCCAGCACAGCACTCGACACCCCAAACAACCACACAAAACTCAGAATTATTTTTTTCATAGAAAACCCAATTTTTCGGCCAATCACACGCAGCACCATTTTTTATTGATCAGCCCTACTGCTCAGACATCATATAGCGAATCACCGCTACAAAATCCTCAGTGGAACAATCCATACACATTCCCTTGGCTGGCATGCTCCCCTTGCCCTGGACGACACTGTGAAGCAGTGCCTCCATCGTCAGCTCACGACGCACCTTCCAGTCCGCAACATGTCCCATACGGGGAGCACCTGCCAGGCCGGATGCGTGACAGACCTTACACGCTTTCTGGTATACTGCTTCCGGCGACTGTCCGCCAGCAGCTGTTTGAATCATCATGCTCAATCCAAGCAGCAGAACGTTTGCTCCTATTGTCCCTAATAGTTTCATAGTCCGCCTCATGAAACAATGACATTCAACATTCAACCAGCTGTCTTCTTGATCATGCCTGAGCATCACTTAATAACCTTTCCGTTTTTCATTGCAATGAAAATATCATTAATTGCTATTGATTGATTCTACGGCCAGCCCGCACTATAGCGTCAGTATTATACACTGTCGACCCTACAATCGGAATATGGTAACCCGTGACTGAGCAGATGACCGGCAGTTAATTTTCCAATTTTTACCATCAATGAGCATGTTTTATGTCTGAACAGATGACCAGCCTTAACTATCATACTACGCAATACGAGATCAGCGCAGCCCGACTGAATCAGTGTCCTACCGATACCGGTCGAGAAGTTGCATTTGCTGGACGCTCCAACGCCGGCAAGTCTAGCGCACTGAATACCCTGACCGGCTCCAGCAGTTTGGCCCGAACCAGTAAGACACCAGGGCGTACCCAGCTGATCAATTTTTTCCCCATTGATGAGAAACGTCGCCTCGTTGATCTGCCCGGCTACGGCTATGCCAAAGTACCGGTGGCCATGAAGCAGGAGTGGCAAAAACACCTTGGCGAATATCTGGAAAAACGTCAGTGCTTAGCGGGCGTTGTGCTACTGATGGACATCCGCCATCCCATGAGGGAATTTGATCAGATCATGCTCGACTGGGCTAGGGATAGTCAAATGCCCATCCATATTCTACTGACCAAGGCAGACAAATTGAAATATGGCGCAGCCAAAAGCACTCTGACCAAAATTCGCAATGACTTGCAAGCCTGGAATGCTCCATTCAGCATCCAGTTATTTTCCTCCCTTAAGCGTACCGGCGTTGATGAACTAGCAGCTAAATTGGACAGTTGGTTGCTGATCGATGACGATGAATAAGGCGTAGAAAACAGTAAAAAAAAAAGAATAGTCTACGTGCTGGATCAAGCTATTATAATTAATCCCGTATGCGTTTCCACGCAGGAGCGTGGGAACGAGAAAAACGAAACTACATCAGTGCCGTCGCTCTGGTATGCACTTTTGTCTGCTTGGCAATGTGAAACGTCAACAGCCCCTAGTGTTGTCATAGCCATCTCTTTTTTTAACCTTATTAACCTTAAAGAAACGACACAGAATTGTGAACACTATCCTCTTCCTTCAGAGTAGTCTGTAGTAAACTGCCCTTCTAGCCGTTCACATATTGATTTTCGCTCTGCTTCCCGCCTAACCTCTATATCATTTATCAATTCAACAACCAATTCATTAAGAAAGCTCTCATTCATTTCATCAGACAAATCCATAATAATTTTATTCGTTTTCGTTAATTTATCAATGACTGCATTAAATTTTACGTCCCCTAATTCGTCAACTGATTGTAATACTTTCGCTTTCTCTATAGCATTTCTTTCAGCAACTATTCTATCATTCATTTCTTTCATAGCCGTTGTGTTAGCATTAATTTCACCAGTTATTTCAATCCATATTTCGTATATTTCTTGTAGTGATACTTCCGCCATAAAATTTTTTGCAACAACCATTCTATCAATAAGTTCACCCCTAACTTTTCTGTTAGCAGACTGCTCATCCATCATTTTAGTAAGTGCTTCGCCCCTTTGTTTTATCACTATGGCTATTTTTTCATCAGCTATTTTTTTAGCAGCAATTTTATCCATCATTTTATTCAATACTTCGTTCCTTTGCTGAATTAACATTTCCGCCATCGCACTTTTTTCATCAAGAATTAAATCATTTTTATTGCCAGTTAATAATTCAGTACTTTTTTTATTATTAATTAATTCATTTTCACTAGCATGATAGCTTTTGTTTTCAGTACACTTACATAACAAACATAATACATATTTACATATTTTGACGAGCCATTCTAATACTTTCTTCCTAAATGTTTTAGAGAGAATAAGTGTATCTTTTAGAGGGATTTTTATATCTTTGTTAGATATATGATCGGGCTCATCCAAGTTATCATTAGGAGGTGATTGTGAAATGGGTGCTAATACTTTACTTATCATCGTATTTGTACTTTCCATATTTAAAATTCTCTTTGACCTTGACGAGTTGGAATATGCTAAAGATTCATTAGAGTCTTTTATTAACATTAAATTTCAATGTTTGTGAGCTTTGTTTCAGGTCTATTGTTTGTTGCGATATAGAATAATTTGTCCGATGTGCAATTGGCTCAGTGCTTCCACACCAGGACAAATATATGATCATATATTAATCAGTCCAAGCACTTTCATCATGTAGTTTTCGCACCATCCACAACTTTTCCGTCTGTTCTTGATACCTGCCTTAACAGAAGTATCCAGTTTGAGAAAATTGAGAGCCAGCTGTCTTGCAACAGCCAATTTCTCAGCAGCAAAGCATTCTCTTACCCTGCAACGATCTTCATCAAAAGCCACATTAAGAACCCAGTGCACTAGATTCTCTACTAGCTGGTGCTTTCTTGTGGCTTGTAGTATTTCGTCAGCAAACCGTTTTCGGCTTGATATGAAGTAGCTGATCAGCGTATTTCCCTTTCCTTTTTTCTAACTATCCAGCTGAACGGTAGCAATGGTTTTTTCTTTCCAGCCACCGGCATTTGAATCTGCGACGATATCATTGATCACTCAACATCGACGATGCTCAACACGACCATGTGACGAGACTTTCTGCTCGGAAAACGCTTGGCCTGGCCTTCATTACTGTTAATCTGACGGTAGTATTTACCAGTCAATCGCAATCGGCGATAACGATGGCATCCTTACACCCCTGATCAATACTCTATACCACCCATCATGCGTTTAATGTTTTTTTCCCAGTGTCAGTGCCATAACCTTTAGTTTCTCAATGTTTAAACACGTTTTGCAAAGTGAAGCTATCCCCACTCCTGTAATAATCGGTTGCTTTCCTTTAACTGTTGAAGCTCAGTGATCATGTTCTGGCATAGTTGATAGCTAGAATTCTCATTTCTCCACCACTCGTCATCGTCATCGTCATCGTCATCGTCAGAAGAAGAAGAAAGTAGATTTTTAGTATAATTTTCATTAGAACTTATTTGATACAAAATATTTTTCTGTGCTTCCCATAACGTTGTTAGATTACTTTTTAGATGTTCATTATTCTCATTTTCCTTCTTCATCTTGATTGTGAGCATTTTTATTTTAGTCTTAACAAGCATAATCTCTTTACCTATGTCAGAACTAATATTTCTTTTTCTCATTTCACAATTAATAATATTCTCTGATTTAGCTTGATAAATGCCTTTTATTACGATGGGCTTCTTACCATCTGATTCCATCATAAGTGCAGGCCAAACCACATAATCAATAGTATTCTCTTTTGTACGACTCATCATATGGTCTGGATTCGCATTGACATCTTTTTCCGGAATATGTATGCGTAGCGATAGAAACGGTTGTGTAAAATATAAAAAAACATCGTAGATATGCAATTATCTATATAATTATTGAAGGATAGAAAATTAAATATATAACTTGGATTAACCTGTGAAAGCGTAGTCACCTGATGTAGTATATAGCAACGTATACAAGACTTATTCTTATAAAAAGATGGACTGTTGTAATCATCTTGTATTTTTTTATTTATCTGCTTTTTTTGATCATAAGACGAATCTTCATAAGATTCCAGGTCAAAATTTAATGCTATATACTTACGTGAATTGTCTATGAACTCTTTAACATGCTTATTGGCTGCAGATAATATATCCAATAATATTCTGGTAATTTCTCTATCACTAAATATACAGTTGTTAGATAGTTCCGAGTTATGATACATTAAGTAATGCCTTGTCCATGAGTCACGATAGAGTTTTCTAAATTTTATGCTCACCGCTGAAATGTTGTCAATATAAGTCGTTACTGTCTGCGTTTCATAAGAAGTCGCATCCTTACAAACCTCACTCAGAATTTTATTTCTGATTTCCTTTTCTGTAGTGATTTCATCCTTCAGTTTACCTATTGGTAGGTTACAAGTTTTTTTGTTATAGTGAATCTTAATTATGAGGCCCTCATTCACCTCGATAAGCATATTATTATAACGCCTTACATCTTCATTGAATGACATCAGATAATCATTATCTTTTTTTATATCATTACATCTAATGGTAATATCTTCTACTATATCTCTCAGATTATGTGATTCCTGTGATTCCTGTAATATTTGTGATTCATTTGATTTCTGTAATTCCTCTAATTTTTTTTCGTTTCCCAAGGGTGGAACCTGCTTGGTAAATGTTGAGGCATCATCTGTGTTCGGATTTTTATTTTCTGTGCTTTGTACCATATCGTTGGGGCTAAAAGAGGTGCATGGTTTGATACTTTTCCATGCTCGAAGTGGCTGACTTAGTGCACGCGCGAACGTAGAATCTCTATGATCATCGATGTATTGACTTGCCTCGGCTACGCTAATTGTTTGACCTCTAAAAAATGCAATAACACCTAAAAACACCCCCTTCTTACAATAGGTATAATTGAATGAATCTAGCCAAGTTAGCTGGACTGACTCATCTGTATCTGACTGGCTATTCGTGGATGTGAATGTTATAGGCATAATAGTTTTTCCGATTATTTCTAAGCTACGTAAAACTCATATTTAAAATTATATTATCTATTAGGATAATGATTGTTAATAAAAGTTCCTGTTCACAGAAAAAATAATTATTGGTTTATGGTGGCCGTGGCTGCTTGGAGAACCAGTAAAAAAAAGGGGTCAAGTCACTTGTACAATAAAACCATCTTACCTACTCTTTAATTATGCCAAAACCCCAGCGAATTTAATATGAGTTTTATTGCATAAATGACCTTCCCTCTTTTTTTGATAGGCAGTTAGACAGTTTTTTTTTGCAGCCCCCTATTGTTCCGTACACAGCTGTTTTTTAGTTGAGTCATGGCGACGGATGTTGTTTTACTTTATGTTTACTTAAACTATAAACAACTGAAAAAAATTTCCCGCATACATCGCATCTAAACGGCTTATCATCAACGTGTTTTTTCCGTTTATGTATTTTTAAATAACGATTGATTACAAAACCTTCTTTACATATATCGCACTTATACGGAGTCACACCAGAGTGCCATTTTCGCCTATGTTTCCTTAAGCCAGTAATGGTTAAAAAATATTTTTTACCTTCATCACATGACCAATACTGATCACCTGAGTGTGTTCGTTTATGTATATTTAAAGCATGCGTGGTTACAAAATATTTTTCGCACTTATCGCATTTATACTGACGCTTATTCAGTGTGCCATTTTTCGACATGTCCATTTAAGCCATTAATGGTTGAAAAATATTTTTCACATTGATGGCATTTATACGGCTTATCAGCAGAGTGTTTTAGTTTATGTACATTGCAATTAGTATGCATTTCTACGCAGGAGCGTGGTAACGAATACGGGACTTATTATAATGGGAAGCAGTACTACAAGATCAAGGATAGATATGCATTTCTACGCAGGAGCGTGGAAACGAGACAATGAGTAGGAGCCGCTATACAGATACGGCTATTAGCCGTCTTAATGATTAACTTATCCCCCAACAATCGGCGCGGAACATTCGAAAATGTTCCACTAGATCTTAAGAAACTGGATATTTTTGATGCTTAATCAGATAGTAATGATCTGAACTATTTTACTCCAAACGAACCGGCTTCATGCCGCCATGTTCGTCCAGTATATTGGGAACAATCTGTACGCATCCTCCTTGCGCTAGAAAATCTTCAACCTGCTGTTCAAGTACCCGACGCAGATTGGCTTTCTCAATATCCATACCGAACGATTCTGTTGCAAAACTTTCTGAAACATTCATGGCAGCACTCCATTAATAAAAGTCTGTCGTGTGATATCCGCTGATAATCCCTTCAACTGCTTGCAACATCGTGGCAAGTTATCAATATGACTCTCTATTCACATCAGTAGACAATCATAATTTTCCTTTTGTACTAATGACTGTTTCACAGTTCGTGCCAAGACGTATTGATACCCAATAAAAAGTCAAAAACACTGGAAATACAGGGATTTACCCACATTCAAACAAACGTTTAATGGTAGGAGTCATACACGTTGAAAATGATCTTTATGTTTCCAGATAACACAAAACGTTACCCTGAAAAAGTAGGCAGTAACACATAACTCAACAGGCAACTAAACACCACTTTAAAAGCACTTCAAAAATAAGCGTAGGCACTGCGAGTCTGATCAGGCGTCAAAGCTGTTGATTTTATATTGCATCCATGGAGAGAGAAGCCCCCCTCTGAAACGTGCCAGGCTCGCTTTCATTTCGAAATAATAATCTACTCATACACCCTACTTTCTAGGCTCAAGACAACGTTAGCATGGAGGTGTTTTCCAGCTTGCGTGTCAAGTATCCAAAGGTAGAGGTTCAATAATATTGTGCTGTTGATATCAAGCTTTCTGGCTCAGGCCGAAGTCTCTGGTATGACTCCTAGATTGCCAGCATAAGTGATACCCCTCGTCTCATTAAATTTCGTACTTTAGTTCTTGGCTTGCGCGACTGACGCCAATAAGCCATTCGCACTCTACGACGAATCCAGTGATCCAAATCCACGCAAAATTGATAGCCCTTGGTGATGCCAAAATAATTGATCAATCCACGGATATACTGGCTTGTTTTAAATAGCTGATAGCGCATAGACACGCCCCAGTTTCTATTCGTTAACTCACGTATGCGCTGTTTAGACCATTCCAAAGTATCGCGGCGAATATGGATGTTCCCCGAACGAAACGTGAAACCAAGAAACTGACTCTGGTTGGTTTTAACTACACGACTTTTTATTGTGTTAACAATTAATTTCAAACGGTTTTGCAGGAATTTACTGATACTTAGTAGCACACGGTCTCCCGCTCGCTGACTCTTTACCAGGATCGTAAAATCATCAGCGTAACGGGCAAACTTGTTGTCACGTTGCTCAAGTTATTTGTCCAAAGGATCAAGCATGATATTCGCTAGCGGCCCACGTTGATGAACACCTTCTCTGGATTCCTGATAGCGCTGGTTGTCGACAATCCCAGCTCGAAGATAACACTGAATCAACCTAAGAAGACGTTTACCGCCATCCGGCTTATCGATTTCAACGCACTTGACCGGCGATGGTTTGTAGTGACCTGTTTCGAGGGTGCTCAAAGTTCTGTGTCAGCCTAGCTAGTCATAAGCTAATGTAGTCGTTTAAACGATTCGGATAATGGATCGCCAGCTGCGACAGCGTTAAATTCCAGTTTTGTACAGGATATGTCCAACGCTCAGAGGCTTTCAGTATACCGGCATAGAGCAACTTCAGTAAGCTCTCCTCATTAGCGAAGCCTCCCTTGGTTTTGGTCAGTTTTCGAAACTGCCAATGCACGGCCTCAACGGCATTGCTGGTGTAAATAGCCTTGCGAACATAGTCGGGGGATTTAAAGTAAGCCGACAGTATTGGCCACTTTCTCCGCCAGGATTTAATCACCATAGGGTATTTTTCACCCCATCTGTTTTCCAGCTCATCCTCACGGCGAACCATCGAATACTGTTCCAATCGTCTGCTCCACAAAGAATCGCACAGACTGATATAAACATGATTTCAGCCAAAATGTGGGTTGTTTTTTTATCAGTGAGTGTACTAAATTTGAAAAACAGAGATTTTGAAGACATTAGCGCCTTAGGAATCAGGAAAAAGACGCCATTTTACAGGTTTTCAGGCCGTTTGACTGTTCAAATAACGTTCATCATTTGCTTGAACAGCCACATCTGATTTACGCCCATCAATTGATGATACGGTTGCACCTGATACTCCTTAGTCAATAGTACATTTCTTTGGACGGCATGTGTCAGAGTATTTGATACCCAAGTATGAACGTTGTTCACTAGATGGCTGTCTAATTTTTTGTAGAATATAGTTTTCTGTATATTTTGATTTACTTACAGACTTAGAGACAAAAACACATGATAAACTAATATCCTCATCTGGTGGTGTATGTCTATGTAATCTTTGTAGTGATGAATTTTCTTTTATATAACAACGATATACGTGCATTCATATCTCCTTATGATACGTAAATAAGACTCAGTTGGGCACGGTCCATTGCTTTAAGTTCACTACTTTTTTCACTACTTTTTTCACTAATTTGTATAGTAATTGTAAATTTATTGCCCGCCCTCCCCCTATCAGGCTAGTTGTTGCAATTAATTTTCTACCTATCAATAAGCAGAGGGCGCGGTATGAAACATTATTCGCTCGAACGCAAAGAGGTGGCTGTCCAGAAGATGATGCCACCCAGCAACACTCCAATCGCAACACTAACTCGACATCACCGAGGCAACACACTGTATAATTGGCGCAAACAAACTAATAGTAGAGGTTTAACCGTCTACTGATAAGTCATCAATCAACACCCTACCTAGATAGTCGGATAGCTGTATTTCATGCTGTAGATTCTATCTACATTATCAGAAAAATCACCAATCAATATTACAAAAATAAATAATAATCACTCTTCTAAAAATATAATTAGAGGCACTAAGCATTATGAACAGGTAATAATTTCGCATACTTTTCTTAATAGATTGGGAACTTAACGCTGTCGAAGCTGGCGAACCATTTTATCCAAATCGCTTAGATGACTACATCAGCTTATGACGGCTAGGCTGACAAAAAACGTTGAAGACACTCCCTTCCCCTCACTAAGTCAAGCCATCTATCCTTCTTGTTAGTGATAATCAATGCATTATTTCATAGACTCTGATCACTGAAAATAATCACAGGAATGTAATATGGGTCTATACATTGCAACAACAAGTCATATGCATATGGTAGTACCAACTGTAAACATACCTATTGAGACTCTGTTCAACTAACGAAATTAATGGGTGAAAACGAACCACAGGCATTTCATCTTGGTAATTCAGAGTTCATCCCCAGCTCTGATGGTGTTCAAGATTTATCGTTAGAACATCGAACAGTTACTACTGCCCCACCAATCAGCCACTCTCCTATGCCCGATACGTCATCCATTGGTTATCTGGTACAGTAATTGCAAATGAATACTGAAACCAATACATTTTTTCCTCGTTCCCACACAAGAGCGTTGGAACGAGAAATGTTGATCCATATAGGTGTAAAGCAATCAAATATTTCGAACTGAGAAAATCGATCGTTATGTGTCAGTATGTACGCCCGTATTTATAATTACTTTTTGATATATCTACATTTGGTGAAATATATGAATAATGAAATAATCAGGTTTTCGATGAAATCCTCGTGTTCATATACTTGGAATAAAAATCGTTTCAATAAAAAATCTACGACGATGAATGTCCTTGATTGTATAAGAATGCTCGCCTGTGGAGTGTTTCGTAAGCATAAAGTTAAATTATCTAAAGTAGAAACAATATACAATAATAATCGTAATACTATTTTTGGTAAAAAATATGGAAATCATATCAATCGGTGGAATATTGAAGTACAGCATAATGCTACGAATTCTCATAATAATTCGAGATTAGAAACTGTTATTACTTCTGCGGACGATCTTGAAAAAGATCTGAATGTGGATATTGCATGCTTACCAGATGACTTGATTGTAAAAATTCTTTTAAACTTGCATACAAAAAATATTTATGTTAGCATGAAAGTCTGTTGTCACTGGAAACAACTTATTGATGATAACCATCTAATTGCTCGTATTATCTATTCTGATTGCCATCCACTGGCAGGGTCACCTGATCGACAAAAAGCAATTGATCGATACAAACTATCAACTCGTCAAAGACTAAAAACCTTTAGTGATCATGGCGCAACGTTAGTAAAAAAACTAGATATTCTTTTAAATAATAGATTCTTTCCTGAAATATTATTTTTTTACACTTCCAAAATATTAAACAGCTCAGAGGTTTTTTCTGTAAAGAAATAGCTACCATCAGGCATTCTTATTTGGTGCAGAATGTCCACTTCAGTCCCGACGGAAAGTACCTTGTAATAGACGATGATAATCAAACCACTCGCATCTGGGAGCTTGTTGAGGAAGGGATATGGAAGAAAAAAATCATCCTAACGCATAAATTCAATGTAGCCAAAATCAGCTTCAGCCCCAACGGAGAATACCTTGCAATAGCCTTTGTTATTGGTTGCCCTCAAATTTGGGGGCTTCTTAAGGGGAGATGGGAGCAAAAAATCACCATCAATAATGAATTCGTTTTCTTCGGTTCCGCTTGCAGTATAAGCACAGTCCAATTCAGCCCCGACGGAAAATACCTTGTAACAGCCTCTCATCGCTGCGTTCATATTTTGGAGCCTGTTAATGGGGAGTGGAAGGTAAAAAAAACCATCATCGACGCTCAAGAAGATCATGTATGTATCCATTTCAGCCACGACGGACATTACTGTGCAGTAGGCTCTAACCATACAACATTCAGGGGTGGAATCATTCGAATTTTGGAGCTTGTTAAGGGGGAATGGGAGGAACAATGCACCTGTAGCTGTGAGAGCAATATAGTTAAGGCTCAATTCAGCCCCGACAGAAAACACCTTGTAACGCTCCTTTCTAATGGAATCGCTCAAATATTTGAGCTTGTTGAGGAGACAGTAGTTCCCGCTTCTTGTACAACGCTGGTAACAACAGCAATGGCACAGACTGTGCACTTAGGGGGCAAGCCTCATCAGACACTAGAAGCCAGCTCAAAAGTGTGCGAGTTAGCAAAAGATAGTGGCACTACATCCTTTATCGATCAAGGGGTTAAGAGAGCGAAAATTGCTGTTGAGAGGAAATGGAAGAAAAAAGTCATCATCAAGCATGAAGGCAATGTACATACAAGCCATATAAACGATGTCAACTTCAGCCCCAGCGGAAATTACCTTGTAACAACCTCTTACATCGCCAAAATCTGGGAGCTTGTTGGTGAGAAATGGCAACAAATAGCCATCCTCGCATCTTTGGGTACTTTTGGTACTTTTGGTACTTTTGATAGGATGTTGCTTGCCAATTTCAGCTCCGACGAAAGCCACATCGTAACAGCTTCATCTCAAAAAAATGCCAGAGTCTGGGGACGTGTTCGTAAGAAATGGCAAGAAAAAGCCAGAATTATACCTTTTACTAAGAGGTCAGACTATGCCAGCTTTAGCTCCGATGGACTTTACCTTGTAACCGGCTGTAGACATGAAACCAATATCTTGACATTAGAAAGTAAGCAAAATAGTAACGCTTCCTGACAACATAACGCCAACTTCAGCCGATCCGACGCAGGTGTAGTCTTACTATAAATTTTTGTTTCTCGTTCCTACGCTCCTGCGTGGGAACGCATATTTATCCTTGATTTTGTAGTATTTCTTCCCATTATTTAGTTCCGTATGCATTCTTACGCAGAAGCGTGGGAACGAGAAAATGCTTTTATTTGACGTTACAATAAAGTGTAAAATACTTCAGAATTAAACTGTTTGGAAAGATGATTTTTCAGAGCGGACTAATTACATCTGCTGTTTTTCTAATGGTAATTCCTCTCTTTATTAATGCACGATAGTGATCCGCACATTTAATAACCATACTCTGACCAAATAGTTCACACTGTTCCAAAGTAGCTAATTATTTTTTTGCTTTGTTGTAATCTTGATCATTGCTAAACCCTTGAATTATTTCCATTACTATCATATCGCCAATAGCTACCGTACCATCGATAAGGGCAATATCGAGAATATTGGTTTCTTTGTTATCAGATTGGGTGTGTGATAACTACATACAACCTACGAGCAGCTGACTCTCAAATCCATTTCAAGTGTGTCAGTTATTGTAGAAATCTAGGTGGCTCCGTCCACACTCTGTCAGGCGATGGTCAGATTGGATTCTTTGAAAAATCGAGTCAGTATGCTGGCCAAATTAGCCGCATCTTCGGTACCAGCCAACTCTCTGATGGAGTGCATGGCCAAGGTTGGTAGACCGACATCTAAGGTCATCATTCCCAACTCTGAAGCAGTCAGGGGGCCGATGGTACTGCCACAACCCATATCAGTTCGGGCGACAAAGGATTGTACTGGTACGTTGTCTAGTTGGCACAGGTGGCGAAACAGAGCGCTGGTTTCGCTGTTGGTGGCGTAACGCTGGTTAGCGTTGATCTTGATGACCGGACCCTGATTCATGATTGGCCCGTGGTTGCTATCATGTTTGTCAGAATAGTTGGGGTGGACGGCATGGGCATTATCTGCGGATATTAGCATCGATTGCTGCATCGCCCTGATAAAGGGTTCCCCTGTGCCAACAATACGGGTCAGTACATTTTCCAAAAATGACCCTTGTGCCCCAGTGGTAGACTGGCTGCCAACTTCTTCGTGATCATTGCAGACCAACAGACAAGGCATTTCGCTATCTGCGGCAGCCAAAAGAGATTGCAATCCGGTAAAGCAGCTCAGCAGGTTGTCGAGTCTGGCGGAGGCGATGAAGTCCCGCTCCAGACCGATGATGGCAGCTTTTTGTGTGTCATAAAAGAACAGTTCGTAGTCCAGAATATCGGCGGGCTGAAGCGCAGGATCTTCCCGCTGTAGCTGCTTGATGAGTTGCTGTGAAAAAGCATTTTTCTCATCGCCTTTCAGTAGTGAAAGCACCGGAGGAATATCGGTTTGGGCATTCACTGAGTGCTCGCTATTGGCTTTACGGTGAAGATGAATGGCCAGACTGGGAATGATAGCGATAGGGTCTTTAAGATTCAGCAAAGAGGAGTGCAATTGAGTGTTTTTGTCTGCCCAAGTGACACGGCCCGCCAGAGACAAATCTCGGTCAAACCATGGATTCAGTAGTGCGCCTCCGTAGACCTCAACCCCCAGTTGATAGCAGCCCTTCTCATGAAGATCCGGATTGGGTTTGACTTTAAGGCATGGACTGTCAGTGTGAGCGCCCACCATACGAAACCCTTGCTCTGGATAATCGCCATTGCCCGTGATGAAGGCAACAATAGAAGAGCCATTTCGGACGGTATAGTAACGATTACCTGGTGCTAAATGCCAAATATCGCGTTCGTTGAGCGACTGGAAGCTCGCGTTGTCCAGTTGGCGGACAATCTCTCGGGTCGCATGGAAAGGGGTGGGAGATTGATCCAAAAAATCGAGTAGTTTTCGATTAAATAGACTGCGATCAAAGGTGTGCTTTTTCATAGATATTTACCGAAACAAAGCTATTTTTCGTCACTCTGTCGTTCTAGCAGTGTGACGTTGAGTTCAAGCATCGAAACGTCTTCCCGAAAATAAAAATAGATACTCTTATCACACTCCACCGTCTCCACACCTTCGTTGTAGCGTCAGTGTCGCGTAGCTAATACTGTGTTCGGGTTTTATGGCAGCCTATTATCGTTGTTGCTTCTCAGTCTAGAAAGCGAACGTTAGCTATTATTGCTCACAGTTTGGCAAAGCGGAGGGTCTCATCATCCAACCAGGTATGGACAGCCGCTTTCCAGTAAGTTTCATCGATACTACCTGCCGGCTTGAAGTGGCCATTGATAGAGATCAGTTCAGCCTCGAAATGCTGACAGAAAATATGGGCGCCGTTATTGCCGTTGACACCAGCCAGTGCTCGACCGCGTAAGGAGCCGTAAACATGAATGTTACCATCGGCCAGAATCTCTGCACCGGCACCCACTGAGGCGAGGATGATAAGCTCACCAGCATGGTAGATCTGTTGCCCGGAACGAACCGGTTGGGTAATGATGCGAGTCGACTTATCGCTTTCTGTTGAGTGTTTATTGAGCTGATGGTTATCGGGTGAGTTTTCTGAAGTGGTTGTACATGATGCGTTAACCTGTCGCTTCAAGGATTGCTCAACGTGCGTGATAGATAGAACACTGGCGGACTCAGCGTCTTTTATCGAGAAGTTGATCCGCCTAGTGGCAGTGAACCGTTGCGCTGGCAAACAGGCAAGACCGGCATTAGCCGCAGCGTTCTGCAGTGTTTTATCCCCCCCTCGAACAGCAAAAACATTGATGCTGAATTCGACGCATAATGCTCGAATGTAGTTAAAATTAGGGATGACGCTGGCAGTGCTCAAGCACTCAAGCGCCAAGACGACCGGTGTGTTTTCAAAAAAACGTGGCGCCTGATCCACCAACGTTTGAAGCTGCGCTCGAAAATCAACCTCATTGAAATGAAGCAGCTCCAGAGTCATTAATGTGATCATGCTTCCCTTTAAATGGAAAAGGGAGTTTTCGGTATGAGAGGCGATTGTGCTAGTCATAACGGTTACCGGTGGTCTTTTCTGGCAGCATATTGAGACTAGGTTAGAGATTGTGATGATACCTAGCAAGCGATATCGACCGCCAAGCTCTGAGCGTAGTGTATAAAACAAAACAACCTTCAAAAAATAATTGCATGTTGAATGTTGAATGTATGTATCAAAATTCATCTGATGCTGTGGTTATTTGCGAACATGCAGGTGTTTGATCGGGTGACAAACGTTAAGCTGCAAAAATAAGACGAATTCCATCTAGACGTAGTTGCGCCTTCTGCAAGCACTGGTAGCCAACATCCGCCTGCTGTTTCAAGAACTCTATCTCCTCATCTCGGATGTTCGGATTGACAACCTTCAGTGCCGTCAGTCGCTGCATTTCTCGGGTGACTGTCTGAAGAATCTGTTGGCACGCTTCGTCAATAATATCCGTCACGCGACTTTTTGCATAATCTTCGGCCTTAGCAACCATCTTGACGATGGACTCACGCTGAGTCTTAACGAGCTTGCGCGCCATAGCGGTTTTGATTTTTTGTAGCTGATCGTCCAGCGCTTCAAAGCTGACCTTGTCGGCCAGATTTTTGAAGTTGGGATCGATCAGCGTTCGAATGACGGTGGATGGCAGGAATCGATGCAGTTGCAATTTTCGGTCGCCAAAAACTTCCACAACAAAGACTGCTTCCATCAACATCGTGCCGAATTTCAGTGCACTGTTTTTGATCAGTGCTACCGCCGTATTGCCGGTTTCGCTGATGAGCAGCATCTCCATGCCTTCACGAATCATGGGATGCTCCCATGTTACAAACTGCATGTCTTCCCGAGCCAGTGCCGTGTCCCGATTTAATGTAATGGTGGTACCATCCACAGGCACAGCAGGATAGCTGGAGATCGTCATATGGCTGCTGGGTCTGACAATCAGGCAGTGCTTGGAGTGATCCTCCGTTTCCAGTCCGAAACCTTCCAGCAATCTTTCAAGATGGGTCTGGAGTATTTCCGGCGTATCCTGTTGGCGGATCTCTTCTGCCAGATCATGACGGATGCCTACACCGCGAGAGTTCATCTCAAGCAGGCGATCACGACCTTGGCGCAGATTGCTAGCGATCTCTGTATTGAGTGCTAAGGTTCTACTAATAAGGTCATTGCTCGTTGCTTCACCATTATTTTCAGTCTTGGCCGTATTCGCATAATTTAACCACTCTGTCAGCTCTTCCCCTAGCTGGGCGAATACCACGCTGCCTGCAGGGCAGGTGTCAGCGAAAGCATCAAGTCCTTCATGATACCAATGGAACAGACGAGCCTGCCCAGTCTCCTCCAGATAAGGAACATGGATGCTAATGGTTTCTGACTGGCCTATTCGGTCAAGACGACCAATACGTTGCTCCAGTAAATCAGGATTGAATGGCAGATCGAACAGTACCAAGTGGTGAGAGAACTGGAAATTTCGACCTTCACTGCCGATTTCAGAACAGATCAATAATTGAGCGCCATACTCTTCATCGGCAAACCAAGCAGCAGCTCGGTCTCGCTCAATGATAGACATCTCTTCATGAAAAACAGACGCATGGGTGCCGGAGCTGATGCGCAAGGTAGCCTCAAGATCCATAGCAGTTGTAGCATTGGCGCAGATCAACAACACTTTTTGCCTTTTGAGCTGTTTCAACAGGCTGGAAAGCCATTGAACTCGAGGGTCGATTTTCCACCACGGCTCTCTGTTATCGTCAGCATGCATATTCGCTTGGTAAGCCAGCTCAGGAAACAGCTGATGTTTCAGCATCTCATCTGACCCGTGTGAAGCTTTCAGAGCCATCTTGTAGAGTTCCGGTAGCGGTTGTGGATAAGCCTGAACGGCTCGACCGGGAAAGCCAGGTACCGATAAGCGAGTATTTCTAAATAGAATGCGACCAGTGCCGTGACGATCCAATAACAGACGAATCATCTGCTCCTTGGCTTGATCGTAATCATCCTGATCACGATTTTCGGCGGTCAGTGTCGTCAATAAAGGCTCGGCCTCTTCGCCTACCAGTTGAGCAATAACCTCTGCTTGCTCGGCCGGTAGCTGTTCTGCTTCCAGTAATTGCTGCACCGCGTTGGCGAGTGGTTCGTATCCAGCTGACTCCTCTCGGAACTGTTTCAGATCATGGAAGCGATCGGGGTCTAGCAGACGAAGGCGCGCAAAATGGCTCTCTACGCCAAGCTGCTCTGGCGTGGCGGTCAGTAGCAGTACGCTTGGGGTGCAATGAGCCAAGGATTCCACCACCTGATATTCCAGACTGCCGCCTTCGCTTTCACTCCACAACAAATGGTGGGCTTCATCCACAACCAGCAGATCCCAACCAGCGTCAACGACCTGTTGCTGATATTCGAAATGATTGCATAGAAACTCAAGACTAGTGAGAATCAGTTGCTCACTACTAAAAGGGTTTTCGCCGTCGGCATTGCGGCAGCGCTCTTCATCGAACACGCTGAAGTGCAGATGAAAGCGACGCAACATTTCAACCAGCCACTGATGCACCAGCGGTTCAGGTAGCACAATGAGTATCCGTCGCGCTTGACCGGTGAGCAGTTGCTGATTAAGAATCAGGCCTGCCTCAATCGTTTTCCCGAGGCCGACTTCGTCAGCCAAAAGAACCCTTGGCGCAAATCGACAGCCCACCTCTTTAGCGATGTGCAGCTGATGAGGTATCAGGCTGGCACGAGCACCGGTTAGTCCCAGCAACGGCGACTCAATAACTCGACGGTAGTAATACAAGCTCTGATAGCGCAGAGAAAAGTGACTGTTCAAGTCGATCTGACCCGCCAGCAGTCGATCCTGCGGTTTGTTAAATGCAATGAAATTGCTGAGGCAGGACTCGGGGAGATCCCGTCTCTCACCATTTTCGAGCGTACCCGAATAGGTAATTAAACCACTCTCCTCCCCAACGTTGACCTCGGTGACGGTGAGTGACCAGCCTTCATAACTTTCAATCGTATCGCCGACCGCAAACATTACTCGACTCAGAGGGCAGTTTTCCTGTCGATAAACACGGGTTTCACCCGTGGCGGGGTAGAATAGCGTCACCGTTCCTGCCTCAATCGTAAGAATGGTGCCAAGCCCCTGTTCGACCTCTGTGTCACTGATCCAGCGTTGTCCAGAAACGAATGTTGGCATAGAAGTTGTCTAATCTCTGTGTGAAAATGGGCGTATGTTAGCGGATAACCAGAAAGACACAATATCGAATGGACTGAAATAAGAAAGAATTCGAATAGTCGGCGCTACGAATTACAATCATAGGCGAAGCCTTCAGGCTCAGACAGACTCAGACAGACTCAGATATTAGTATGCTGGACAGTGAATCCTCCGACTAAGCAGAAATTGATCTCAAAGCATCCGCAGAGGTCGAGGTGAGACTTCTTCCGTACCCAGACATTTGAAGGAGAGATCCCTTGCGGTCGCATAACTGAATTTCTAGATATCCCACTTTTTTGTGAAGAAAATATATGAACCAAATTCTAAAAAACGTTGTCAAATATATTCAACATACTAGGATTATTAATTTATGAACGTGAACAATAATTGTCTTCCCAGTTTGGTTAGTGCAGATCAACCAAACAACTGTGCTGAGCACAATAACTCAGATTTAATAGAGACCAAAGCCATACTTTCCATGCTTAGGGCTATAGAAGGATCAAAGCCTAATACAGGCATAAGAGAAAGAACAATAGAATCAAATTCTAATATTAACTCCTATGAAGATAAACCTACTAGGACATCTGAAGACATATATACTCAGTTAAAAACTAAGGGCTATAGTGCTTGGGAAGATGATTTTACTAATATTGCATTAGGCATAGATGATGATGAGATTAAATCAATTGATGATTTTTTATCTTTATCACATAACAAAGTTCGCAAAATTAAAGGCCTTCATGGTGAAATGAGTAGCTTTAAAATGCTTGCTCTTATAAACCGTGGTACTGCTACTTCTTGGCAATATATGGAAAATAAAGTTTACCCAGACAACATGATGAAGATAGCAAATAAAATAATTAACAATATAACCGATACTCTTATTAAAGACCAAACAGGTAATATGCGAATTTTACTTGTTGGAATTAAGAATGATTCATTATATCAGGAGGGTGTTGGCTTCCATCAAGACTTTTGTGAAGATATTAGCAATCCTAAATTTATTATTCATTGCGTATTTGGGTCAAAAAGCGATGATGATGAGGAAGAAAGAAAAATTTCAAACCTCACTTTGGCACATGCCTGCACATTTCATCTGGATAAATATATAAATACAGAAAGATTAAGCCATATATGCCGTACAATTCTTTACGATCGAAATAGTGTAAGAGATATGGAAATTCTACATCATGCATCCAATATACCTATACATATAATTAGTATAAAAAATACCATTGGTTCGGGATTTATTGTAAACCAAAGGCATCGGGAAAATAAGTTTGAATTTATTGCTCATGCTACAGAACCCAATAATAATTCCGCTACTAGATCATCACTAATTGCTCGCATTTACGTTGACGGTGATTCATTTGATCCTTGTAAGCTTTGCGAGTTGGATAAAATCCATTAGGTTCTGCTGGATTAATATAAGTACGTGCAATCGACTGAAATTTAATATGTGAGTCAGCTGCCGTATATTTCGTAGCTCTCACACTCAGAAATAGAGGCCAAGAATGAGCAGACAAACCAGACAATACAAGCGACTGACTCAAGGGCAACGATATTAGATTAAAACCCTTTTTGGGGAAAGCTATATACCCATGGTCTTTGAAGTTTCAAAATTCAGCAGAATTGGAAGTGTACAGGTTCCAGGCAGAAAATTGAAGGTTTAACTGGTTAAATCGATTCTTTTTAACAACGAAGATGTTTGCCTCAAAGCTTACCCTACAGGTCGTCCGCGTGAAAACTAATTCGGCGTTGCAGTATTCGGCAATGGCTAGCCATTGCCGAATACTGCACCTGGTCTTAGCCTCTTTCACATTACACCGCTGCTGGCTTGGCTGGTGCGGTGCATTTTTCTTGGCATAAGCCTGTCAATCCGGCTCGGTAGCTGGCTCAGACACAGTCTCATCCAAAAGCTCCAGTAACAGCTCTGGCTTACCCCTGAAGGCTTTCACCACTGTTTCCTTATGTCGCGCCAACAAAAGACCAATGCTCTCAGCGAGCTCTTCATCCAGCGATGTGAAACTTTTTCCCAGAAGACTGCTCAAGTTGGCAGCCAGTTCAAGTTGACGATCATACTCTTCGGCGGCTTTTTTATCTGCAAACATGCTTCCGTCCCGGTCACATTGCCACATGGGAATAACGGCCATGGTGATCCTCTTGATGTTAAGTCTGTGATACTGCTCTGTATATCTATACAGTATTCTAAGTCAGATGTTATAAAATGTTAAGTCCTGATGGTATTGGAGATAGTGATGGAGTGTGAGGTGATTGATTTGCCGGGCGGATCCTGTCAATACTGGCCACACTGGCTGGAATCCGATGAAGCCAGCCGACTCCATCAATGCTTGCTGAAAACCGTTGAATGGCAACAGGATACCATTAATCTGTTTGGTCGAATAGTACCGTTACCCAGGCTGCAAGCTTGGTATGGTGACGCAGGAGCGCGTTACTGTTATTCGGGAATATCTCTTGAACCAGTACATTGGCTGCCTATATTGCAGACAGTTAAAATCTGGGTTGAAGAGGCTACATGCGCTAAATTTAATAGCGTACTCATTAATCTCTATCCGACTGGCCAGCACAGTAATGGATGGCATGCTGATGATGAAGCGTCGCTGGGCAGTGATCCGCTAATCGCTTCTCTGAGCCTAGGAGCAACTCGTCGGTTTCAGTTGCGTCATAAAAACAACAAATCACTACCGGTACAATCTCTGAATTTGATGTCAGGCTCCTTATTTTTCATGGGGGCAGGTATACAGCAAGCTTGGCAGCATCAGATTCCAAAAACCAAAAAGAAAGTCTCTCCTCGAATAAGCCTTACTTTTAGAAATGTAATTGATCTCAGTCGGTAGTGATGCCTACCGCATTTGTTCGCATTAGAATGAAGAGATTTCGTTCATTCATTCATTATTAATCTACTAATATTCTTTCATAACTGAGCAGTAGGCCAAATGTTTTTGAATTCATTCAAAGCTCTCGTTTTCTATAAAAGTGAAAAGTCTTGATGTTAGAATAAAGTCGTTTTAATATTTAAATTAGCATGACATATCGGCTGCACTTTATTATATTCAACTTCATGTTTTTATAAAACACCTCAACAAATCGCTTCTATTTTTAGAGGGTGCATCGCTCTACAAATCCAGCATCAATCTCTTGATTATGCTTCTGTCGCGTCGTCTTTAAATAAACATCCGGTTCATACAAGCTGTATATATTTTTATTATCTTTAGGGTGCTGCGCCAGAACACATTCATACAACGCAAATCGTTTTTCTTCATCTTTCAAGGTAGGCTCTGGTAGTTTGTTTTGTAGCTCGCGCAATAAAACATCTGTAATTACTATTAAGCGCTTCAATGCTATTCTCGCTTTTCCTCGACGCTTGGCGTGACGAAAATGTCGACTGGTTAAACGGATCTCTCTCACTTCTTTTGCGAATATTCGGTGCTGCTTGATACCGTGAATTTTGGCAAGCTTGTTCAGACGATTGATGATCTTTATGGCAAGCTTTGTGTCTGTTGGGTAGGTAATGGCTTTTTCTTGGACGGTGGTGTCGACCAAAACCGTTGATTCTTCCGCCGCCTTTCCATGCAGGACAACTGACAAGGCAAAGATTTGTTTGATGCCATTCTCGCCGATGCGCTGGC
>JAGLCE010000087.1 GCA_023146365.1 Endozoicomonadaceae bacterium
CTCTGTGTTCTTAAGTTCGGGAACTGTGCAAGCAATCAATAAGTCACGGATTCAGGTATTAATAAAACAGAACAAAAAATTCCCTTACAAAATGTCATGCCACGCTAATTGCCTAGTGGTTAGGGAGCACTCCTCATTCGATATCAGAAAATGACCACTTCGATTGATCACTGCTTGAAATCACACCTCATAACACACTATAATTAGTCGAACTTCCATTTTATTTTGTTGTTAATCCGAATGAGTAGAGTTTGTTGTTCGCATTGTCTGCGCCCTGAAAAAGTTTGTTTTTGTCGTGGCCTGAAAACCTCTCAGGCACCGGTTGATCTGTTGATC
The DNA here is from genome assembly GCA_023146365.1 of Endozoicomonadaceae bacterium. Classification (GTDB taxonomy): domain Bacteria; phylum Pseudomonadota; class Gammaproteobacteria; order Pseudomonadales; family Endozoicomonadaceae; genus Kistimonas. The sequence continues at coordinate 337 of JAGLCE010000087.1, forward strand.
CTCCAGCATCCTAATGAGTCACGACATGCTTTGAATACTGCTGAGATTGTTAGACTATCAGTCTCTAATGCCGAAATTTTTGTAGATGAAGATTTTTCTTCCAATGTGTTTCTTCAGGCAAAATTGAATAATCCAGACTATCAGCCTTGGTTACTGTTTCCTAATGACGACGCACAACCACTCGACAAGGAGATATTTAATGGTATCAGAAGTAAAACACCCTTATTCATTATTATTGATGCAACTTGGCGCAAAGCCCGTAAAATTTATTATCTATCGACTTGTCTGCACAGTGTGCCTTGCGTAAAAATTATAACAGATAAAACATCAGGCTATCGAATTCGGAAAGTACCGGCGCCCGGCTATTTGTCCACAGTGGAAGCTGCGATAGAAGTTTTGAAAATCAGTAATCACAACCCTTCAGCCTGCGAAAGCATGTTGGAAGCATTTGAGCAATTAATTGATAGTCAGATAACGGCAATGGGTCACGATTTATACGCAAAGAACTATTCCGGACACCTTAAAACTTGAAGGATTACCGCATATTTTTGATGCCTCTTCGCTGATTCAGTCGCCAACGAAAAAGAGTTGTGTGTTATGATGCTGACGACTTTTCCCCAAAGTCACCGATCAATACCAATTATGGTAGATTACAGATATGGAAGTACAGAAACGCATAGAAAGCAAATTGGCGTCGGCCTTTGCTGTAGAGCATATGGAAATTCATAACGAAAGCTACATGCATAATGTTCCACCAGAATCCGAGTCTCACTTCAAGCTCGTGCTAGTCAGTAAAAACTTTGCTGGGAAATTGCCGGTCAAACGCCATCAGATGATCTATCAACTTCTGTCGGAAGAGATGAAGGGCGATATCCATGCGCTGGCACTGCACACCTATACGCCTGATGAATGGCAGCGCATTGAGCAAACACCAGAATCACCGAGTTGCAAAGGTGGTGGTAAATCGTAGGCTTTTGGGTAGTGTTGCTCTGTGCTACTGTCAGAAGCCGCAACACAGACAGGCATACTACAGATCCATTAAGCGCGAGAACGCTTCCATGGCCTCAGGATCACCCACCTTGATCTTATTGGCGATCAGATGATGGAAAAAATACTTGAAATCTGGGTGCTCTTGTGCAGGATACAGGCTATCGTCGCCAATTAATATGGGCGTATTGTCTACCTTTTCACTGTCAGCCAGCATGGCATAAGTGAGGCCATTGTTTAATAGTCGCCAGCTAGTGACTTGAGCGAGTCTGATAGTCTGAAACTGGTCCCTAGTCAGCACTGCGTGGGTACCGATCGTATCCGGTATCTCTTGAATAATCTTCTCTTCAGTATCAGACTCTGTTGCGTAGTAAGACGCTGAACTCTCCAATTCAATCACTTTATGAATAGGTGGATCGTAAAAGACAGTTTCATGGAAACTATCATAATACCCTTCCCAGCGACCATTCAGTGGATCATTCATCGCCCTGCAAGTGACAAGACTGCTTAGCCAGGGAACCATGGCATCAACCTCACCATCCTCGTTCATAACCCAGCAAAGGATCTTCATGCTAAAAAGTTTATCTGGGTTAGCGTCGTTGCTATAGAGCATTTCCAACCCATCCAGCTCCGGAGCCATACGGATAATTTTGCTGATTTTACTAGGATTCCAGGCCTTGCCGGTAAACAGATCGACGACATGCCCATTGCTCTTATTAACAGGTGGTACGTCGGCCTTGTTGTCATTACCCATTGCAACTCCTTTTGACTGATAGGCCGACGTCCTGCCGGTCTGATATATATAACCAATAAGATTATGTATCGCCCATTATCGAAAGCGCTGAACGGTCGTCTGACAGGTTGATGAATGGTCTAACACCGGTTCAGACTACTGGCACAAAAGTGAAGATCAAATTAATGCTCGATTGAGTACTTCATGCCGAGCGCTGGCAAAGTAGTCATGTGTGAAGTGAATCCGGTGTTTGGGGTTTTGCGAATTAGCCGGCTACTAACTAAATAAAGGGGTTCATTGCAACCGCCAATCAGCTCTGTGTTTTCATTGACTAAAACTAGAAAAAGTAGCATTAAACAGTTTAATCATGGCCTGACAGTTATGCTTCATATGTTTCCATGTTACCGAGTGTTTGCGGAATATTGAGGGACATTATACCATCCGAGCAGCACTCCGATCAGGTTGTTAATATGGGCATTGGATGAACATTGTTGCTGATGAAAATATCTCACTTGTTGACGTGTTTTTTGGCGGTTTAGGACAGGTTATAAAGGTACCAGGGCGTACGCTTTCTTCTGCCCATCTCGCTAATGCTGATGCGCTTCTGGTGCGCTCTGCCACTCAAGTAAACCGCCATCTGCTAGAAGGCAGTCGTGTTCGCTTTGTCGCATCGGCGACCAGTGGCATTGACCACGTTGATACTAATTGGCTCCAACAACAGGGCATTGGGTTTGCCCATGCGCCGGGTTGTAATGCTGACTCGGTGGTAGAGTATGTCCTCAGTGCGATCAACATCCTGTCAGAAAAGTTGGGTTTTATCCTGAAGGATCAGATGATTGGCATCATTGGCACAGGCCATGTTGGTGGTCGACTACTGGAACGACTAGAACGGTCGGGTGTTCACTGCCTTGTGTATGATCCTTTTGCGCCTGCATCAAACCCTGCACAACAAACGGAGTTGGATGAGCTTCTCAAGGAAGCCACTATCATTTCTGTACATACGCCATTAACCACCGATGGAGAACATCCGACTTTTCATCTACTGGATGAGCGTCGTCTTGGATTAATACGTGCCGGTGGCATCCTAATTAACAGCAGCAGGGGAGCCGTTATTGATAACCGAGCACTGCTGCCTCGGTTGCAGCAAAACGACATCACGGCAGTATTGGATGTTTGGGAACAGGAGCCTGATGTTGACCTGGAGCTTCTTCACCATGTGGCCATCGCCACACCGCATATTGCCGGCTATAGCCTTGATGCTAAAATTCGCGGTACTCATATGATTTATCAGGCGGTATGCGGTTATTTTGGTCTACCGACCCAGGTTAAAATCAACACTGTTTTGCCGATTCCAGTATTAAGAAGTATCACATTCTCTAGTGACGTGATTGGGATAGATGCTGTGACTACGGCATTACGAGCTGTCTACGATATCAGACGGGATGATAACAGGATGCGTCTAGCGATGAGACAGCGTCAAGAAACCGTTCCGGTGGCTTTTGACATTTTACGCAAGTCTTATCCGATACGGCGTGAGTTTCAGTCATTGAAAGTACATCTTCGTAATACAACTCATGACGTTCAGACGTTGCTCGACGGTCAGGGGTTTCGAGTTCTCAGCGAATAAAGTCGATGCCATTGACTAGGTGCGTCATGATGCTGGGCTTCCTGAAAGTCACTGCATTTAGTTGGCTGGATTTAACCCCACCTACCTGATACTAAATGCGAACACTCTGAATAAGCCTTTCCGCAACTGCAAGATAACAAGATAACAAGCTAACAAGCTAACAAGCTAATGGATTGCCATAACTGTCTGTTTTTTTTACTTCAACATACATCAAAATACTAACAAGTCTGTTAGCGCTTAAGTTAGGCTTCCCATGTATTATCCGATTTTTGACGTTGATGGAATGCTTTTGCATATCCCGAATCTGCTTTTTACAGAAATAGATTTCATTTAGTAATTAGTCAAAAATATATTATAGATAAAGAAAGCTCAACGTGTAGCAAATTTAACTATAATTTACTAAACAAATCATTCAGAAAGCACTGAAATTATGAATAACAATGGAATTAATCCAAACTCCACTCCTATCAAACTACATAACAATGTTCAGGAAGACACGCCGACAAGTCCTCTTGTTAAAAAAACAGGTGACTTTAGGGGGCGCAAAATATCGTCTACACCTTCAAAAGCACAGGTATCGTCAAAATCATCTTTTCATTCTCAGAACATTAGTAATCGAGACATTCAGAATACCTCGACATCTCCCCTACTTTCTGAAAAGTCGAACTTCAACTTGCCGCGCAACGAACTGCTGGAGGGAGGGAAGACCCACCTGCTCATTTTCAAAGTGGCAAAAGCTCTCACACCAGAATTAAAGGCAAAGGGATTTTCAGCAAATGAGCCTATTCAAGCTGTTCTGACCCTACGAAAACTGGCCTCAGAGATGGCACTAACAACCGTCGGGGATGTGATGGATCTTCTTAGAGGCGTTAAGAGCAAAGAGCACTACCTCGAATTTCTGGCCCCAGCGACTACTTCAGTCGTTAACAACTCTGAAGAAATGGAAAAAACGTCACACGAGCAGCCCACTAAAACAACACAGCCAGCCAGCCGCTTGAACGACTCTACCATAAGACAGGCGATACAGTCGCACGAGCAATTCACTAAACCAAAATCCCCAAAGTCAAGGCCGCCAAAGCCGCCAAAGCCGCCAAAGCCACAAAATCTGACTGCCAAATCAGGCGATAAAAACATTGACAAGCCCAATGAAAAATCTTCAGCTATTGAGCAGCCTACGGCCAAATCAGACGATGAAAATATTGACCAGTCTGCT
>JAGLCE010000088.1 GCA_023146365.1 Endozoicomonadaceae bacterium
CTGCTACCAAACCAGGCTATGAAAATATTGACAATCTCAATGAAAAATCTCCAATTGTTCAAAAGCTGGCCTTAGCGCTTAAAAACAGCAGGGAGGAGATGCAATATAATCACGATGACGATGACGATGACATTGGTTGGGACGAGGATGAGTTTGATACCGATTATGATGATGTCGAGCCTAATGCCGATATTAAACAACCGCAGGATGAACCTATTTACGCCCAAGTAGACAAAAGCAGAAAGACACTAGAGTCAGCAAATCTGTCTGATTCTTCGAAAAGTCTTCTGCTTACAAAATTGAAGGACCTAAAAACCAACTTGGCGGACTATCGCAATGGAGAGCAGACCAAGAACAACAATGATCCCTATACTGCGACGCTGGACTCCATAATAAGCATAAATAAGACCATCACTCAACATTTTGGTGATACAAGGACTGAATCACTACCAGACTGGGTACAAAATATCGAAAAAGAGTGTAGCGAGGCAATAAAGGAACTTAATACTTTTCCAACTGTAAAACAAAAACCTTCAATTGCAACAAAACCTTCAATTGCAACGAAACCTTCAATTGAAACAAAACCTTCAATTTCAACAAAACCTCCAGCTGTGAGCAGAAAACCTTTAGCTATAAAACAATACGCTACCGTTCTGGAAGCCAAAACTGCTGCAAAAGATTTTGAAAAAAGACTTGAATTTCTTAATTTTACAAAGGAGGATGCTCGAAAATTGATAGGTGATGAACCTGATACAAATAGTCCTGTATCCGAACAACAGAAGTACTGGAATAAGGCAGCAGATAAGCTTCATACTCACTTATCAAAACTCGCTGGGGATACGATGACGGACGGGAATAATCGTATAGCAGACCTGTCAGATTCTAATAACCCCTTAAAGATTGGGGAGCAGATGAACCTTATATATACCGAGGAATGGACCGATGTTTTTTTTATGATGGATGACAAAATACCTGATCAGCTAAAAACAGATGCATTACTCGGTGCACTAACGGCAGCTCACAATATCTGCAGGGAAAACAAGTCTTCTTCCTTTGATGATAAGAAGAAATTTCTACTAACAGATCTTACTAAAAACACACAACTTATTGATTTTAAAAACAAAAAATCCGAGGCCTTTGCTATCAAATGCCTTCACATTTGTGAACATATGCAGAAACATAATCCACCGCTTGTCTTTGGTTTTTCCACGGAGCCAACAATAAATAAAAAAGATTATTCCATCTATACCGTCCAGGGAACTGAGCTTGATTACGTAGTTTGGCCAGCGACGTATCTGGAGGAAGGTGGAGCATTGCTTCAGAAAGGAGTTGTTCAAGCACTGAAACCAGAAACATTGAAAACAGAACATCAAGTAGACAAAAACAGAGAGACATCGGCGGATAATCTTGCGAAAAAAGCCCTGTTTATAGGATTGAATGAAATCAAAGAGAGCTTGGTGGAGTATCAAGATCCAAATAGCGATGACGAGAATCGAGCCGACGCCATTAATGAGATAAAGGCTTCCATGACGCTTCTCGATCAAAACATCGGTATAATTCTTAATGGAAGAAATGCTGATTCGATACCGATCTGGGTAACAGAGATCCAAAACGAGGTTCAAGAAATACGTTCACAACTTCAGCCATCAGAACCTCCAATTGTGAAAACAAATCCTCTAGATGTGGAAACAAGCCTTTCAGTTCGGAAAGCCATAACGCAGGCACAAGAGATTGCACGACTAATTGAAGATCTAGGTGTAACACAGCAGGAAATACAGACATGGATAGGTGATCCACCCGATATAGGTAGTAGTTCTAAATTAGACAGAAAGAATTATTGGAAGAATGCAATACAGACACTTACCCTTAAACGTTCAGAAATAGCTTCGACGAATCTGAGTGAGGGTAACCCTGCTATAACAGACTTGGGAGATGCTTTTAGACCCACAAAGGTTGGAGAGATTTTTGGTGATATCTATACTAATCAGTGGACTGATGTTAAGTGGGATTTTTTGGATATAGTATTAACAGATGTACCTGACAAGCAAAAAACAGATGCATTACTCAAGACACTAGAAACATCTTACAGTATTTGTGCGGACCACAAGTCTTCTTCATTGAATGATAAGAAGGAATTACTATTAAAAAGTCTTAGCGATAATGTAACAATTATTGATTTTACAAATGATACTGCTAATGCCTATGCTACCAGTTGCCTTGAAATTTGTGAACATATGCTTCGAGCTGATCCACCGCTTGTCTTGGGTTATCCCGCTTCCGATGAAGAAGACACTAGAGATTTTTCCACATATAGTACGACTGGCTCTGAAATTGATTACACAGTTTGGCCAGCATTGCTTTTACACGAAAATGGTCCCGCTCTTACAAAAGGCATTGCTGAATACAAAAAACCACAAAAATAATACTGAATCCGTGATTTCATGGATGTCTAATATCTCTGTAGGCCGTGACTCCGCTGTCCGGCTGACCAGAGATTTAATCTAGTATTTATGAATCCACTATTTCATAAACAACGACTACAACCAGCTTGTTAACATTGAACGACGTCACGCTTTGACTATGAGTAGAGCCATCTTCATCAATACTGGCATGAACGAAAAATCATAGCTCATAGATGGTCGTCTTGTTACCCAGGCAATCACTTTTAGCCTGCCAACCCGCTTCAGGATCTTTTATCGATTATCCGTCTTTGTCATTGCCCGAACCTCATTGCGACGCCTCTATCGATGGCATCAATGAGATTAATACAACCTTCGCTTATGATGATGTAGAATACGCATGTTTTTTCCTGTTGTAGCTGTTGGGTCTCGCATGATGGTATTCCTTTTAGGCGCTACCCATTATTCCTCGCTCAAGAGATAC
>JAGLCE010000089.1 GCA_023146365.1 Endozoicomonadaceae bacterium
GGGCGATAAAATATCCTGAAATATTCACTAAACGCGTTTATAATCAGGCGAGACCCGACAGCTAAGTATCTAAATGAAACCTGATAAACTGCTGTTTAGTATTGTCATACCCGCTTATAACTATGCAGGCAGCTTAGCCAGAGCCTTGAAGTCTGTTTTAGAACAGGTCGGTAATGACTATGAAGTCTTGATGGTTGATGATGGTTCGACAGACAACACAAGCGCTGTGATCAGTCGTTTATTGCAAACGTATCCGGAACGTTTTCGCACCGTTACTCGATCCAATGCCGGATCGGCCGCAACTAGAAACTATGGCATCGAAAACACGACCGGTGAATGGCTGATTTTTCTGGATGCAGATGATGAGCTGATGCCAGATGCTTTGAGTGAGCTTCGCCGATTCATTGAGCAGCACTCTGCTGTAAAGTTGGTTGTTGGTGGCCATAGGGTTGTCGAGAGTGATGGCAGAGAACGCTACAGAGGTATTCGATGCTTACCAGCAGATCCCGAAGAGCGTTTTGTCGGTTATCTATTCAAGAAAACTATCACACCAGTCAATGGTGCAACAGCGATGCACCGAGATATTTTTGCTAACTGTCGCTATCCGGAACAACTTCGTAATTCGGAAGATATTTCAGTATTTGCTTATGCTTTGGCTCAATTTGATAGCGCCGCACTTGATAAAGCGATTAACCGAGTTTATAAACACAATGACAGTCTCAGGCATAATATTAACTATGCCAATGCCATTGGTATTCAATTAGTTGATGAAGTTTTCAATCTAGATCATATCCCTGACCAATTACAAAAATATAAGCATATTTATGCAGGACAGCGTTGCCTATCATTGTTCAGAACATTTTATCTGGCAGGTCAAAAGAGCAGCGCTATAAAATATTATCGTGAAGCACTCTGTCATGATTGGCGAGCTTTATTTAAATTGTCTTATACAAAAAAGATGATTCGACTGTTAGTCACCTAGCCTTCGTAGAATCACAATCGGCAATATCATCGGCAGATAACGCATCCTTACGTGGGAAATGGTGGTATAGCTTCAGAACAATGGCGACGCAATCTTTGAAAAACTCATCGATATGAATGTCAGCCATCACCGTGTTGTTTTCTCTATTTTATAATCACGGTTATTTACGTATCCGCTCAAGGTATCTTGCCAATCGGTTAATGGCGATTTCCAGCTCATCCACGCGAGACAGAGTGGCCATTCGAAAATGATCATGTGCTGGCCAGTTGAAGCCTGAGCCTTGTACCAATAGAATTTTTTCCTGCCGCAACAAATCCATAATGAACTGTTCGTCATTTTCAATCGGGTACATCTTGGGATCAAGCTTGGGAAACAGGTAAAGCGCGCCTTTTGGTTTAACGCAAGAGACTCCCGGTATTGCGGTAATCAGCTCCCAAGCCTTGTTGCGCTGTTCCAGTAATCGCCCCCCCGGCAGTACAAGATCATTGATACTCTGGTATCCACCCAGCGCCGTCTGTATTGCGTGCTGGGTGGGCACATTCGAACACAGACGCATGGAGGCCAAAATACCCAGCCCTTCCATGTAATCCTTCGCCTGATGCTTGGCGCCACTAATGATCATCCAGCCCGTTCTGAAGCCAGCTGCACGCCAGGATTTAGACAACCCATTAAAAGTAACAAAAACGACATCATCAGCCAGAGAAGCCAGTGCCATGTGCTCAGCGTCATCATAAAGAATTTTGTCGTATATCTCGTCAGAGAATATTATTAGGTTGTGCTCTCGTGCCAGCTCAACAATCCCTTCCAGTATCTCTCGTGGATAGACGGCACCCGTAGGATTATTAGGATTGATGACAACGATACCACGGGTTTTGGCTGAAATTTTACTGCGAATATCATCAAGGTCAGGGTGCCAGTCAGACTGCTCATCCTTGATGTAATGAACCGCGCTGCCACCAGCCAAATTGACGGCCGCTGTCCAGAGTGGATAATCTGGTGCTGGGATAAGCATTTCATCGCCGCTGTTAAGCAGACCCTGCATGGCCATGACAATCAGTTCACTAACGCCATTGCCGACAAAAACATCTTCAATATCAACGTGATTGATCTCACGTTCCTGGCAATACTGCATGATCGCCTTACGCGCAGAGAACAGACCCTTGGCGTCACAATATCCTTGAGCGGCGGATAAGTTGAGGATGACATCACGGATAAGCTTTTCCGGTGTATCAAAGCCAAACTGTGCTGGATTGCCTATATTTAACTTAATAATGCGCTGGCCTTCTTCTTCCAGCTTTTTTGCTTCACTCAGCACCGATCCACGAATTTCGTAACAGACGTTGAGCATTTTGGTCGACTTGAGAATCTCTGGCATTGCAGTACCGAAAAAACTGGCTTGGATATGATCTGCCCAGTTGTCATTATAGGCGTTGATGTCGGAATTGTACTGCTTTCGGAGGAGGGAAACCATTGGCAACGACTGAATCTAACGAGAACGGTGATAATGTTAGCAACCATTCTGATGATGAGTGGCGTGAAGTGCTGACGCCGGAACAATTCCACGTTTGTCGACAGCAGGGGACAGAGCCACCCTTCACCGGTCTCCTTTATGAGTGTCAGGATAAAGGCGAGTACCATTGTGTCTGCTGTGGTCAGCCACTGTTCAGTTCCGAAGCGAAATATGACTCAGGATCAGGTTGGCCCAGTTACTGGCAGCCGATTTCTGATGGTGTCGTACAAACAAACTATGACATGACACACGGCATCAGGGTTCGGATCGAGGTGAAATGTGCGGGTTGCCAGGCGCATCTTGGGCATCTTTTTTCTGACGGACCAGAGCCCACTGGCATGCGGTACTGCATTAACTCTGTAGCCCTTGCGTTTGTTCCTACCGATCAGTGACGGTTTCGTTGACTGGTTGACTGGTTGACTGGTTGACTGGTTGACTGGTTGACTGGTTGACTGAATGTGATGCAGCCTAAAGGCGTTATAGCCATGGTTTAATCGTTTTTTTCAGTGCTGCACGATCAAAAGGTTTGATACTGTATTTTGCCTGCTCAGTA
>JAGLCE010000009.1 GCA_023146365.1 Endozoicomonadaceae bacterium
CCAGTAGCCAGTAGCCAGTAGCCAGCGACAGCCCTGTTATCGTACGTACTGCTACTCAATAGGGTTAGGCTCTTTGGTGGACGCGACGTTTGGTCGAGTGCAGTTATTTTATGGAGTTATTTTATGGAGTTATGGTGAGATTAACTGATTGAATGGTCACAATGAGTATATTCCGTAATTAAATTGAGGATGGTTGCTCTTGACAGCGGTAGCGGGTCTCCTTAGAATTTGCTCCCGTTCACATCGGTTACCGTAATGTCATTATGGAAGCAGACTCGAACAATACGGGACGGGGCCATAGCTCAGCTGGGAGAGCGCTACAATGGCATTGTAGAGGTCAGCGGTTCGATCCCGCTTGGCTCCACCAGATTCAAGAATTTGAGTCCCCTTCGTCTAGAGGCCTAGGACACTGCCCTTTCACGGCAGTAACAGGGGTTCGAACCCCCTAGGGGACGCCAATTTGCTTGAGTCGATGATTCAAGTGATTTGATGGTTTCAAGATCGGATGCCGGTCATCGATATGGCATCACTGTTTTAAGCGGGAATAGCTCAGTTGGTAGAGCACAACCTTGCCAAGGTTGGGGTCGCGAGTTCGAGTCTCGTTTCCCGCTCCAAAAAAAAACCGGTTTAGGCGGATTTTTTATCTACAGATGGTTCTCAAATCCATTCATCCAATGAGGTTGTCTGAGTCGTGTCATAGGCTCCTTTAGGCATCTTTTGTTTTTTAAACCGAACCGTGGTGAACTTGCTTGTGAACTGACTTGCTTGTGAACTGACTTGCTTGTGAACTGACTTGCTTGTGAACTGACTTGCTTGCGAACTGACTTGCAAAGTCCGCAAGAAGTCACTGTTTTATAGACGTTTTTATGGTTTTTGATGGGCTTGACGGAAGCGCTGAATCCACGCATTCAATCCTTGATCGCCAGTGTCACATTCGGTATTGCCATTGAGTTGCTGAAAGATTTGATCACCTAATACCTTGCCCAATTCAACACCGAACTGATCGAAACTATTAATGCCCCAAATGACACCCTGAACAAATACTTTGTGCTCATAGAGAGCAATCAGTGCGCCCAATGTTTCAGGGTTCAAGCTCTCCATCACCAATAATGATACCGGTTTGTTGCCTGGGATTGTTTTGTGTGGTGCCAACTTATCGATATCGTCCTGATTAAGGCCTTGAGTTGATAATTCGTTTCTGACCGTCTCTTCAGAGCAGCCGAAGGCCAGCGCTTGGCTCTGTGCCAGCGCATGGGCAAATAGCCAGCTTTGTTGTGAACCGATCGGATTATGACTGACCATGGGGGCGATGATGTCAACGGGGATTAGACGCGTTCCCTGGTGGAGTAGCTGGTGATAAGCATGCTGGCCATTGGTGCCGACGCCTCCCCATATCACCGGTCCGGTCTGGAATGTGACTGGCTGACCGTTCACTGTGACTCGCTTGCCATTGCTCTCCATGTCCATTTGCTGAAGGTGAGAGGGAAAGGATTCGAGGTCGCTAGCGTAGGGTAGAACAGAGTGGCTCTGTGCACCGAAATAATTGCTATACCAGATACCCAGTAAAGCCATGATGACAGGCATGTTCTTCTCTGCCGGTGCGACGCGGAAATGCTCGTCCATGGAGTGGGCGCCACGAAGGAGTTGTTCAAATACCGTGAAGCTGGTGAGTAGGGGAATGATCATGCCAATGGCTGACCAGAGTGAGTAACGACCACCCACCCAATCCCAAAGAGGGAAAATGTTCTCTGGATCAATGCCAAAACGGGTCGCTTTCTCGATGTTGTTTGAAACCGCGATGAAGTGGCGGTGACTCTCTGATTCAGGCATGCCTTGTTCCAGCATCCACGCCTTGGCCGATTCGGCGTTAACGCGAGTTTCCAGTGTGCTGAAGGATTTTGAGGCAATGATGAAGAGCGTGCTTTCTGGATCAACGGCTTTTAGTGTTGCCGTCAGATCGGCTGGATCGACATTGACGACGAAATAAGGGGTAAGGTCACTCCTATGGTATGGACGCAGACCATCCAGCACCGTTTTGAGACCTAGATAGGAGCCACCAATGCCAATATTGACGATGTGGCGTATGGGTTTACCAGTGTAGCCTGTCCAATCGCCAGCATGAATAGTCTGGCATAGTGTGCGAATCTTTGCCAAAGTCTCTCGAATGAGAGGCATGACATCGGTGCCGTCTACAGAGACTGAGCGGTTGCTTTGATTTCTCAGTGCAGTGTGAAGAACAGCACGGTTTTCAGAGAAGTTGATCTTATCGCCGCAGAACATAGCCTCTCGATGGCTATTTAATGCTGCTTCCTCGGTGAGGATGAACAGATTAGACATGCACTTTGGTGTGACAAGGTGTCGAGAGTAATCCAGGTAAAGCCCCGCAGCTTCAACGGTATATTGTCGATAGCGTTCGGGATTCTGCTCAATTAATGCAGATAGGGAGGTTTGCGCCAGATGATGACGGTGCTCCTCCAGTGATGCGGAAGCTGCATATTGAATGAGCGGTGAGCGTAGGTTAGTCGGGTATGCGTTAGAGGGTGTATTCATGTATGGACTTATCACTTGGCAATGGATGACAGCGAGACCTTAGTATAACCCGTGACTTTAGCCACTCTTATTGAGCTTTTCGCATATTACAAAGCTTAATAGGGCGTTTAACACTCTTAATTAGTGCTGATTATGATTAATACTGGTGATTAGTGCTGATTATGATTAATACTGGTGATGATGAGTGCTGGTGATGCTGAGGTTTCACAGCACTGCAGTTACACTGGAAGAGTGGAGTAAAAAGTTTTTTTCCAGATAAGCGGCAACCGCTTCATTCGCATTAGTGCCGATCACCTCATGTTCAGGTAGCCGGTGTTTAAGGCGATCGCTTGCATTCTCCATAATCAGACCTTGACCTGCTGCTGTCAGCATGTCGATGTCATTCATGCCATCCCCAAACGCGATACATTGCTGCTCCGTTAGATCGAGGGAGCGGACTATTTGTTGTAGTGCAGCCCCTTTGTTGATACCTGCTGCCATCACCTCAATACACCAGGGCATTGAGCAGACGATGGTGACCTGTTCGCCAAATCGTGCTTGCAGTTGATACTCATAACTCGCTATTTGAGCGGTGTCCTGGCAGCAGAGAAATAGTTTGGTCAATGCGGTGTGGGGGAGTTGATCGAGTGTGTAGCGATAACGAGGCAACGGTGTTCCTTGATGGTAAGGTATGAGGTTTTCATCCTCCTTATTAAAGTACCAGCCTGTGTCATTGTATAAATGAACTGTGACATGGGGTTTATCCATCAGGAAGGTAATTATTTCATGGGCAATCGCTGAGGGAATGTCGCGGTGAAATAATCTGTTATTGTTGTCATCGGTGATACGGGCACCGTTAGCGGTAATCATGAAGGCTGGAATGTCAGCCTGTTTTAGAAAGTATGACACTTCAATGGCATGGCGGCCGGTGGCCAGAACCAGTCTGTGTCCGCGTTGATGTAGCTGCTTCAAAACCTTGGTTGTATACGCTCCCAGTTGATGCTCTGGGGTAAGAAGTGTGCCATCTAGATCAGATACAATCAGTGGTAACATAACGCTCTCTCAGTGATGAATCATAATCGCCGGGTACCCATGTACTGCTTTTCATGGTGATACACAGTGGCAGTTATCAAGCGCACGTTTTATTGAGATGTTGGTTGAGTGTCTGTCCCCACGATAAGGCAGTCTGTTCACTGACTAATAGGTGAATGATGTTCTTGTTACAGAACATGATGTTGTGAATACCCGCTTGTTGCAGCTTGTCACGATCGGGGTGCGTGGCTTTGGCTAGTTCAATTTTTATACGTGTCAGGGCGCAGGTCTTGGCTGACAAAATGTTATCACTGCCACCAAGCATACGGATAACATCAAGGACCTTGTTGTCAGGAATGGCCTGTAATTTGTCGGTTGTCGTCAACGGTTTTTCTGAGCTATCGATGTTGCTGCTTTCAGGTATATCCAAGGTCTGATGATGCTTCAAATAATGTTCCATATCGGTTTTAATGTTGTCGGAGTTGGTGCCAAAAATGGCTTGGACGCCTCTGCCGATACGCATAACGCCGGTTGCACCGAGTTGCTTCAGACGTGCATCATCAACTTTATGGGAGTTTTTAACGGCAATGCGTAGCCGAGTGATACAGGCATCTAGACTGGTGATATTGTTGGGGCCACCGAAGGCGGTGATTAATTCACCCGCTAGTGCATCGGGACTGGTGTTAATAATGGATTTTGAGACATCTTCACGCCCAGGTGTTTTCATATTCAGCCACACAATGGCCGTGCGAAATATGACGTAATAGAGTGCAGCGAACGCCAAACCGAGGATAATAATCCCCCACCCATTGGTAGAATTCCCATAGAGCAATGAAAAATCAATAAAGCCATGCGAAAACGTCATGCCATGTTTAATGCCCAGAGTGATACAGGTGAAGTAGGCTAATCCTGATAACAGGGTATGAATGCCATACAGGACTGGGGCGACAAACAGAAATGAGAATTCAATCGGTTCGGTGATTCCGGTCAGGAATGAGGTCAGTGCGGCGGAGATCATGATGCTGCCAATGCGAGCGCGGTTTTCTGGCTTGGCAGTGTGCCAGATGGCAATAGCCGCAGCTGGAAGGCCAAACATCTTGAATAGATAGCCACCGGCCATGTTTCCAGCACTGGGGTCGCCAGCCACATAGCGAGCGATCTCACCCGTAAACTCCTTGCCGGTTTTCGGATCGATATATTGACCCACTTCAAAAAAGAAAGGTACGTTCCAGATGTGATGCAGCCCAAAAGGGATCAATGCTCGTTCGACGATGCCATAAATGGTAAATGCTGCGGCTGGGTTTTCATTGGCAGACCAGTTGGAAAATAATTGGATAGTGTAGCTGATCATGGGCCATATCAGTGAAAGAACGCCCGCAACAGCGATGGCGGCAAATGCCGTAACAATGGGTACGAACCGTTTTCCTGCAAAAAAACCGAGGTAGATTGGCAGTTGTATTCGGTAATAACGGTTAAATAGCACGCTAGCGATGCCGCCGATAATGATGCCGCCCATGACACCCGTGTCGATAGATTGGATGCCAATAATGAGCGTGGTTTCCATGTCCATTGCGGTAGCAAATACACCGAGGACGGCAGTCATGACGGCATAGCCGACCAAGGCTGACAAGGCTGCAACGCCATCGTTATCGGTAAAACCCAGTGCGACACCCATGGCAAAAATCAGCGCAAGGTTTTTGAAAATGGCACCACCGGCTTGTGCCATGATGTCGTTAATGATATCCGGAATGAGCGAGAATTCGGCAGAACCGATACCCAGAAAAATACCGGCTGCTGGTAATACGGCGACCGGCAGCATGAGCGATTTGCCAATTTTTTGCAGGTTGATGAACGCGCTCTGTGCAATCGTCATAATTATTACTCCTTATCGTTCCAGTGTGCTAAAAGCGCGCGTACTTGGGAGGTGTCTTCCATAGTCAGAGCTTGCTTTGCCAGTGTGCGGCAATCTGTCATGTGTAGTTCGCGTATACGAGCCTTAACTAGAGGGATTGAGGGAACACTGACAGAGAGTTCATTAATGCCCAGCCCGAGTAGTAAGGGGATGGCGGTAACATCGCTGGAAATGCCGCCGCAGACGCCTGTCCAGCGGTTCTCTGCTATTGCGCCTTCGACGGTCATGGCAATCAGACGCAGTACGGCCGGATGCAAGCTGTCGATCCGGCTGGCTAGGCGTGGATGGCCGCGATCCATGGCGAGGGTATACTGAGTCAGGTCGTTCGTGCCGATGGAGAAGAAGTCGGCTTCGCGAGCCAGCTCTCGGGCCATCAGGGCAGCGGAAGGTACTTCTATCATAATGCCGAGTTCTACCGAAGTCTTAAATTGATCGCACTCTTCATTGACTAGTTTCTTGACGGCGCGAAACTCCTCCAGACAGGCGATCATGGGGAGCATGATACGCAGATTTCCTGCGTGGTTGCTTCGCAGTAAGGCGCGAATCTGTCGGCGCAACAGAGTGGGACGGTTAATGCTGACCCGAATACCTCGTTCGCCCAAAAATGGATTCTCTTCGGCGGGTATAGAGAGGTAGGGGAGGGGCTTGTCGCCACCAACATCCAGTGTACGAATGATGACCGAATGCTCTTTGCCCATCGCGCTAAGAATGTCGCTGTAGATTTGAGTCTGTTCGTCCTCGTTCGGTTCCGTGATGCGGTTGAGATAGAGAAACTCTGTGCGCAACAAACCGATACCTTCAGCGCCCAGCTTTACGGCTTTCTGTGCTTCTTCAAGGCTTCCGACATTGGCAGCCACTTCGATCTGTGCGCCATCTCGCGTGATGGCGGTTTCACAGGTGGTTTTCAGTGCTGCCTGATAAGCACGATCGGCTGCCTGCTTTTGCATGTTGCATTGGCTGATCTCCAGTTTGGATGGCGATAGCAAAATGTGGCCTGAATCGGCATTAAGAATAACGGTAGCGCCATCAGGTTGATCATTGATGCGACTATCCAGACCGGCCAGGTAGGGAATGCCTAACGAACGGGCAATAATAGCAGCATGTGAGCTGGCACCGCCTTCAAGGCTGCAAACGCCGACTATGCGTGTTCGGTCAAGGCTCAGTAAGTCCGAGGGGGTCATGTTTGAATAGACAGGAATGGTGTTATCTGGCCATTCCTCTATTTTTTGTGAGATGCTGGTCAGTTCCGCGAGCACCCGCATCCCCACATCGTCAATGTCTGCTGCGCGAGCGGCCAGAAGTGGATTGTCCAGTGCCTGCATCTCCCTGACCTGCCGCGTGACGGCATGATTCCAGGCCCAAGCGGCGCTGCGTCCTTTATGAATCAAATTGTTAGCTGTTTCTGTGAGGGCGGGGTCTTGCAGTAGTTGCATATGGGCATTGAATATGTCTGATTGTTCCTGCTCACCGGCCTCTGCTAACTGGATGACCAGTTGATGTAAGGTGGCGCAGACCGTAGTAACCGCTGAATTCAGGCTGCTCTGTTCCGTGGTGGCGTCCGAACCCCACTCCTCTAATTCCTGATGCTGTCGCCGAATATGGACGAGGTGGCCGTTGCTCAGTCCAGGTGCTGCACGAATACCTTGAAGCTGACGGGGGTCGTTTTTAGCGCTACCTAGTAGCGGTGGTTCTATCTCATCTGCGACAGGGGCTGTTCGTGTCGAGGTTGCAATCTCTTCACCCAGTCCTGATTCAATGGCCGTTATGATCGATGTTATGTCTGTCTGTGCATCTTCTCCCCAAACTTTGATCGTGACGGTGCTGCCAAGCCGAGTGTTGAGTTTCACAATGTCAGTTACGCTGTTGCCGCGAGCTTCCACACAGTTACAGCTCAGGGTCACTTTGGATTGGATCGTATGGCACTGTTGCGCCAGCCTTGCCGAGGGGCGGGCGTGCAACCCTTCTGCGTTGGGGATGATGACTGTGGCTTTTGCATCAGGGGGACGTACTTCTTGGTGGTCGATATCGTCAGGGATTGACGCGGTCTCTGTATTGATCTGCAGTAGACGATCGCGACCTGCGCAGACATAGTCAGATGCGGGATTGCTGATCGTAATGCCCTTGGGACTGGTCAAGACAATCATGGTCATCAGGCTGCGGGCATTACAGGCAAGGTAGTCAGCATCAAATTGAAGTAGGGGCTGTCCAGCAGTCACTCGATCACCTTCACGGACTTTCGGGCTGAAGCCTTTGCCGCGAAGTGTCACGGTATCCAGACCGACGTGTATCAGAATTTCAATGCCGGTATCGGTTTTCAGTGTCAGTGCATGATGAGCTGCATGCATCTGTATGACTTCGCCATCAATCGGTGCCAGCAGGGTGTTATCGACAGGGTCAATGGCGAGGCCGTCACCGAGCATGCGTTCAGAAAAAACGGGATCAGACACCTGGTTTATCGGTATAACCTGACCTGAAAGTGGTACAAGGAGTGACGTGCCATGTTGTGAAGGGGAATGATTCAAGCGTATTGCTCCACGATAAAGCGTGAATAAAGATCTGAGGGTTTGATGTATGGCATATACGGAAGCCCCCATTTTTCACTGGTAAGAAAGTTTATGTTGCTACTACTAGCTAGTAGCTACTATTAGCGAGTAGCTACTATTTATTAATACCGTCCAATATTCGCTGCATGATTAATCACGTTGTTTAAGGCCAGATGCTGTTGATCCTGTAGAAAGTCAGGCTGAAATGTTCAGTCAGACGTCATATTCAAAAGAGTAAAGCTGTAAAAATAGTGGCTTTGTGGCGATATTATCGAAAAAATGGCGGTGTATGTACGCGCGACCCATAATACTACTACAGCGACTATTTCTGTTCAGAAAACTCGGAAAGCCTCTCAGTATACACTTTATGCTCTCAAGCAGAGACGCAGGCAATATAGCTGATATCTGTGCAAATGTCCGAGTTCAATACATGCAAGGGCGATCAGGCAACCTACATGCGTTGCTGATAATAGCTCATTGGCGTTTCTAATCCAATGCTATCGCTTGGTTCAGTACATGTGAGACAGATCAGGCGAATTGCACGAATTGCTGATAATAACTCATTGGCGTTGTTAATCCAATGCCACAGTGAGACTGGTCGTGGTACTGATGATAGGCCCCAAACGCTTGATTGATGACTGCTGTCGCACCATTATCTTGTTCTACAGTGCCGTTCCATTTAGGTTTTCTCGACAGGAGTAGCTTCAACGTTTCGCAGGTATGTTCAACTTCATTCCTGAATTCGCTATCACCATCCACCTGAATGGAGATGAGGTAAATGGGTAATGGCTCAACGAGTGTATTCAATAAAACATTTGGCGTTACGACGACTTGCAGGACTATAACTGCGTATAGAGTGGTTTTCAGTATCTTCCATAGCTTACGTTTTTCCTAAGCTGGGTAGCGCTTGCATAGACCACATTACCCAACTCAACCCTCGCAGAACCTATACGGTAGAACAGTGGCTACCACGCTTTGAAGAGGTTGATATCACATGGCATTCCATCAGAAACGGGAAGGATTATGCAACTCTATCTGTTCTCCATGACACTGATTATGGACAGTAACGCCTCGTCATACGGATCA
>JAGLCE010000090.1 GCA_023146365.1 Endozoicomonadaceae bacterium
TAATAACTAATAACTAATCTCTAAAGGTCGTGAACTTTTTTAAAAAACAAACGTCAAACATGATATGGAATGTTTTTATTTTTTTCGCACATCGTACTAATAATTGATTTAACAACGATGTACTATGATAATCGTTTAAGTAAACAAGGGATAACAGGAGTATTTTTATGACGGTCCGATATATGCCAAATCAAGACTGCCTTAAGCTAAGGCTTTTAGACGCATTCACATATGTAAAACATGAGCGTCACAGCACTCTAATGGAGTCTGTAGTTGCTTTTCTATGTGGAAAGACTATAAAAATATCTGATGCTTGCAGTTATATGTCAAATTCTAAAGCTAATGCTACGCTTAGTAACCGCTTTGAAGTTGCATTAAAATCAAGAAATATCGTACCCGCTACGACAGAAACCGTACTACCTAGCAATAGTTCTCATTTGAATAAAGCAGAAAACCATTCAGTTAATGATATTGACTTAGCCAACCAAGAGAACAATGATTTAGAAAAGAGAAGGGATTGCCTTTCCACAGAAATAAAAAATATCCATCATAGTAAGGATAACATAGAAGAAGATTACGTATCACAATTAAAAAATAAAGCTTCTGAAACACAAAAACCTATGAATGAATCACATGAAAACCTTCAGTGTATTAAAAAAGAGTGTAATCAACTAAAAGGTGAGCTAGAAGATATCAATAGCAAAAAAACAGCCATGACGGATAAGATAAAAGGCCTGACTGCAAATAAATCAAATCACAAGATGATCCATACCTTTGATCTAAGTGACCCTAATATACCACCGAAATTGGCCAAAAGATTTGATGGAATTTACAGCAATGAATATGACCTTTTAATGGATGAACTCGATGATAAGCATAATGATAATGATAATGATAAAACTATAGAATTTATGGCAACCATGGCAAAAGAAGCACAAGAAAAAGCGAAAGATTATGTTGAACGTACAAAAAAATTAATCATAAATGAAAAAATAGATCAATTAGAAAAAGCACGTGTCAGTTGCAACTCTGATCAAGCAGGCATCCCAGATAATTATTTCTTGGAAGACGAAAAAATAATACTGGAACAGTATTTACATAATAACCAAGAGGAGAAACTTACAAACGTTTCAACCACAATCACACGTGATTGGATAAATGAAAAATACATGCAATATGATTCTGAAAAATTAAATCATTATTTAAATGCTCTTGTCAGAATCATGATATATATGGAATTAAAAACTCCATCCATAGAGTGTGTTTGGTTATTGAAAGGTGAAAAATATGATAGGAAGCAGTTCAGAGAGCATACACGTCCGGCATCGGCGTCTGTTGATTTCGTTGTATGGCCTGCATTACTCATAGGTGATGAACAACTAAGCAAAGGTATTGTTCAACCGAATAGCGCTTCTCCAGAGAACGACAACGTCAAGTGATCATCAAAGGATATCCACATAGATGTATTAGTTCGACTTAATCTGACACACCATCTTGAAAAAGAGAGTTACCCGTTTCGATAAAAGTGTCGAATCATGTAGATGAAGCGACTGAACAATCAGTTGTTTCTTATGCTGTTGAGCAACCTGCTCATGGCCAGCACATAACCAGTAATGAGTTGCGTAAAAAAAGGTGTTTTGGTTTCTGGTAGTGGTGTCCGCTCAATCAGGCGCATCTATGGTGGTTATAATTCATTTCAGACATTCATATAAGATGAGTGATATCCTAGAAAATGACCGCCAGCTATCTAATATTTCAAACTCAAACCTGTTGCACTTGCTAGTATTACATTAATTCAGTCTGATCATCGAATATAGACAGTATATTCTTTATTAATTGATAACTAACTACTAACTAAATATTATTTTTATTGATAAAAAAAGACATTGCATTGTCTATGTAGTACGTGATGGCTTTGCACAATAGACATCTTGCCTTTTGGCGTTGTTAAAAACGCACTAAAGCAGGTCATTTATAAGCATAAATTCCATCATTTCGGTTATTTTTACTTATCCAAAGAATAAAGTTTTTGCTCGCGCAAAGCTATATTTATTCCATATGAACGAATTATAAACTATTTAGGGGCACAGAAGTATGAACAAAATTACACAAGCAATAAGTAAGACAAATCACAGACAGCAGAGCACGCCGCAGGACACAGAAACCTACCAAGGAGAGATGCGATCTGGAATGTCCGCTGAAGCCAAAGAATCTGACATTAAACCATCCGATCAAATGGCGGAAACATCAAATGTATCTCAGAAAAAAATTTTCCACTATCCAATCTCTACCATTCAAAAGGAAAATACTCAAATAGTGAAAAGTAGTAATACACTAATCATTCCTAAATTAATGCCTTATACATATGCTATTTCAAAAAACCTTTTTGAAAGAGCAATTCATACTAGCATTGCAACTTTAAGAAAAAAGGTCTGGGTTGAAATCAATGCTTTGCAACTAACTATATTTGTCACAACTATCATCCGTTCATTAGAATCAAGACTAGACATCAAATATGGGGATAACTCTCGCAATATGATTAATGAGATCGGCCCTTATTATCAAGCCGGCCTAACACTTGCATTGGAACATTTAGAGACACAGGCCGACATTGAATGTAGTTGGGAATATTTCAACGCGTTAAATAATATAGCAGAACAATTTAGATTTGAGCAGACCAGCTCCCCAACCAAATTAGAGAACATGGAAAAGTTTACAACACTATATAGAAAATTTGCTCTCAACGAAATCAATTATATAGGATTTTTGATAGATCATCCTCGCATTACAGGTTCAGCCGAACATTCTACTTTTATTCTTGAACAACTGTTATCGAATTATTCACCTGTTTTGCATTATTGTTTTCTTGATACACAAGAGATAACATCATTAACTATACGTAAAGACATAGCGTTGATTCATTCACTTAGGCATCATAATAAAACCACAGCCGAAGAAGCAAAAGAAGAGTTTAAGTCTTTAGAAAAAAAGATATTATCTGGATGTTCTTGCATAAAGACTAAAAGGTATTACAACGATTTTTTAAAGAATCAGTTAGATACCATTATGAAAGGCAATAGCATGCCTACTTTACAGCGGCGTATCCAGTGTATGAAAAAAATAGTAAGTTTATATGAAAAAAACAAAGCCTTTCATGAATTCCGTACGCTAAAACGATCTTTGAGACATATAATTTATGACTCATCAGCCTTACTATTTAAGTCATTAACCAACAAACCCGACAATACAAATATACTTACAGAAGAATCGAATAAGTTAATGCATTCCCTATATCAAAAAGAGTTATTAAATCGCCGATGCAAACGACTTTACCAGAGATACATTCAATTCAAACCCGTAACGATCCACACCACGGAGGCTACTACTGAGTGTCAATATGATCACTATCAACAATGTATTGAGACAATATCCGCATTGCTACTTAATCTGGATTCTGATGATTCGTTAATGGCGGCAGCCAGCTTGACAAAACAATTATTAGAAAAAGAAATATATACAATAGAAGCATTGGATACGAAAAATTCATTGATGCCAAGAATAAAAAAAATTAAAAACACGTTGCATATACGTCTTTTTTCAAATATTTTATTGTGTTATAAGGATTATACTAATTTAAACTTAACATCTACTGAAATCAGTGATAGAATGCATACATTTCTACCAGAATTTCTAAAAATACATCAATATTATACATATTTCTTAACAGGTACAAATCAAATATATCTTTGGAAAAAAGCGTCTTGCATGATTTTAGCTAACACAATTTACGAAATATCCATGAAATCGTCGTTCAGTGAAGAAGATGCTGAATTGTTATTGATCCTAAAAAATAACTCAAAAAAAGTACCCAATGCGTTTATAAAACATCGCCTAATATTCATCATGAATAATTGTTTAACAACATTTTTAGAACATAACACCATCACAGCAACCAATGAAACAATGGACAATATACTTAACTGGGTAATTAAATTAAAATCCTCTGAGTATATGATGGAAATAGCCCTCAAAAAATTGATAAAAAAAGTAGACAAAATGAAGGAGTTAGTAGATACATACCTTAATACGCCTGCTATATTTTGCTTTTCTGACGAACATGCTTCCACTGAAACAGAACTTGGAACAATAGCAAAACAGAAACCACAAAGCGACTCACCCTTTCAGGCTGTTGAACTGCCTCCATGCAACCCTAAGCAACCACCCCAACCAACAATCACCGATATAAATTCAGTAGCATCTAACTTCTCCCTTCATAGGGATCAACAGACCATCGATAAAAAGGTGCAACCTGTATCGGCTCTTTATCCCGCCCCGATGACTCCACCATATGCTACAACCACACAGCCTTTAATGCCAACGGCTCAGTCATTACAGGCTCCTCATCACACAGTATCCACTGCTCAGCAGTCACCTGATGACGGGCATCGGTTCTCCAGACCAACTCTGATGATGCTCCCTCCGCCACCACCTTTCTGCCAGCCGCCACCTTTCTGCCAGCCACCACATTTCTGCCGGCCACCACCTTTCTGCCAGCCACCACCGCCCCCAGAACTGGTGCACCCGCAACGATTTCCATCATTGCGATACGACTTGATACCGCCTAGACAATACAGGCCAGAGATTCCATTAAACGGTGGCATTCAACCAGTATTAGTAAGACCTTCTGTTGATTCAATGGGGTACAACCCATTACAGCCAGTGGAAGATTGGACGATCCATAGACCAACTCAAAATAGGTGGCATCAGCTCAATCCAGAGATTCCATCCTATTATCCACAACAAGATCAGGGCATATCATCAAATCAACACACTGAGTTCATGTCAGCAGGCAGTTCCATGCATGAAACTATGCTGCATCAACATAGCCCTATCGGTGCTATCGGTGGCATAGTGTCTGAAATGGATAACAGCAGTATGATAAAAACGGGATTAGAACAGTTACAGCAAGCTGCGGAGCTATATGTGCAACAGAAAAAGAGCAACTTTATCGATCCCACACATGAGGGAACTTTACTGACAAACCCCAACAGCGCTTATTTTTCACCGTTCAAAAGTGCTATTAATCTCCTGGCTAGCTGGATCACTTCGTTAGATGGTAATCTAATAAGTAATGATATTTGTATAGAGTTAATGAAAATAACTAATGGTAATGGACACATAATAATAGCTGATTTATTTGATGGACTCATTACAGGTCAACAGCTTACGGGAAATGTTGAGAATGTAAAAAACCTTTCAATGCTTCGTCATTTTCTGTTTTCTATCCGTTTATTGATGGAACTGAATAAATAATGATGAACTCACGGATAAACTTAGCTCGGATATGCAGATCCAAATAAATAGATTACTACAGAACGGTAGACGGTAGACGGTAGACGTCTATTTTCTAATGAAATATATCAGGGTAAAAGAGTCTCAGAGCTATACCCTTTACCATTAAAGGTGAGGATGCTCAGGCGATGTTTATGAATCACTAACCGCATGGTCAGTAATGCTTGCTATTACTGGTTTCGTCAGAGCATCTAATTTGTTCGAGAAGGTTGTTAAATGGCTTCACGATCCATTGGACAGCTCATACAGCGCGCGCCTCCACGGCCTCGACCTAGCTCGTCACCGGGAATAGTTAGCACGGTGATACCGGCTTCTTCCATGCTCTTGATGGTGTATATGTTGCGCTCGTAAGTGACAACAACACCAGGACGTATAGCCAGAACATTGTTAGCATCGTTCCACTGCTCACGCTCAGCTTCAAAGAGATCACCACCCGTCGGGATCATTCGCATTTTAGATAAACCTAATGTGCGGGCGATCGATTGCACAAAGCCGTCCTTAACGGGGGTAAAAATGATGCTTGCGTTGTCGCCAGGGGTCAGTTCCCAGCAAGCGATGTCGTCACGCATGATGTCAGGATAATAAGTGAAACAGTCGATATCCATCTGGGTGAAAACGGTATCCAAATGCATGCAACTACGCAGTTTGGGCAGCTTCAGAGCGATAACTTTAGTCGCCTGATCAGTTTTGAACAGCGCATGCGCCAAGTTTTCAACGCCTTGAGGCGTGGTACGCTCGGACATGCCGATCAGCACTGCACCCTTGCCGATCACCAGTACGTCGCCACCTTCAATGGTGGACAGTTCATAGTTACGGTCTTCGCCACCGATGTAGGTGTGGAAGCTCGAATTCTTGAACAGTGGATGAAACTTGTAGACAGCACGCAGGTGAACAGTTTCACGCTGACGGGCTGCTTTGGCCATCGGGTTAACAGAAACACCACCGTATACCCAGCAGGACGTGTCGCGGGTGAACAGATGGTTAGGTGTGGGATCCAGAATGAAGTCCGTCTGGTTCATCACGCCTAGCGTGGGGCTTTTACAGGAAGAATTTAGTTCTGCAACGGTCAGGCCGCCGATCAAGTGAGAAGCTAGTTCCTTGTTGCTCATCTCTTCGAAAAAGCTGCGAACGTCCTGCGCCAATGCATGACCATAACGCAGTGAACTGACTTGATGGTTCAGAACCCAGGACTTGGCTTCAGGGTCATCCAACGTTTCTGACAGCATGTCTCGTAGCAGGAAAACCTCTACACCGTTGTCACGTAGAAGCTGCTGAAAAGCATCGTGCTCTATGCCAGCCTGCTTAACACGCAGAACGTCGTCAAACAGCAGATTTTGGCAGTTAGTCGGCGTTAAGCGGAGCAAAGACAGTTCTGGGCGATGCAATAATACTTTTTTAAGCTGACCCACCTCGGAACCAACGTAGAAGTTTGACATCATCTTTCTCCTGAATATTTAATGTACATGAATACGAGACAGTTCTAAATAAAAATTAACGACCTCTTTAGTGAGTCTTGCGGGGTCACAGACAGTCGGTCGACTGTACAATGACGATAGAAACTGGCGAGGGTAATATGCAATGTATGCCGATTCAAGCTTAACAAAGCAGCACGCATATCACGGTATCATTAAGAGAGCCTTAACATGCAATCAGTCAACACATCTCATTCGAACCCTAGAGTAAACGGGTCGTATTTCACTATCGTTACGTACTAATACTTACTTTTTTGGTTTTTGTCACTACTCAATAGGTTAGTTGTCATGCTCAAAACAAAGGGCTGTTGATGTTCCGAGTGCTCAATAGTGTCGCCAAAACGATTCAGTCCATTCAATATGGATCAGGGATGAAAATGTGCTGATTTTGATAAGTCTCAGGTTATGGTTGTTATTGGGTTGACTAACAAGCTAGTTCGGTCTCGTTGATACAAAAAGAATGTGTGTCTACTATAACCTGCATGATGAACATTTTAAATCATTCTACATGAGTCCCTTGGTCGCTGTTTATCGATCTCAATGGATTGCAACTGATGCTCGGCACTGTCAGGTACGTCTGTCTATGCCAGTCGTTTTGTCAGATTCGGCTTTAGGAACAGACTCTGAAAAAGGTCTTCAGTCATGAAACAGTTCAAACTTCCCTCAGCGTATACCATTCTTTTTCTCATTATTGTCTTTGTTGCAGCTCTGACCTGGATCGTTCCAGCGGGTAAATACCAAACTAAGATGAATGATGAAATCGGCAAAGAGGTGCCGATTGCCGGTACTTATGAAAACGTAGAGCAGAGCCCTCAGGGGTTTTCGGATGTGGTACTGGCACCGATAGCCGGCTTTTATGATCCAGAATCCTATGAAGCCAACGGTATTGATGTGGCTCTTTTTGTACTGATCATCGGTGGATTCTTAATGGTGGTGACCAAAACGGGGGCCATTGACGCCGGTATCGCAAGAGCGATGACAGCGTTGCAGGGAAAAGAAAAATGGATGATCCCCATGCTGATGGTGTTGTTCTCTCTGGGGGGAACTATCTATGGAATGGCGGAAGAGAGTCTCGCATTCTACCCGTTGCTGATACCCGTTATGATTGCCGCAGGATATGACTCACTAACGGCGATTGCCGTGATTCTTCTGGGGGCGGGGATTGGCACACTGGGATCAACGATCAATCCGTTTGCCACAGTCATTGCATCGGATGCCGCCGGCGTCGCCTTTACTGACGGCATTATCTTACGACTGGTTATTTACATCGCTGGATTGCTGACCTGCATAGGGTATGTGGTGCGTTATGCCGAGAAAGTGAGACAGGATCCCAAAGCCTCCCTCGTCGCCAATATGCATGAATCCAACAGGGATCATTTTTTAAGCTCCGCTGATGGCCATCATGTTCCTGATCTGACCGGTAGGCGGAAGTGTATTCTTCTGATCTTCCTTGCAACGTTTGGAGTTATGATCTGGGGTGTGGCCATCGATGGATGGTGGATGGCCGAAATGTCAGCGCTGTTTTTGGTGATGTCGATCGTGATTGCGTTTGCGGGAGGGCTCAGCGAGTCGGAATTTACGGATACGTTTGTTGATGGTGCGCGGGATCTGCTCGGAGTGGCACTGATCATTGGTGTCGCTCGCGGTATCGTGGTGGTCATGAATGACGGAATGATTACCGATACCGTGCTGTATTGGTCAGAACAGGCCGTAACAGGATTATCTTCCGTTGCTTTCATCAGCGTCATGTACTGGATTCAGGTTCTGCTCTCTTTCTTTGTGCCCTCTAGTTCAGGGCTTGCGGTGTTGACCATGCCGATAATGGCACCTTTGGCAGATTTTTCAGCGGTAGGTCGAGATCTGGTCGTCACCGCTTATCAGTCAGCCAGTGGCATTGTTAACCTGATCACGCCAACCTCAGGTGTGGTGATGGGGGCGCTGACCATAGGGCGCGTACCTTATGAAAAATGGATAAAGTTTATTTGGCCTTTGTTGTTGATATTAACCATTGGTTTAATGGTTGGCCTAGGTCTTGAAGCCTCAGGTATCGTCACACCCAGATGATCGACAGGCTCCTGTTTAGCTCTTCTTTTGTGTTTAGCCGGTCGATACCATCTTTCTTGCTTTGTCAGACAGGACGGTACCCGTTTTTCCATCGACGACCATTGTGCGGTGCTGCTTGAGTTTGTCAATGTAATAAATGATGCGAAGTTTTCGACCGTCCTCCTGTTCCAGTCGAGTACGGACAATTTTGTTCACGTGATACTTGCTTTTTACATCGTGAAGAATCGTTTCCAGAGGAATAACTTCGGCTTGTTCTGGGAATTTGTAGAGGTGATCCTCCAGCACGTTGCCGTTGCTGCTGTTCAGCGTCATGATCCATGCGCTCTTGTTATGTCGCAGGTAGTAGATTTTTTCGATAGCTCTGCCTTTCTGGGTAGTTTCCGAGTACGTGTTGATAACCTGCATGTCTGGGTGTCTCTCTTTTGCTCTGTTCAGAAGAGCTTCCAGCGACATGCGTGGTGTCTGTTGGTCAGTCTGGTAAGAGGTAATGCCTTCAGCCTGGCTGGCAAACATGCGCGGAGTGGTGCTGGCGACCAACATACCACAAGCGATAGCAACGGAAATCTTAGAGGCTTTCATGAGATTATCCTTTGGAGACTAAGAACACAGTAGAAGAAAGCCTCGAATTTTTCCATTGATGACGTTTACCGTGACGGGAAGTACGGCTGCATAAAAAGGCGCAGACTACGCCCCGTGCACTTTATCAGATCATGAATGAGCTTTCTGAATGATGCAGGGGTCTTCTCTATTCGTCATATTCCTTTGAACGATACAACACCTACCTTCTACCCTATTTTTGGTTTTTCACGGATCTTATTTTAAACGACAAAAGATGGGACATGATGGCCAGATCCTCTACTTGACCTTTGTCTGTCAGTATCAGGCTAGGTTGTAGAGGTTGCGTACCTCATCAGCAATGATGACCAACCCAGCTCTAACCGTTTCAGCATCACGGGTATAGGTGATGCGCAGGCACTCATGGACGTGCTGCCAGTCATTTTTCATGCCGGGAAAGAAGTAATGACCAGAGACGACCAGCACGCCTCGCTTCTTCAAACGTTCATAGAGTTCAAAGCTGCTGATGGGTAGATCCTTGAACCATAACCAGATAAACATGGCACCTTCCGGTTTATGCATGCGCCAGGGTAGATCTTCCATTAGCGTCTTAATAAAACTGGTGGTCATCTCCATGCGTTCACGATACCAAGGGCGAATGATGTTGTTGCTGAGATCCATAATGCTGTTATCACGCACCATGTCGAGTCCCAGCATTGCGCCACAGCTGCTAGGCGCCAAGCTAATGATTGCGTTCATATGGGTCACGGCGGTAATGACTTCCTCATTGGCAATCACAATTCCTGTCCGTGTAGCGGGTAGCCCCAGTTTTGACAGACTAAGGCACAGGATAATCTGTTCATCCCAGTATGGAGTGGCCTCAGTGAAGATTAAATTGGGAAAAGGAAGCCCATAAGCACCATCAATAATCAGTGGAATATTCTGCTGTTTCGCCAAGGCATGAAGGTGCTCAATTTCACTGTCCGTTAGAACATTACTGGTCGGGTTAGTCGGTCGGGAGACACAGAGTGCAGCGGTGTCAGTCGATAGATTTAACGCATCAAAGTTGACCCAATACTTGAACGTGTGGTCATCAATGAATTCGATCTCGGGTTTTTCTGCCACAAACATATTCTTTTCGATACCACTATCAGCATAACCGATATACTCAGGCGCCATAGGTAGCTGAATACGGCGGTGATCTCCTAGATCATTCTTGCCAGCAAACATATTGAACAGCATAAAAAAAGCAGACTGGCTGCCGTGGCTCAGGCAGATGTTGCGTTCGGTCAGGTTCCAGCCGAAGCGTTGTTTCAACATAGCAGCCAGTTCGTGCAGAAACTCTTTTTCTCCAGCCGGTGAATCGTAGGTGCCAATAAAACGGGTGAACGCTTGCGGGCTATCTAAAATACGGCTTAACCGTTGGTGAAATACGGCCTCTACTTCGGGAATACTTGCGGGGTTACCGCCTCCCATCATAATAATGTCGTTGTTACCGGCTAGTGCATTACCGAGGTCATCCATCAGAGACATAATGCCTGAATGTCCTGAGAGCTGTTCGCCAAAGACGGAAAACTTCATGCTGACCTCTTATTTTACAGGTGATTACGGTATCTTACTATATTACAGGCTGATGCTATTTTTGAGTACGGCATTTTGAATGTTCGGGGTCAAAGCGGTATTGGGGCATTCAGGATCGCTAGAAAAATCATGGTTATCAAATGCCGATTAGCCTAGTCTAACGTGAGAGTTTGTTAATTGATTTTTTGGAGCAACAGCTGGCATCTTCCGATGCCAGAGCAATCTATCCTTTTCTTGGAATCACTGTTTAGAGTCTCTCTAAAAACTTCCGACAAACTGAGATAACTGAGATAATAGCTACCTAGTTTTTTTTGGGGTATGTAATCTGGATTGCTCGATCATCAAGACCGTCTTGAAATACACCGTGATGGTAGGGCATCCATGCCCTGGGGTTCCTCCATGGAACTGGCGTTAAAACTAATCCCTGTCGAGCATCCTTTGCTCTGTCCCTACTCATAACACTACAGTTTTCGTGCCAAGCCTACCTGACCCAGTAAATAAATAGGATAACCTGATGTCCGGTATATCAAGCTTGATTTAACTGGGTAGATTACAACAGGTCAAAACAATCATACGATACCAGCAGGAACAAACCGTAACACCTCTCATTAAACCACTCATTTTTCCAGCCTGATGTTTAGTGAGATACTATGCTTTTCTGTTACCTGTCATCTTTCAATAAACTGAGAAATCATCACTATCGTTGTTATAACCATTTTTTCTAACGGTATTGTGGTGTGATGATCAGTCGCGGGGAGTGTTTGTCTCATATTTCTGCTGGCAGGATAACGAGCCTAACCTGAGTCTTATTAATGGTTGATCATTATCTTATTTTTGAGATTGTACTCATTATGATATGTCGAATCGGGTGCGCGGCCTGCTGTATTGCACCTTCTATTTCAACCGCAATTCCTGGTATGCCAGAGGGAAAACCTGCGGGTGTCCGATGCGTCCAGCTAAATGAGCAGAATGCTTGCCTTCTCTTTGGCAAACCTGAACGTCCACACGTTTGTAATCAATTTACTGCCGAGGCGTCTGTGTGTGGTAAATCGGATGAAACTGCAATGACGACTCTGATTAGCCTTGAAGAGCTGACAACTTAAGTCGTCAGCTTTGAGTGGGTCAGAAGCTTACATGCCCTCTATCGATACGTTGGGAAGGTGGACTCGCTCTACGCACACATCGCCTGTTGCCGGTATGATTTCAGCGGTTCCTTTTACGACGATCTTGCCATGCTGATTGATCACATCAGTCCGGATGAGCGCATTCTTCCGACGCTCATTTTTTTCCAGTACTTCCAGTTCAACGATCAAGGTGTCACCGAGCTTAACTGGGCGGAGAAACTTCAGTTCCTGACCACTATAGATGCCGCCAGGGCCCGGCATCACTATGGAGAGGGCGGCAGATATCAGGGATCCAGTCCACATACCATGAGCGATACGTTCGCCAAAAGATGTGTTGGCAGCATAGGTTTCATCCAAGTGTATTGGGTTGTAGTCTCCAGATACCGTAGCGAACAGTATCAGATCTTGTTCGGTCAGGGTGCGCTGGTAGGTGGCTTTATCGCCGATCTTCATTTGGTCGTACGGAGTGTTCCGAAGTGTCTGGTTTGTCTCTGAATTCGTACTTTGCAAAGTCATAGCCTCGGGCTCCTTGTTGAAAACAGCCATCCATACACAGTGATGTGCTGCCGGACTGATTAGCTAATTAATTTCATTGAATATTTCGCGTCAACCACGGGAATACAGATCCAATACTATATTCCTTGGTATCTGTAGTCTTGATATGTTGATACAGCATCTCTCTTCTAATCAGATGATGAATGATAGAATGGCCTGAATGAGCAATCAGACGGCTGGCGTTTTTGCAGCACTCCGAACGAAAAATCATCCATGTCGATTGTGACTGTTTTTACGCATCGGTTGAAATACGGGGAAATCCAGATCCTCGAGAAGACCCTGTTGCAGTGGGTGGCATGGCCGGATCGGCATCATCGCGACCTGCAATTATGAAGCACGAGCTTTCGGGATACATTCCACTATGGCATCGGCCTATGCCTGTAAACTTTGCCCAGATCTGATCATCCTCAAACCACACTTTGACCGGTACAAAACGGTCTCTCGTGATATCCACCGAGCCTTTGCCGATTACACGGATATTATAGAACCCATGTCGTTAAATGAGGTTTATCTGGATGTTTCCGATTGTCAAAAATGCCATGGCAACGCCACACTGATTGTGCGTGAAATACGGGTCAAAGTAAAGGAGACGAACCAGATCACAGTCTCCGCAGGTGTGGCACCCAACAAGTTCCTGGCCAAAATTACCAGTGGCTGGAATAAGCCGAACAGCCTCTGCATTCTGACACCTGATCCAATTGACCACTTTGTCCGTCCGCCCCCTGCTCTCTATAAATTAACCCTTTACCGGGAGGCGACAACTATTCTGACACAGGGGTGTTTGTCAAAGGAATTGCTGTAGCATTTAATGAAAAAATTTATTATTTTGCTGTTTATTAAATAGGTTACAACGTTTTCATTAAATCTGTTCTTTGTATTTATAATATTGTTTGTATAACTAACATTCTTAAAATATTTAATTATTAAATAAAACTAAATAGCAATCCTCAAGTCATAGGTAATATACGACTCACCTACTACATTGGTAAAATTTGACATGATATGCGATAACAGAATGAGTCAGGCTCTTGGTATTTTATTAATTGATCAAAATATCAATGACGAAGATCCTGTATATTTACATGCAAAATGTATTAAAGTCGCCCCTCATAGAGAGCCTCTATGTAACATACAGGCGTCACTTAAGGAACTATTAAGTGAAAAGCTTAATGGCGCTGGCAGACAAAATCTAGCCGAAAAAACAGTTGCAAAACAATCCATCACCTACAAAGAACTTAAATCATTAGTTCATCAGATAAATAAACCACAAACAGTGCAAACACCACCAGACAATCGTTACCAAGACCAAGACCAAGACCAAGACCAAGACCAAGAAGCGTGGAGTGAACCCACTCTACAGCCTACTACAAAGACTACCACCCTGCCAAAAAATAATCCTAATAATGATTCATTAGAATGTCAGGGAGCAAGGCCTAAAGAGGAGACTATCCAAAAATCAAAGATTAATTCTGATAATACTTCGCTAGCATCATCTCATGGAGCAAGACCTAAAACGCATAATATCGAAATAGATGAGGATTTCGATATAAAAAATTCTTATGACTTTGACAGGTATTTTGCCTTATGCTGTCAAAAAATAGTGGAGGCATTTGAAAAAAAAGCAGCTATAGTTTTCGAGTACATTAATAATCCGAAAGATAAGAAAAAGCTTAGTAAAGCAAAACGCGCGTTAAATAGAGGTCCTTGGCATCCTGACCAATATTTCGACTTACTGGAAAAAGCCTATGAAGCAGACAAGCTCGATTTTTTTTCAAAGAGACTGAATTTTTTTATTGAAAATTCTTATTTTAAAACTGGATACCCCCCTCGTGAAAATAATACAGGAAAACACTATGCTGTGATTCCGCACAAATTAATAGGCTTTGGCTCCAACTATAATTACGTTCTTGCTGATAACGTCACTCCTTCAGAAGCAATAGATGGCTACAAGACTAATTTCTGTCTTATTAATCAAGAGACAATATTGCAATTATCTAGTCTAGAAGCATCAAGAAGGTATTTTGGCGAATCTTTATTTAATTCTTACTATAGCACGGTAGCACCTAACTCAGATCCATTGTCAATGTTGCCATTTATCACATCGTATAATATAAAATCTAGATGTCGGGTGATGATATTTTTAGATTTAGTTATTCCTGCGGAAACATTAGCAGTAGGTTTTATCTATTCCTTTAGCAATCACTCGCATTACATCAAAAGAAATTTTAATGGGGACTATAGATCTCTATATGGATTATGCTGTGAAATTACACCTCAACCACGTTTCATAACACTCTGTAGCTCTAAAAAATTAACAATCGATGAGATCCAAGACAAGTTGGTCGAGCTATACAATAAGAAGCCGTGCAACGAGAGATCCATGAAACCTACAGACTGGAAAACATTTCTGATATTTAGCAAACAGGAGAAACCATCACTTAACATTAAAACAATAACAAAAGAATCTTTAATAGAGGATGATTCTGGATACATGGAATTTTCACTACAAAATAATTTTAAGCTGATGACAAACATGAAAGACTTTTATGCAAACAAACTGCAGCAAAATGCAACTAAAATCAAAATAAAAAAAGATAAAGAATTAGAACAACAAGATAGAAACAAAGCTACATTTGAACTATATAAGACTGAAAATGAAAGTGCTCGGAATAAACATTATTGTACAGAAGAGAAAACCACCACTAAAAAACAGCCAACATCAGAGCCCGAGTCTAACCCGATAAATATTTTAAAAAATCATATTAAAGATGCCAATACAGCATACAGACACTACAAAAAAGAAGACACATCAAACAACGCAATAATAGCCAAAGAAAAGTTATGTAAACTTAAAATATTTTTTAATAACCTTAAAACTGACAACATCAATATTGACATAAAAACTCAAAGACATTATGATGATATAGTGAAAAATATAGATGCTATACCAGACCTAGTTAATCCTAGGTTTCCATAATAACTAACACACTTGGAATGGACTTGAGAGTCAGCTGATGAGAGGCCTGCGGAGAGATAGAAACAGCTCACCTAGGCTATCTGGACTTTCAAGACACATTCTATGTAGGCAACCTCAAAGGTGTTGACCGTATTTATCAGCAAACTTTTATTGATATTTATAGCAAAATTGCATCCTGTAATCGCTACTACTAAAACACCTATCACTGCTGCAAATACATTCAACGACAATGTCTTACCTTATTTTGAGCAGAAGGAACTACCTATGCTGCGTATTTTAACGGATAGAGGATGTACTCGTGTAGATCAGCATGATTATCATATCATATTTACCTTGCGATAAACGATATTGATCATACGAAAACAAAAACCATGTCACCGCAAACAAATAACATTTGCGAACGGTTCCATAAAATAATATTGAATGAGCTTTATCAAATTACGTTTAGAAAAACGCTGCATTCAAATATGGATGAATTACAAAAAGATCTGGACGTTTGGATGGAATATTATAACAATGTTCGAACTCATTAAGGTGAAATGTGTTGTGGACGCACTCCACGCGAAATATTACTTGATGGTAAATCGATTTGATTTGAAAAAATTTAGCTCAAATTCAACCTGACAGACACCTTGAAAAAACGGGTAACTATCGTCAGATCAAGTCTGAGCTACTACAGAAAATACACAGTTAGATGATTTACAGTCTCCTGAGCCTACACCCACACTTCGTCAGCCTTATTCTACTACATCTCGTGGCGTAATATACTTTGATGCCAACTCATCAGTTACTCTATCCAAATATTTCGAATCCGGATACCCGTACTGAGCGTGCCTCATTACTGTTTTGTGATGAACATCATTCCACGTGATGACGTTATCCTCATTCCTGCTGACTGAAGTACCAATAGTGAATATGAGCTTTCTCTTAAAAGCAAGCTGCAACATTTTTAGTACTAACCTTCCTTTTTCATTATCAGGTAAATAAGCAATTCTAAACAATCCTTTATAAGCTTCGCCGGGGTTCTCATGTTCATCGCCCTGCATTCCATCTGGCATATTATATTTTATCTGAATAGTAGCACAGTCTGGATACCCATCTAACGCATTATCTATTACGTCTATCTTCATAGTGCCATTCGGCTGATTTCCCTTAACAATACCGGCAATCAATTTCCCAGTCAATGGACATTGAAGATAACCTTTCGTACCATACATCCCTTCAACGGAATCTATAGTCAGATACTTAACAGAATCACCTACAGTGTAACAACACAGCTCCCCAGCGTTGCATGTCGATAATGGGCTTAGAGAAATACACTCAGGATCATGACCATGCTCCGCGGGAATTTCTGATACTACCGTCAATTTTTCATGTTCTTGACCTAGTACGTGTAGTAGTCTCTTCTTCGTATCAGATATTGCAGCAGCAACAGTTGCATAATCAGAACCTAAGTTTAATTGAATCATTTCAGCTTTACTTTCTTCTTTACCACCCCCTACAGCACCACCTGCGCTAGCACTCTCTAATTTATCTTTAGCTGTTCCAGTACTTTTCTCAGTACCTTTTCCAAACTGTTCGGGCAGCAGTTGCTCAGTTATTTTATTTTCCTCTGTTTCAACAATTTTATCGGCACCTTTTTCATCGTTTTTGAGTGTTTTCTCTTTGTCATCGACGCCATCGACGTTATAGTCATAAACCTGATTAGTATTCCCTTGATAAATTACAACAGAATTCAACTTTACATTTCCATCATTTTCATCATTTTCATTTTTATCATCCACTGTTACTTTTGGTGTGACAGTTTCTTCAAGCATTTTAGTGGTAGTCTGCGTATCTCTATCTCCATTTACGATTTCTTTTTTCCTTTGGTCAGTATTTTGAACCTGTTGATCACCTGTCATTAGGTTTAACCATTTACTCTCAAAGTCACGCAGTGTATCGCCGTCATGCGGAGATTTTGATTTAATCCAACCTACCAGATGCAATTTTGGAAGCGTACCATTTTTAACTAGATTTTTTAGCCTATTATCTTGCATTGCGCTATAAAGACCTAGCGCCATATCCTCACCGGATCCTCCAAAAATGCTGCATCCGATATAACAACAAACGATTTCTTCTTTTGCATTTTTAGAGCCCGATTCGAAAAGCTCTATCCAAGCGTTTTTGAAGTTTTCTTGATACTTCCGCAAAGTGTTATCGTAATCACTTGCTTTAACATCAAGTTTCCTTGGAGCAACAACATTATGTATTCTATGACAATGAGGCTGTGTACTCTTCAAATCATAAGAATCAGTAGTTACACAGACACCATTTTTGTTTTCACGTTGAGCTATTAATTTTTTGCATTCGTCTTGATAATCATCGCCTGCCTTGTCTTTAATAGCCTTTGCGATTCCAGCGCCATGACTCATAAAAGAATTCGCTGCATTGACTACCGAATAAGGTGTTCCTGCCTTCGCTCCCTCAAAATACTCTACAGCATAGCCTAACATTCCCTCGTTATGCATGGCGATATCAATATTATTTATCCCTTGAAGTGGCTTTATAAATGGAACTGTTATTAGCTCATTCCTATGTCGTCCTCCAACTGGATTTACTACCTCCTTATTAACATGAGGAGTATTCGACGCTGTACTTTCATCTAAGCTAGATTTGCTTTTTATGAAACGATTAAGCCGACTATTCGGTTTCTTATTTGTTGTGCCTTCTAGACTATCTGTACTTCCTTTGCCTGATACGCTGTTTTTTTCGTTGTCCTTCACTACGGAAGGCATGCCTTCTTGGGCCAATGATGAAAACAAATTTCTTTGCTTGCTCACCACTGTAACCTTCCCTGTAGCGCCTAACGTATCAGCCATTTCCAAACATACTGTATTACCATCTGCGAGGGGGCCACCTTGCTGCGCGCCTGCTGTGGTCGCAGGGGGAAACAAATAGACTTCATCACCACGGGCTGTATGGTCTGTTAATTTAATAGCAGCATCAAGATATGCATTTTGTAGATCTTTAGTTGTACTCTTAGTGCTGTAGGGTAATATTACAATCGTCGTAACACCACTTGAATCGTTGCTCAAATTGATGACCGCCGCTTCACCTGGACTTGGCTTATTATTCATCATCAGTGTCTTTAAATTATTAGTTTTCATCTCCCCTTCAAGTGCTGACAATGCAGTATTACTGTATATTTTTGGCCATTGATCTAAAGATGGACCGGACAAAACAACCACTTTTTTCGCTCCTTTTTTACCTGTAGCTATAGCATTTTTAAAAGTATTTTCTTGATATTTGAATGTTAACGCAACAGATATCGACCTACTAGGCAACAGAGTTGTACTGGTAAGCCTTTTCTTCCCCAACTTCTGCAATGAAAGCTGATTACACGTCTCATCGTCATAAGCAAAGCTGATCCTTCGAGCAACTCCCAATATGAATTTATACACGCACGCAAACCTACTTAACATCTTAGATCGTTGAAATAAACTCAAAGAAACTGACTGTTTTAAGCTAAAATTAACAGGGTTATTCACAACAAATACCTCACAGCGAACACTAAAATATGATTGATTTTCATTCACAGCTATAATGGATATAATGGACTTTCTCCATCCTCATCATGAACAATAACTGCAACAATTACTTACCATTTACTCAGAGCAACATCCAGCCGAACAACATCCATTATTATCCTCTGGTCTGTAAGAGTTTGGACAGTATTCATTCAAGAAAGTTCAATGTATTACCTGAATCCGTGAATTCAAAGCAAAAATAATTTCCTTTACCACCAGACAGCACAATGCCTAGCAGGTAAGATACACTCATCTAAATATTTCACTTGTAGGGTTGGTTTTCGTGAAATTGAACATATAACCATCGGACACCGAATTTTATACCCCGACAGCGACTCTGTATTTCATCATATACGCCCACCATCAAAAAACAACACTCAAGAAAACCCTGCTTGCTGCTAACCTCGCTGCTAACAAAGGGCACAGGGCACGTTATTGGAACAGTCAAACGGCCTGAAAACCTGTAAAATGGCGTCTTTTCCCTGATTTCTAAGACGCTAATGTCTGAAAAATCTCTGTTTTTCAAATTGAGTACACTCAATGCTTGGTGCACAGAAGCAGGGTTATCACTGGAGCAGTATCATGTGGATGCCAAGTCTAATGAGATTAGCACCGCCATTCCCGAGCTTGTCAAGCTCCCTGAGCTCAGTGGTAGTCTGGTAACTATTGATGCAATGGGCTACCAAAAGAAAATTACCACAGCAATTTTTAAGAAGAATACTGACTATCTGATTGCTTTGAAAGGTCATCAGAAAAAGCTCTATGGTGAGCTGACACAAGCCTTTGAGCAGCATTGGCAAGACCAACCGAAAGATGCGCTAGGCCAAGCGTTTTCCGAGCAGAAAGGCTTCTCACATGGTCGTGTTGAGCATCGTCGATGCTGGGTGATCAATGATGTTGCCACAGACTCTCAATAGAGATCGATGGCTTGTCAATAGCAAATGTCAAACCAGCGAGGCATCAAAATGCCTCGCTGGTAACCTTAACCAACCTTAGCGTTAGTATTGGCTACACTATTGCCTGTTGACCTTGTAGCGGTTTTCTTAACAGAAATCTCCACCTCTGTCAGCGCCTTGACGGCCAGTGTCAGCGCTTCAATTTGTCCAGACAACTCTTTTTTCTCTTCAGTACCCTGATCGGACTCAGGCAACAGGGAAGAACGAACCTTGCTCAGGGCATTGTTCATTTTACCTATCAAATTTTCACGGGTTTCGTCGATCTTGCCGGAGTAGCGATCACGCAGTTCATCACCTTCATGAACCAAGTCCTCGAACAGCTTTTTGCCTTCCTGACCCATTTTTTCGTAACGGCCATAAGCGCCGAGACCGGCCAGCCACATTTTTTCGTAAACCTTCATTGCAATATCATCCTATTTACCCGCCGCAAGCGACGATCTTATTTTACCACTACCATTAACACGACAGTACCCAATTACCAGTTAACCCCCTTAAGCAGGTTAATCATGAGGTCATGTTCGAGAGACGGCTGTTGCTTTTCATCGTCAGACTGACCCTCCTCTGACTCAACGCTTTCTGGAAGCATACGACAACCAGCATTCATTAATAAACGATTTACGCTCGGCAATAGATCATTCAGTAATACAGAAAACAGGCCTAAACGCGTTGCTATCCTGGCGGGCTTCTGAATAATCGCCTTAATAATCAGTTCCACAGCCTGCTCTGGCGTCAGAACCGGTACATGGTTGTATGCCTCAGTGAGTGCGATCATAGGCGTTTTCACTAATGGCATATTGATAGTAGTGAATTTCACACCCTTATTGGCATACTCACTGGCCGCAGAACGGGTAAATGCTTCCAATGCTGATTTAGAGGCTGAATACGCCGAAAACCGTGGATGATTCGTTAGCACCGAAATAGAAGAAACATTGATCACTTGACCAACACCACGTTCCACCATGCCCGGCAAAAAAGCCAACATCATGCGCAACGCACCAAAATAATTAATGTCCATGGTGCGCTTGAAATCATGTAGACGATCATAGCTCTGCTCAACGCTGCGGCGAATAGAGCGCCCTGCATTATTGATGAGAATATCCACACCACCATGCTCACGAATGACCCTCTCTGTCAGCCGTTCAACATCGTCATCAGATGTTAGGTCAGCACTGCAGGCATAAGCAGTACCACCAGCCTCCCGAATCTCAGTGGCTACGGCTTCCAGTTCGCTCTGATCTCTCGCCACCAGCAACAATTGCGCATTACTTTCTGCCAGATACACCGACACTGCACGACCAATACCCGATGAGGCACCGGTAATCATTACCACCTTATCGGCTACCTGACGACGTAGATTGTTCGAGTCAATCCGTTCTTTATCGAGGTTATGTTCCCAGTAAGACCAGAGAATTCCTGCATATTCTTCCGGCGACTTTAGAACAATACCGCTCCCCTCCAGTGCATGATCAGTATTTGTACGATCAAAGCGGGTGGAATACTCAAGGAATATCAGTGCTTCACGGGGAATCCCTAAATCCTTAAGTAGCATGTCCGTAAAGCTCTGCACGCTTGGCATCTTGGCGATACTCTTGGCGAACATTCCCACCAGAGGACTAATATTCGCAGCATCAATACGCATACTCATTTTGGGTGCACGAGCCGTTTCGGCAAACAGATTGAACAGGTCAGCAAAACGACGCTGGTTCGGATCCGTCAAATGAAAGCAGCGATGGTCACAACCGGGCTGGTGAGCAATATGATCGATAGCGTCCACCACATAATCGACTGGCACCAAGCTCAACTCGCCACCTTCAAGACCTGCCAGCGGCATCCACTCCGGCACTGAATCACGTAGTTTTCGAAGGGTGTTAAACAGGTAATAAGGGCCATCGATTTTGGAAATCTCGCCCGTTATAGAGTGACCGACCACCACTCCAGGACGGTAAATTCTCCATGGCAGGCGGGTTTCATAACGTACCAGCTTCTCAGAATCATGTTTGGTTTGGAAGTAGGCATTATTCAGTGGACCTGCCTCATCCAGCATGTTTTCATCGAACACGCCTTTGTAAAAACCGGCAACCGCAGTAGAACTGCCTAGGTGAAAACCACGAGATTTAATGGCAACAGCAAAATCCAGCGCATGCTGTGTGCCCTCAACATTAACAGCACACTGCAATTTCATAGGCGCTGTAATGTCATATATCCCTGCCATGTGAAAAAACTCGACATTCAGTATTCGAAGATGATCCAGAGTTTCTTCATTCAGTCCCAGCATGGGTTGTGTGATGTCACCTTCGTATAAATGGATACGGTGCTGCTCTCTACGATACCGATCAAGCAATTTCAGACAGCTACTTCCATGCTGATCGCGCACCAGGATATGAACCTGTTCGTAACGAGCTAACAACCGCTTAAGCAGATGAGTACCTAGAAAACCGGTCGCACCCGTGACGAAACTATGTGCTTCAAAAAACTCTACTTTTTCAGAGATCATTACCAACCTGCGGAGCCTAATGGTTTTATTTTTTTATGCGTAGTCGTTCAAACCTAATCTAACCGCCACCAATTTTTCCAGAGAGTCTCCGCCAGGTCAAATTTCAGCGATAAACGTCTCCTTTCAAAAAAAGTGCTTTATCAAGTAACGTTCTATCATAATAAGTGCGCCCACAACACGACGCACTCGGATCAGTGTACCCAAACGTGTAACAGAGTATCTATCTGTACAGACCAAACTGCAACTTCTCAATGATAAGACGTTCTACGAATCAACATCACCCAGGTGAGCGGTACCCACCTCCCAATTCAGCAGTAACCAGTACACAAACGATAAAAACATGAGCCTATTGAGAGTTTTTTACCTACGTTGTACCCCTTCGTTGCCGATTCCCACTACTCTCTGCTCACACTCGTCCATGGAACAGAGCCAGTGAATACACTGCGTAACCACACGGCTTGCGTTATTACTCTGCCTGTCGCTTAGAGCGTAATGAAAGCTCAATCAGGTCGGTCAGAATATTCCCACTCTCCATTAATAGAGCATCGTCTTCCGGTTTGTCATCATCACTTTTGCCATACTGCGAAACATTCGCATTTTGCTCTTCTTCCAACTGATCAAGACTTTTGTAGATAGGCTTTCCTTTGGCTTGGCGCATCTGATTTTCAAGCTTGAGTCGCTTGCTTCGTATGTTGTTTGTTTCGCTACGTCGCTCTTTTTCATTCAGGCTAATGACAGTTTTAGTGTCATAATTCTGCTGAAGCGTTTTTAGCGCTTGAAAGTAGCGGAAATCAGGGTTATTGCTGATGCGGCTTTCATGGCGCTTGCGGAGTGTTGGCATGATAAACGTCAGCGATTTGAACGGTTTGAATTGAACTGGATTGATCTCATCCCATGACAGGGCATTAGGTAGTGCACTCTCACCGATCTCATCGGTGTTAAGTAGG
Source organism: Endozoicomonadaceae bacterium (assembly GCA_023146365.1). Classification (GTDB taxonomy): domain Bacteria; phylum Pseudomonadota; class Gammaproteobacteria; order Pseudomonadales; family Endozoicomonadaceae; genus Kistimonas. The sequence goes on from JAGLCE010000090.1 coordinate 23,647, forward strand.
GATGGGTAGCTGATATCAGGAATCACGCCTCGATTCTGTGTGCTCTGACCGGAGACTCGGTAGAACTTGCCGATGGTCAGTTTCAACTGGCCATGATTCAGTGGCTGAATGGTCTGTACCGTACCTTTGCCGAAGCTCTGACTGCCGGTAACGACGGCACGCCGGTAGTCCTGCATCGCACCGGCAAAAATCTCGGAAGCGGATGCGCTCAGGCGGTTAATCAAGACCACCATAGGGCCACTATAGACCTCTTCTGGATCAGGATCTTGCTGAGCATCTATTCGACCACGACTGTCACGAACAACAACCGTAGGACCCTCACTGATAAAAAGGCCGCTTAACTGATTAGCTTCCTGCAACGAGCCGCCGCCATTGCTGCGCAGGTCGATGATCAGACCGTCGATCTTTTCCTTGCTCAGATCTTTCAGCAACGCCCTGACATCCCGGGTCGTACTTTTGTAATTAGGATCACCAGCCTGGGCTGCTTTGAAGTCGATATAGAAAGCCGGAATGTCAATGATACCTATACGGTATTTATGATTATTCTGTTTGACGGTGACAATCTTTTTCTTGGCAGACTGCTCTTCCAGTTTGACCTTATCCCGCGAAATGGGATAGATGCGAGTCTTACCGTCTTTGCTGTCGGCAGGAATGACTTCCAGTCGAACCATCGTGCCTTTTGGTCCACGGATCAGCTTGACCACTTCATCCAGTCGCATGCCGACCACGTCATCAAATTTGCCATTTTTCCCCTGAGAAACGGCAATAATACGGTCGCTGGTTTTCAGTTGTCCCGCTTTGTCGGCAGGACCGGCAGGCACGATGCTAATCACTTTGGTGTATTCGTCTTCGGATTGCAGTACCGCACCAATCCCCTCAAGTGACAGGCTCATGCTGATGTCGAAGGTTTCTGCCCTTTGGGGTGAGAAATATTGCGTATGCGGATCGTAGAGCTGGGTGAACGAGTTCAAGTACAGCTGAAAGACATCTTCACTCTGGGTCTGATGCAGACGGCGTAACTGGTTGGTATAACGCTTGTACAGCAGTTCCTGGATCTCTGTCATCGATTTATCGTTGAGCTTCATTCGCAATATATTATCTTTTAGCTGACGTCGCCAGAGATCCTCCTGCATCGTTTTATCGGTGAGCCAAGACTCTTTCTCTCGGTCAACAATCAGCAGTTCGTTCTTGTGGAAATCAACATTATCAATACCTGAATCAAGATGCTTCAGGGTAAACCGAATCCGCTCCTCGCTACGCTGCATATAACGATTAAAAATATCAAAAGCCGGCTTCAGGTTCCCACTCTTTATGGCACTGTCCAGCATGTGACGGTAGGGTTCAAAGCTGTTGATGTCAGACGCCAAAAAAAAACTGCGCTGGCGATCTAACGTGTCCAGATAGCCTTGGAAAATTCTTTTTGAACTGCTGCCATCAATAACAATGTCATCGTAAGAGTTGCGCTGCAGCAGCTGGACAACATTAACGTTGGCAATGGCCTGATTCAGCGTGGGCTTGAGGGGAACTACGGTCTGTTCAAAAAATTTATGAAGATCGGTATCAGTGTTATTTGCATCCCTAGCAAACACTGCCACTGATGTCACCGACAACAGCAGGGCAAAAAGCAAATTTAAACGGGCAGTTCGGGCCTTAAAATACATCAAATCGTTCGCTCGCTTGTTGGTGTCTATGTTGATACGTTACGGATAACCGACTTTCTTGACAGGCATCTCACATGATACCGACTACTTGCGCAGCTAGGAAATTGATCGTTATCGATTCTCTGCATCGGAATGTGTCTTGAACATCCGTATTACCGCTCTCTATGAGCAAGATTTTCATCTGTCATCCTAGGATAGAACGAGTTGGTTAATACGTCATGGCCGAATGGTCTTAGTGTCGTGAACAAAACCCTTTATGGCCTGGATTGCCAGCATAAGTGACACATGCTTTCCCGCTACAAACTTGATGAACTGTTTTATCCAGCTCCAATAACAGCGCTCCGTAGCCACATCACAGTTTATAAATGTATTGTTGCTAACAAAACACGTGAAGTTCTTTGCATAAGGAGTTGCCCCGCGCTTTGGCAAGAAGCGTAGCAAAGGCGGTAAACGTAAGACTAGGTGCCTCATAATTCCAGATCGTGTGATATTATCGATCACCCCAAAGTGATTGACTTAAAATCGAGTGGGCGATTGGGAAGGCGATACGGTTTATAGACAGGACGCCCATCGGGTACCTCTTCTCTATCGAAGGGGTCGATTACGTTAATCGGGAAAGTCGACACAAAACACGCTAAAATCCTTACTGACAGAATGATGAGTTTCTGAAACGTGTATCATCGGTTTACAAAATCATCCTAGATAATGGCATTGAGTTTTAGCCCATGAAAAGGCGGAAAAAGGATCAATGCGGATATCTACTTTGCCAAGCTTTATGCAGTTACCAGCGGAGAACCAACGAAAACATCAGGGTATCATTCGGAGAACATCATGGCTTTTTCTGCCCAGGTATTCAGGAGAACCTCATTTCTCGTTCCCACGCAGGAGTGTGGAAATAAGCTGAATACTGCCAAGTATTTTGTTAGTAATATTATTAGGGAAATTTTTGGTAGGACTGCGTCTCGGCCGAAATTGACGTTATATGTTAAGGAAAGAATATGATCGACTTTTTTGATTGATACTGAGGTTTCGCATCGTTATTTCACTGACTTTTTAATGCCCAGATTTTGGTGGTCTTATCGCAAGATGTTGTTAGAATGTGGGTTCCATCGAGGCTGAAGCTGGCACACCTTATCCAATCATCATGTGTAATGATGCCTTTTTTTTCCCATTGCCCACGCACAAGTCCCCAGATTTGGGCGGTTTTATCGTAAGAAGCTGTTACAAGGTGATTTCCGTCGAGGCTGAAGTTGGCAGATTCTATGATACCATTATGCTCGATGATAACTTTTTTCTTCCATTGCCCATGCACAAGTCCCCAGATTTGGGCGGTTGTATCGTTAGAGGCTGTTACAAGGTGATTTTCGTCGGGACTGAAGTTGGCACAGTTTATCCATCTATCATGCTTGATGATGGCTTTTTTTTTCCATTGCCCATCCACAAACCCCCATATTTTAGCGGTTTTATCGCTAGAGGCTGTTACAAGGTGATTTCCGTTGGGGCTGAAGTTGGCAGCTAATATCCCCTTAGAATGATAAAGGATGGTATTTGGTTGCCATTGCTTCTTCACAAGCCTCCAGACTTGGGCGCTTTTATCGAAAGAGGCTGTTGCAAGGTAATTTCCGTTTGGGCTGAAGCAAGCATCGACTACCCAGTTAGAATGCTGGATAACGATTTTTCTTTGCCATTTTTTATCATCCGCAAGCTCCCAGATTTGGGCGGTTTTATCGTAAGAAGTCGTTACAAGGTGATTTCCAGTTGGGCTAAATTTGGCCCTAATTATCCCACCAGAATGCTCGATGATGGTATTTTCTTGCCATTTCCCATCCACAAGCTCATGAATTTTTGCGGTTGTATCCTTAGAGGTTGTTATGAGATACTTTCCGTTAAGGCTGAAGCTAACACTGCTTACATTGTCAGAATACTGAATGATAGTTTTTTGTTGCCACTGCCTTCCCACAAGCTCCCAAATTTGCACGCTTCCATCGTTAGAGCTTGTTACAAAGTGATTTTCGTCTGGGCTAAATTTGGCACAGCTTATCCCTTTATCATGCCTGATAATGGCTTTTTCTTGCCATTTCTCATCCACAAGCTCATGGATTTTGGCGATTCCATCGCAAGAGACTGTTACAAGGTGACTCCCGTAGTGACTGAAGCTAGCATCGATTAGCTTGTCAAGATGACTAATGGTGGTACTTTCTTTACAGAGAAAAATCTCTGCTTTAACTAATATTTTGGCAATGGACAAAAATAATCTCTCAGGAAAAAATTTAGACCCTAACATCATATCTAACTTTTCTACTAATTTCGCGCCCTTATCGCTAAAGGTTTTTATCCATTGACGAGTTGACGAGTGGTATCGATCAACTACTTTTTGTCGATTAGGTTTATCTACTCGGGGGTGACAATCAGAATAGAAAACACGCGCTTTTAGATGGTTATCATCAATAAGCTGTTGCCAGTAGCAATCGACTGTTCTGATAATAGAAAGACTTCTTGTATCCACTTTGGAAATAATTTTCACAATTAATTCTCTTGGTAAGCATACTATTACATTCAAATCCATATATATTTTTTCCTTAACTTCAGCGGATTCACCTGACATAATGGTGTGTTTACTCTTAGGATTACCAACTACTATTGTATTCATTTCGTTCAACCATTCTTTTCAATATTAATTTCCTACCTATGACAATAGTTATGACCTTTACTGGCATTGAATAGTTCCTTATCCTAAGTAATAAGCATACAGAAATACATAATAAAAAGATCTAGAACAGAAATGAGGTCAAGTCTTGTTTTGTGCCTTTTCTGTGCTAGAGAAAAGACATGGCTAGACCCCTCAGAATAGAATATGCATGCGCACTTTATCACGTGACCTCACGCGGAAACGCCCAAGAAGATATCTATCGTAATGATAAAGATAGAATGCAGTTCTATACTGTGCTTGCAGAAATCTGTGACCGCTTTAACTATCGTAGTGGGGGCTATAATAGAGGAAATTGGAAACTATTTTGAATTGCATTACTCTTGGGTGAGTCACTTATGCTGGCAATCTAGGGTTGCATATATGAAAATAAGAGTAAGGGGTGATTATTTTTCTTTTCTGAGATAAACGATGAAAGCCTTTTACACTCGTTAGATCACTACGTTAAAAATCTGATAAAACGGTTTGGAGTTGAAGTTACACCTAAAAAGTTTGTGAGAACATTCAAAGAGCTAACCCATCGTAAATATGAAACGAACTATATTCCAAATTTTGACAATTACAATATTGAACAGATGAAAAGTGTGCTTGTCGATTATTTTGGACTAGATATCGAAAATACAAAGAAGAAGAAATAAAATTTGAATTCAAAAAACGTTTGAGTAGGCAGGTGAAGGCACCAAGCTTTCTGACCCAGGCCGAAGTCTCGCCATAACTGGATTCACTCCAGCCATTGATGTGCGACATAAATATTTTTCATTGCTACGCTAACGACTGATCCAATAATCTCTGCATTAACACTGGCAGTGTCAGAGGTTATTAACACTCGCCTTACGACATTCTGCTAACGAAGCTTACTTCGTCCTGCTTTGTGCATTTTTAACTCCACTTCAGACACTAGGTCTTCAGCATCAACCTCTGAGATAACCCCTTCATGAGACAGCGCTGTAAGGCTATTTCGCTGCTTATTCAGCAAAATTCTAAGTGCAGTATGTGTTTCTATCTTCGCTACTATGGCAGGAGAAAGCGACCTGACCTTATTAAGCGCCTCTTCACCTAACTGGACATTACGCGCCATCTCTTTTAACGCAACATCTCGGTCTATTTCCGACAAAGAGAGACTTTTTGCCAAAGCAATGGTTTTCTGATTAGCCGCCAACAAACCGCGCGCGCTTTCATAGATCAAAACCTGCTGCATATAGAGAGACTGTTGCGCATAGCGACGAATCAATGGAATCGATTCCATATACCCCACCCATTTTGGCGTAGCCCAACTTTTTTCCAAATGAGGCCGTGGGGCAATTTTCGGCTGGCCATCCAACGCTTGCTCTATCGCCCTGATCAATAAAGTCGTCGCTTTCTTACTCAACAGCCCTTGAGAAAACTGGTTCCAATAATACTGTCGTTCACTTTCCAGCAATTTTCTAAGATATTCCGTTTCTTCCTCTTGCTCCCGCTGATTCAACAATTCGGTAGAGGGAGATAAATCAGATAGAGAATCGTCCACCTTGTCCCAATTGACCATCTGCATGGTTGAGTCCGCTTTCAGTGTCTCTTTCAGTTCATTGACATCTTCATGAATGGCAGACTTCACCTTTTCCAACGTCTTCTGCTTTGCCTTCGAAAACTGATTAAGCCCAAGTTTCGCCATCACGATACGCATAGTACCGCCATTAACCACAATGCTCAGCACTACAATACCGGCAGTAAGAAACAGAATCTGGTTTCGAACTGCCAATGGCAAGGCATCATTAGCAGCAACCATCAATGCCAGCGCCATGGAAACGGCTCCCCGCAGCCCACCCCAGATCAGTACAATGGCCTTCTCCTTGTTAATGCCAACACCGAGGCGCGACAGAAACGGTATCAACCCCAACACCGCCAAAGCACGGATAAGCATTATGCCGAAGAACATAACAAACATGAGAATCCAAGATTCCACGGAGGCATCATCATCAGTAATACGAATCGCAATGACAATCCCCACCAGAATAAAGATCAGTGTATTAAACAGATAAGCCAGTGTCTGCCAGAAATGGTGCAGATGATCAATCACTTCAGGTGAGAAGCAGGTTCTACCAGGACCTGCATAAATCAGCGCCAGAGTGACCACTGCCACTACGCCAGAGACATGAAAAACATGCTCGGCCATATAAAAAACCAAGTAGGGAGTAGCCAACGTCAACGTGATTTCAATCAGACTATCATTGAACACTTGGTTAATAAAAATCAGGCTAACAACGGCCACCAGACAGCCCACCATAATACCCAGAATTACCACACGGAAAAATTCTAAAATAACGCTCGGAATATGCATTTCTGCATTTAGCTGGGTTGCGAACGTGAGAAACAAGGAGAAAAGAACAATCGCAGTGCCATCATTGAGCAGTGACTCCCCCTCAATCAAGGTCTGTAGCCGAGCTCGAGGGCACATCTCTTTAAGCATTGCCACGACGGCCACAGGATCCGTAGCACTGACCACTGCACCGAACATCAGTGCAACTGGCAAACTCCACCCCCATGGGAGAACCCAGAGTGACAGCAAAGCGGTCAGACACGCACAAATCACAAGCCCTGGTACTGCCAACAACGCGATCTGAGAAAACATTCGTTTAAACAAATGCACTTCAAGATCAAATGCTGACTCAAAGATGAGAGCTGGCAGGAAAACAAACAAAATCAGATTCGAATTCAGCTCAGCTCCCAGCTGAATCGACCGATTGATATCTTCAATCGGCCCATGGATATAGCCCGATTGTGACATCAGCCCCAGTATGAGACCAAGCACCAGTAAAGCAACCGAATAGGGAATAGCCGTATTCTTCAGGAGCGCACGAATAGTAACGCCCCCAAGGATGGATAGAACAACAAAAATAAGGATCAGTAAAATCGGGTCCATATTGTTCATTTTCACACATAGTAGTTCACATTAGGTCATCGGTTCATCTCTACCGATAGCCAAGAGTCCAGCAATAACCACCTTACCTAATGATGAGCGCTTTTAAGTTCTTACTTCAAACGACAGTAATCATATTCATCGTAAAATCACTTCCAGTCAATCACATTAGTAATTAATCGAAAAAAGCCAACCGACATCGTTCAAAGCATCGGGCAATTAGAACCTATGTTTACGCAATAAACTCGACGTTGAGTGAGGAGTATTAACAAGGCACAAGCATCAATGAACCATCAATGAACCATCAATGAACGCTACGATGATAAAGCGTGCGGGCAGCACACTTCGTCGGTCTTTTTTTAGCGAGCCAGACTCGCAGAAAGATGAAAGCGAAAGCCTGCAGAATGACCAGCGGCGCGCATGGTCAACAAGATTCATCATCATTGCAGATTTTCGAGGGTTTTTAGAGATTCCCTCAAGATGATCAACCATTCACAAGGTAGTGAGCTGATTTTTTAAGACGTGAACACCAAATTTAGGTGTTTTGCGCTTCATTTGCCGAGGCGAAAAGGCATTTTTGATGCGTCTGCCAAGGATAATCAGTCGTCTATCAGCGACAACTGTCGCTCAATTGATCGCCTGAAGCGTACATAAAATCAGCTCTCATAATATCGACCACGAATTTACAGAACAGGCGCCTTGCGAGACCGTCTGACTTTCTTCGGTTGTCTAATGCTGAGATTGTCAGTCGGTGTTTTGATGAACAGGCCACCCAATACAGCCAGAAGCATCGCAACCAGTAGGCTAATCAGTATGATCGGTGCGGTGCGGTGCATAGCTTCCACTGACCCCTGAGAGAGTGCATCAAAGAGACAGACCAGCAGAGCGGGCCCCAGATATTCCATACCGGGATTCGATATAGCCGGTGCTAGAATCACACAGGTGGCAATCATACGAAGAGATCGGCGTGGCAAACCCTGACCGAAGGATCTTGTCATGCGCCACCATACCGCCAGGCAACCCAATGCACCCACCAAGTAGGCGATCCAAGCGATAGCGTATTGAAAAGTAGTCATGCCTTGTCGTAGTTCCTGAAAAATCGCTTAGTTTACTGACACTAACCCCTTGCTGGAAGCCACCATGCTAATTTTGGCTATTTGAGTGACTCGCTACTGTCACAACAGCCTATCTGTCGGGTCTCGCCTGATTATCGACCTTAAATATAGTTTTTACTAAAAGCATCGGACGAGCGATACCATGTCCCAAGGAATAAAGCCCGAAACAACGTCAGCAGAGGGTAGCTGGGGCGACCTGTTTTAGAGGCGTAAATTGAGGAGAGCAACTTTTCAATATCTGACCAGTCCAACAACGCTTCCGTATCATCAAGACTATGAAGAATTGAATGACTTAGGTCAGTGGCTGAGACGAAAAGCTTGGGCTGTGTTGTGAAGGATTTTTGCATGCCGATATTTTACCAGAATATGATCGGTTTTGTTGAGTTATGCTGAGGTCTCCTAATATAAAAAAGTTATTAAATCTCTGACACCTAATACTAAAACGACATATCAAGAGCAGTGAATAAAGAAAAAAGCACAAAAAAAAAACAATCAAACCCACTAAAAAAAAGAATTTTTGTGAATAAACAAACATCTAACTAGAGAAGTATGTATTTTATGGGTTATAGTGTTCAAGACTTGCGGCAAGGCGTTGCTGTAATATGGTGTGCGTTAAAAGTGAGTTTTATTTTTTATGCGAAGGTTACGGGTGGTAATAGCTCGTCCAGTTCTTCATAAATAATAGCGTTACTCTTAGCTCAACCGCCTCGCTGCAAAGTTCTATTATTTTGATCGAATAAGGATGACATTAATGCATACTACCGGTACGGTTAAGTGGTTCAACGATGAGAAAGGTTTTGGCTTTATCGCTCAGGAAAACGGCCCTGATGTGTTTGCCCATTTTCGTCAGATCAAGAGCGATGGTTTCCGTTCCTTGGCTGAAGGACAGCAGGTACGTTTCAACGTGACTCAGGGTCAGAAAGGCCCTCAAGCTGAAGATATCGAAATCATTTAAGCGAGACGTATCACTCTCCCTTTGGGTCTGAGCGAAAGGGCGATACCTCTGGAATCGCCCTTGCTTACTGGCATTCATCACTGTCTGGCAAAAACAGCTCTCAAGTCCTTTTATGCTATGTCAGTATGCCAGCTTTAGATTGCTGTTCCCGTTGAGCTGAAAGTGGAGACATCTCTACTTGATCACCATTTAACAATCAAGCCTACTCACCATTCTGATTCTCCATTATTTCACCTCACAAGCCTGAGATCAGTACACTATTTCTGATGCCGGATGGCCTACTCGAACGGTGAGGGAAAGATTCAGCCCACTAGACCAAACCCGCACAGAGACAGCGTAGCAACTGACGCAACAGTGCCACAGGCTCGTATCAGTCGGAGGAAGAGCCATCATAGAGAAAAACAGGCAGAGTAATGCGGTATTTCAACGACAGCAACCGCACAGATACACCGAAAATCATCACGATAGTAATGACAATAACAGGATGCAAAGACGTATAGGTGAGTGCGATATAGAGCCCAGTACTCAGCAAGCAGACCGAGGCATAGAGCTCTTGGCGAAAGACCCAAGGGACATCGCCACACAGCACATCTCGGATGATGCCACCGCATACACCGGTTAGCAGTGCTGAGATGGTCGCAACGGTGAAGCCATGCCCATTATCTAGGGCAATATGGGCACCGATGATGGAGAGACCCGCCACTCCGATAGCATCGAAGAGCAGGAATATTTTCAGCAAACGATTGATATAGCTTCTAATCAGAATGGTGGTCAGCCCTGACGCAAGGCAAATCCAGATGACTTCGGGCCAACGGATCCACAGTAAAGGGAAGTTGTTTAGCAATACGTCACGCATTGTCCCCCCTCCAAGAGCGGTGACAAAAGCGATGATCATCACACCAATAGGATCCATCCCCTTGCGCCCTGCAGACAAAGCGCCCGCAATCGACTCGGAAACGATGGAAATGATTAGAATGCTGAATAAAATTTGGTTTTCCATGTAAATTCTCTGCGTAAACTCGCCCCATGCCAGTTTTCGGTGATATCTCATTGTCGTCAGACATCTATTATTGATGACTGATCAATAATAGACAGAAAACCTCGATAAGTAGTTCTCTGTTGTGATCAATTTTTTGCATGGCTTGGCGATCATCGGCTGGCTTTCAGTACGGAACTTAACTCAGCAACTCACCATCCAAGACCTGCGAATGATTCATGAATGAGAAAGAACATTGGATCGATAATGTTTTTATATAAGTGTCTCTGGCGCAATCTTAAATCTTAAGCAGGAAGAGATCGACTTAAAAAAGCGTATGCTACCCAAACCAATAAAGGTAGAAATTTAATTGACAACTGATTTTAAAAGATTAATACTCGGCGAGCGTAGGGTTAACCTAACTTGCCGTAAAAGGGTTTCGTCTCGTCAATAAAACACATACTTAAACCTAGGTATTTATCATGAAAAAACTCATTTTGACTACAGCATTAATTGTCGCATCCTCTTCTGTATTTGCAGGTGCGCCAGGTGGTGAAAGCTGTGGTTGGGGCAATATGCTGTTTGAGGGACAATCTGGCACACCCTCTCACGTTCTCGGTGCTACCACCAACGGTTCTAGCTCTAATAACACGTTCGGCATGACATCAGGCACTAACGGCTGCGATGTTTCTGAACCGCTGGTCTACCAAGCCGACCACATGGTTAATATCTCATACATGATGGACGAACTGTCTGAAGACATGGCTCGCGGTGACGGCGAAGCACTCAACGCCGTAGCTGTCATGATTGGTATAGAGCAGCAAGACCGTGACCATTTTGCGGCGGTCACTCACGATCATTTCAGCCAGATTTTCTCAAGCAATGATGCGACTTCCGCACAGGTCGTCAACAACTTAGCCGTTGTCATGCAGAATGATGAGACACTGTCCAAGTACATTGCTTCCTGATAAACGGTCGGTACAAAAGACAGATGCCCTAAATAAGAGGTAGCTGTCTTTTGGTCGAATATGTATTTTTTTATCCATTAAAACACCGGTTCTTTCTGCCCATGTCGCGTTTTTTGATGTCCGTCTTGGGTAAGTATCTACCGGTCATTTTGCTTTATTTATTTTCCTCAGCCTCGCATGCCACTCCGTCGATCACCCAGCTGGCTCACTCTCCCATGTGGCTTAAGCTGGGACACTATCACCCGAGTATGTTCACCGATTCGGGCTATACCAGCTATGTAGATGATACTGCTTTTTTTATCAGTTCTGATGGCGACAACAATCCCGAAACGGAACTGAAGGCAACCATCGCCCTGCTTGCTCAAACATTACAGGTTTCAGACAAGCAACCCTGCCGATTTCAGGCACGTTATCTGTGGCTAACAGAGCAGGGCTATCAATTTCCACCGCTTTCCTGCCCCGAATACGACGACTGGCGCAAACAATTGGAATCCGATTCTCTAACTCTAGTGTTTCCTGCCGCTCACATGAACGGCCCGTCATCTATGTTCGGACACACACTTCTGCGTTTCGACCCTCCGAATGTAGCGAAGGACTCCCTCTGGCTATCTTGGGCTGTGACTTTTGGCGCGATAACGACTGAAGAAGACGAAAGCTCCATTTTTTATGCTTGGAAAGGTCTTGCTGGCGGCTTTCCGGGTAAGTTCGTCATGATGCCTTACTACCGAAAGCTGCAAGAGTACAACCGTCTCGAAAACCGAGACATCTGGGAGTACCGACTCAATCTTTCGCCGGAACAGACCGCCTTTATCAGCAGCCATATCTGGGAGTTGCAGGATATCCGCTTTGATTACTATTTTTTTGATGAAAACTGTAGCTTCCGCCTACTGGAGCTATTAGAATTGGTGGATCTGGATCTTAATCTTACCAAGCGTTTTCCTATAGTCGCCATCCCCATTGATACTGTCCGAGCCATACTGGATGCGGGCTTGGTTGAAAGCGTTTATTACCGTCCATCCAATCAAACCACGTTGCAACATTTTCTAGCTCCCCTGAACGAAACAGAGCAAGCCCTAGTTTACGATATGGCGCAGGATCCATCACTGATGCAGAGTGATGCCATGAGCCGCCTTTCGGAACAACGACAGGCGAAAATCATTCAGTCGTCGTATAAGTACCTGCGTTATAAGGTCAACAGTGCACAACGCTCGCCTGAAACTGCCAAGAGTAGCCTCGCACTGCTGGAAGGCATTAATAAGCTCCCGCCTTTGATGACATCCTCTCCACTGGAACCAATAAAGCCTGAATATGGCCATAACTCCTCCATGATGGCTCTAGGTGGCGGCCATCAGAAGTCACTCGGCAACTATGTAGAACTACAAGGACGCATAACGTATCACGATTTATTGGATAATAACGACGGTTTTTCTAATGACGCTGAAATCATCATGGGTGATGTTCGTGTGCGCGGTTATGAAGACAACTACTGGCAACTTGAACAGCTGAAGATCGTCGGTATCCGCTCCCAATATCCTCAAGATCGCTTTTTCAAACCTTGGTCCTGGCAGATTCAGACTGGACTTGAACGTCAGCCTGGTGCTGATGACAAACAGCATCTAGCAGCCCATGTTAATGGGGGAGCTGGCTGCTCCCTCTCTCTCTCAAATCAGCTTAAATGGTTTGGACTCGCCACACTCCGCATGGAACATAACAGTGGTTTCGGACAGAACCTGCAATTGGCGCCTGGCATAAACAGCGGAATCAATAGCCGTAATGCTCTGGGAAACTGGCGATTAGAATGGCAGCTAGATCAGTTTCTTAATGGCCAGCTCCGCTCTATCTCTACATTGAGACAGCAGTGGGAAGTTGATCGCAACAACGGCATTCGGCTAGACGCTCGCTATGAAAGCCAAGATCACTTCAATAACTACGAGATGTCGTTAAGCTGGCGACGCTATTTTTGATCAGGAACGATCATGAAACTTATCAGTCTCCATACGCTCAAACTCTATATGACGTTATTAACTTTTTTACTATCAGGCTGTCAGGGGCTTACCAGTTTCTACTTTTTCCCAGAAAGCGGTTACCGGATCACACCAGATAAGCTGAATCTGGATTACCAACCGGTCACTCTGACCAGTAGTGATAACATCACTCTGAAAAACTGGTGGCTTTCAGCCCAACCGAATCAGCAGACTGGTGAAGTGCTGGGCACGATCTTATTCTTGCACGGCAATGCTGAAAACATCAGTACGCATATCCACAGCATCGCTTGGCTGCCCCGCCAGGGATACAACGTATTTATGCTCGATTACCGAGGATTTGGTCACTCTGAAGGAGAACCAAAACTGCCTGGAATATTCCGGGATATTGATGCTGCAGCCGCTTGGTTACACACACAGAAAAGCGTACAAAACAGACCTCTGTATCTATTAGGACAGAGTATTGGCGGCACTCTTGGTGTCACATGGATCAGCCAATCCAACCATCAAGATGCTTTCAGCGCTGTGGTGCTCGATGCGCCATTTGCCAGTTGGCCGGAGATAGCGAGGCATGCCATGTCACGCCAGTGGCAGACTTGGGCAGTGCTCCCTGCCACCTATTTTATTCCGTCACAATGGGACGCTGAACAACATATCAAACAACTGAAAAAGCCATTGATGGTTATCCATAGCCCTGAGGATCAGGTCATTCCATTCGCTCAAGCCCGCACGATTTACAAAAACTGTACCTCAACAAAACAGTGGCTGGAAGTCAAAGGGCCGCATGGTGCGACCTTTAGACAGAAAGAGAGTCGGGAAGCATTCCTGCAGTTTCTGAACCATCACCGTTCATGAGTGCCGCCTCTGACGTCGGTTCATGCCTTGCTACAGGAGCATGCTCCCTCGTGTCTGCATCCACTAATAGCTCCGACTGCAGCAGATGTATCTCATTGAGCAGATCATTAGTGCCAGCCAGTGGTGACAGAGGGTTAGAATCCAGCTGATCCAGACCATCCTGGATCAGTAGGCCACCACAATTCAGTAGTGTCAGCACCTGTTCATCAGGTGCTATATTGTGAGTCCAGAACATATTGATCACGTTTTCTAATGGCTCAACCACATCAATCACTGCCGTAACACGGTACGGCTGTCAGACAATCGGTATCCCACTGTGACGCAACATAATCGACGATGGCTTCTTTTGCCTGATTCAGCCTGCTGCGTGCCTCCTGAATCGCCGATTGATGGGTGCTGAGAATACCTGCATCAGTCGCCGAAAACTGACTGACCGTCGGCGTTTGTCCCTGTATCATACCAACCAGTGTCTCTTTGGTGTAGATAAGACGACCTGTGACGTCCACTAAGAGACCGGCATCATAACAGTTTGCATTCACCATCCGACTCAGAATATCCATCTGATTCTGCATCGCCTTCTGAGGAATACCTAAAATCAATTACTCTGACCCCTTTGATTCGTTGATTCCCTTTGATTCCCTTTGATTCTGACCCATTTGATTCTAAAACTTACCATTAAATTGAACGTTTTCAATTATCTCTGCTCTAAGGGTATGAGCCTGAATGATAAAAGCTCAAGAGAACTTTCCATTATATAATTAGTCGGCCCTGAAAAAC
>JAGLCE010000091.1 GCA_023146365.1 Endozoicomonadaceae bacterium
CATACACCAGAAATCACCATATCTCGTCGGGAAATGCTTTCTGTGCTTGTCAATCTCAACGGGCTGGTTTTCCCATGGCCTTGTTAAACCTGCCTGAAAACTTGGCACCCTCCCCTGCCGTTACTTGCTCCTTAAGAGACAATAGTGTACTATTTTGACAAAACCAACCATTGGCAAATGCGAATCAAGTTATGGGTGATCCAATATTAACCGTAAGGCAGGTGGCTGATTACCTCAAGGTCAATGAGCGCACCGTTTACAGGATGACGACCACAGGCAAGATACCCGCCTTTAAGGTGGGTGCTTCTTGGCGCTTTAAACAGACTGAAATAGAGCTGTGGATTAAAGAGCAGCACAATCAACAGGATGAGACAAAACCATAAATGGCAGCAAATCACTATTCACTCAGCTTTACCACCGGATCCGCTCTGATCAGGGAGGCTATTGATGTGGCGGCACTCAAGTGCGAGCTTGTGGATTGGGCTGAGGTAAGGGCTTATGTGCTAGAGCACAACACCTTTCAGTCTCGCACTGTCAGTACCCTAAAAAAGCTCTATGGCGAAGTCTCTCGTCGCCTTCAGTATCTTAATGATGATAAATTGAGTCTGCTGGCTAATGGGTCTGAATCAGAGCAAAAGCAGTTATTATGGCTGGCGCTCTGTCGGCGCTATAGCTTGATTAGTGACTTTTCCGTTGAAGTGTTATCTCATCAGTTTGAAGCGGCAAGATATACCGTTACCCATGATGATTATGATGCCTTCTTTAATGCTAAAGCGGAATGGCATGACAGTCTTGATGGCGCCTCTACCCAGACCAAGAGTAAGGCAAGGCAGGTTCTGTTCAAAATGTTAAGAGAGTGCGGCTTGATTAATGAGCATGATGAAATTGTACGTCAGCAAATAGCCAAGGCCTGGGTTAGCCCTGATATCTACAAAGGTTCTCGGATACAGCAGCTCAAAGCTAATACCGATAGTTTGAGTAATGAGCTAAACGACTTGCTAGTCAAAGAGCGTGAAGTGGCGATTGGTAGTATCGAATCGCTTAAAGACAAGCTTACCGGCTTCGATGAATACCAAGCACTGGATCAAGGCAAGCAAACACAGCTAGCATCTGACTTTGATACGGCTATCGATAAGCTCAACAAGCAAAATCTAATTGCCATGC
Organism: Endozoicomonadaceae bacterium; assembly: GCA_023146365.1. GTDB lineage: Bacteria > Pseudomonadota > Gammaproteobacteria > Pseudomonadales > Endozoicomonadaceae > Kistimonas. Next base: position 1,165 of record JAGLCE010000091.1, read on the forward strand.
TCAGGGATGAAGTGCACCGCTTTGAAGAGCAAAGCTATTCGAGCCTTGTGCAAAAGCTAAGGGCCTGGAGCCAGCCAGAGCCAGAGCACACTCCTGAGTCAGCAACAGCAGATGAAGGTGAACCAGCTTCACAGCCAGAAGTAGCTGAGCCAGAACCACAAGCTGCTCCTGAAGCTATTGCAATCAGGCATGTGCGTGTTAATTATCATAAACCTTGGTTAGCTGCAGAAAATGATGTTAATGAGTATTTGGAAGAGTATAGAAAAGCATTGTTAGGTGCGATTAAAGAAGGGAAGCATATACAACTATGAATAAGAACAATGCTGAGCAATTATTAAAAACATCACTCGCTAACCCTGACGCAGCCTTCCGTGAAGGACAGTGGGAAGCGATTGATACACTCGTCAACCACCGGAAAAAATTATTAGTTGTTCAGCGCACCGGTTGGGGTAAAAGCTCTGTTTATTTTATCGCCACAAAATTACTACGAGAGCAAGGATATGGCCCAACCATTATTGTTTCACCTTTATTAGCGTTAATGCGAAATCAAATTGATACGGCACGAAAAATTGGTGTCAATGCAATTACCGTAAACTCAACAAATCGTGATGACTGGGCGCACCTTACGCAGCAGGTATTAGCGAATGAAGTGGATTGTTTACTGATATCGCCTGAGCGTTTGGCGAATGAAGACTTTAATACAAACTTACTTGTTCCCATTGCTGAGCGTATAGGCTTAATGGTTGTTGATGAAGCACACTGTATATCTGATTGGGGGCATGATTTTAGGCCAGATTATCGACGTATATTAAATATCCTGCAAAGAATGCCATCAAACATGCCAGTGCTGGGAACAACGGCGACAGCTAATAACCGCGTTATCGACGATATCATCTCACAATTAGGTGATATCGAAGTACAACGTGGGCCTTTGGTGAGAGAAAGTCTAGGCTTGCAAACAATGCCAACACAAGATGCTGCGAGTCGGTTGGTATGGTTATCGCAAGTCGTTACAGAGCAAAACCAGAGCGGCATTGTTTATGTGTTAACCAAGCGTGATGCCATTCAAGTGAGTGACTGGCTACTTAAGCAAGGTATTCAAGCTGCCCCTTACTACAGCGGTGTCAAAAGTAAATTTTTTGTAGACTCTAATAGCTATCGAGAGCATTTAGAAGATGGATTACTATCCAATAAAATAAAAGTATTGGTAGCAACAACGGCTCTAGGCATGGGATATGACAAGCCTGATCTAGGTTTTGTTATCCACTACCAAGCACCCAGCTCAATAGTGGGTTATTACCAGCAGGTAGGTCGTGCAGGGCGCGGTATTGAACATGCTGTTGGTGTACTGCTTAACGGTAATGAAGATAAAAATATTCATGCTTTTTTCCGTCGTTCAGCATTTCCATCAGAGCGTCATGTTCGTCTGGTATTGGAAGTTTTAGACAAGTCAGACGGCTTAACTACAAGAGCAATGGAAGAGCATATAAACCTTCGCCAAGGGCAAATTGAAAAAGTATTAAAATTACTCAGTGTCGAAAACCCTTCACCGGTTGTTAAAGACGGCAGCAAGTGGCATCGAACCACAGCTGATTTTCAAATGGATCATGAAAGAATCAATCACCTTACTCAGCAAAGAGAAATTGAGTGGCAAGAGGTGCAAGATTACATCGCACACACCGGCTGTTTAATGAATTTTTTAAGGCGATCATTAGATGACCCTCATTCTGAGCCTTGTGGTAAGTGTGCTAACTGTGTGGGGCATGCATTGTTGTCACCTGCAGAAGATAACCAAAAAGTGAGAGAGGCTAGCTTGTTCTTACGTCATTCAGAATTCCCTTTAAAACCAAAGGTGCAAGTGGCGGCTAATGCATTCCCTATTTATGGGTTTCAAGGGAACTTACCGCAAGGGTTACGCGCAGAAACTGGGCGAGTGTTAAGCCGCTGTGGTGATGCAGCTTGGGGGCGTTTAGTTAAAGAGTGTAAAAAGCAAGATTTCTTCACAGATGAATTGGTAAATGCGATGGTTGAAATGATTCAACAGCGATGGCAGCCAGAGTTTCAGCCGCAGTGGGTTTGTGCAGTGCCTTCTTTAAGGCATGTAGAGCTAGTGCCAAATTTTGCTGAGCGACTAGCCAATAAGCTTGGCTTGCCTTTTTATAATGTTGTTACAAAATTAACTCAAAACGAACAGCAGAAATTCCAGCAAAACCGTTACCACCAATGTAAGAATTTAGATGGTGCATTTGCAGTAAATATTGATTTACCCAATACGCCTGTTTTCTTAGTGGATGACATGGTTGATTCAGGGTGGACGATGACAACAATTTCAGCACTACTGAGACAGGAAGGCGCCAGCCAAGTTTACCCAATAGCGCTTGCCTCTATGGCATCTGGTGATTAAATGAACTTATCTCAAGATACACAAGCAATATTGCTACTCACAGGATACTTTAATCCTGCTTCATCTTCAAACGTAAAGCCTTTAACTGTTGGCGAATGGTCACGGTTTGCAGAGTTTCTACACAATAAAACGACTCAGCCCAGTCACTTATTGGAAACAGATTACTTAAACTTGCTTGATGATTTTTCAGATAAAATGGTAACGCTTGATCGTATAGAAGCTTTACTAAATCGTGGTACGGCGATGGCAGTAGCCTTAGAGAAATGGAGCCGGTCAAATATATGGGTTATTTCTCGTGCAGATAAAGAGTACCCCGAACGTTTAAAGAAAAAACTGGGGCATAATTCCCCGCCAATTCTTTATGGCTGTGGTAACAAGGTTTTATTAAACAAAGGTGGAGTGGGTGTTGTCGGCTCTCGTAATGTCTCAGCTGAAGATCTAAATTATACCAAGGAGCTTGGTGTTAAAGCCGCTAACTCAGGTTTAAGTGTTGTTTCAGGTGGGGCCAAAGGTGTTGATCAGGCAGCGATGTTAGCGGCACTAGATGTGGAAGGTACTGTAATCGGTATATTGGCAGATAGTCTTTTTCGAGCCAGCTCAAGCCGTCAGTATCGACAGCATATCATGAATAATAACCTTGTCATAATTACGCCGTTCTACCCTGAAGCAGGCTTCAATGCAGGTAATGCCATGCAGCGTAATAAGTATATTTACTGTCTTTCTGATGCCACAGTCGTTGTGCATTCAGGCAACCCAGAGTTTGGCAAGAATGGTAACGGCGGTGGTACATGGACAGGCGCACTAGAAAATTTAAAGAAAGCTTGGGTGCCGTTATGGGTAAAACCAAGTAATGATGAAAAAGCAGGTAATGGCTTAATCGTAAAAAAGGGAGGTCATAGCTTATCAGCGGATATCAATAATGTTGATATTGGGAGTTTATTGAAAGCGCCAGTTCGTTATGAAGGGAGCGAGGCTAGTGACAAGCAAGGGAGCTTATTGTAATGGATACATCCCGATTAAAAAAGTTCGCCCAGCAGGCTCGCCGTAGCTTCATTGAACAGGTCGAAAGCAAGCTCAATCTGGTATTAGCTAAAGAGAGTGAATCTCGCCGTGAACACCCTAAGGCCGTAGCGGATCTTGAGCAGAAGCTTAAAGAGCTGGGCCAAGGAAAAAAACAAGAGCTAAAGGAACAGCAGCAGCTCATCGAGCAGGTGGCCTATATCTGGTTTAACCGTTTCTGTGCTCTGCGCTTTATGGATGTAAACCAATACAACCGCATTATGGTGATTTCGCCATTGTCGGGTCAGTTCCAGCCAGAGATTTTGGCCAAGGCGAAAGCCGGGCATATTGATGATGGTGTGGTGAATGAGGCTACTCGTGAGAAAGTGTTTGGCTTATTAAACGGATCGGTATCAAGCCGTGACGGTCAATCAGCAGCCTACCATTTATTAATCGTGGCGGTGTGTAACGATTACCACCGCATTATGCCGTATTTGTTTGATCGTATTAATAACTATACCGAACTGCTTATGCCCGATGATTTGCTATCCGATAATTCGATTTTAGCTGATACCCGTGAGGCGATGACGCCAGGTGCTTGTGAGTCGGTTGAGTCTATCGGTTGGTTGTATCAGTTTTATATTTCAGAAAAGAAAGATGAAGTTTTTGCAGGCTTAAAAAAGAACAAAAAAGCAGCAGAATTAGCCGCTTTTGCATTAACCATGAAAGCCGTAAAAGGTAACCCACTGGATGATGGCAACAACCGCCGTCGATTCTTCCGCAACCCAGTTGCACCCAATATATGCCGCTTGGAAAATGTCAGCTTTAGCGATGATGAGCTAGATAATTACATCGATTTTGTGGGTAAAGATTTATTCACCCAAGATTTAATAGCAACCCTCAAAGAATTTGAAGAGTCTGATAACTTTGGTTCACTCATTCAGCCAACCGCTACCAATATTTCAGGCATATTGCAGCAACTTAAAAAAGTCGACTGGTCGAATGAGCTGTTACTAGAGGCGCCGCGCAACAAAGTATTAAAAGCCTTAACGCAAGCCGATTATTTAAGCCCAAAATACCATGTGGTTATTGTCAATCCACCGTATATGGGAGGTAAAGGCATGAATGCACGTTTGTCTAAATGGGCAAAAGACAACTACCCGAATAGTAAATCTGATTTGTTTGCGATGTTTATTGAGCGAAACCTCAAGTTTGCTAAGCAGCAAGGGCTGGTTGGCATGATCACCATGCAAAGCTGGATGTTCCTTTCTTCTTTTGAAAAACTTCGAGCAGATATTCTTACGGACAGCACCATTCTTTCTATGGCGCACCTTGGTGCTAGAGCCTTTGATAGTATCGGGGGCGAAGTGGTGCAAACCACAGCGTTTGTTTTAGAAAATACTTATCTACCTAAATATAAAGGTGCATTCTTACGTTTGATCAATGGCAAATCAGAAGCAGAAAAATCAGAACTGTTCAAAAAGGCTATAGCATAACATGCCCCTCTACCAGCCCCCTGCACCGTCACCGTTGAGCTTTTATCTCAAGTGGCCAATATCGCCGAGTCGGTGGGGCACTTACAGGCAAGCCAAAGCGATATGAGTTTACAGCTGCGCCGCGCCAATCGCATTCGCACCATTCACGGCTCACTGGCTATTGAAGGCAACCCGCTAAGCGAAGCACAGATCACCGCCATCCTCGATGGCAAGCGCGTATTAGCGCCTGAAAAAGATATTCGAGAAGTCCGTAATGCCATGCAGGTTTACGAGCAATTACAGGAGTGGCAACCACAACAGCAAAGCGATCTCTTATCTGCCCATGGCTTGTTAATGAAAGCCTTACTGCCCAGCGCCGGTCAGTATCGCAGCGGCGATGTAGGCGTAATGGGGCAAAGCGGCGTGGTGCATGTGGCACCGCCCGCCAGTCGCGTACCCACACTAATGAACGACTTATTCCAATGGTTGCAACAAACCGAGCTACACCCATTAGTTGCCAGTTCTATTTTTCATTATGAGTTTATATACAGGACGTATGGTATGCAGCAATGGCATGGATGCCATAGAGCTGCGGAATTTATCCACCCCTTTGCCGATGGTAATGGCCGCATGGGGCGGTTTTGGCAATCGCTGCTGTTATACCAATGGAGCCCCGTATTCCAACATCTGCCCATCGAAAGCATGGTCTATAGCCACCAACAAGACTACTACCAAGCCCTCAACCAAAGCAACGAAGCCACCGACAGCGCAGCGTTTTTGAGCTTTATGCTGGATACTATATTGGCTACCTTGCAAGATGTACTCGACTCCAAACCCCAAGTGCCCCCTCAAGATAACCCCCAAGTTACCCCTCAAGTCAAAGCGCTGCTGGGGATATTGAAAAAGAATGCACAAAAAGGCGCCTTAAGTCGTAGCGAATTGATGGAAGCCTTATCGCTGTCAGACCGTAAATCGTTTCGGTAGCGCTACTTGCTACCCGCACTGCAAGCGGGATTAATAGCAATGACTTTGCCGGATAAACCCAATAGCCGCTTGCAGCAGTATCGGTTGGTGAATAAGGAATGAAGTATTTAAAGGCAGACCTAAAAAAAACGACACTGTGGGTAAAACAATACCAACATGCCTTGTTTGTCGCCGAGTGGAACCAAGATGCGAAGACATTTAATGCGCTGGTTTAGTCGGCAGCCTTGGATATTCATGCTTATATTATTCAATGTAATGACCGTGCCTATGGCGATAACCGTATTCGTGCGCCGTTTAAAGAAGCGTGGAAACGCGACATATTGCGAGTGAAAGGCGGTATACATGACGACTTCGTCACCGGAAAAATTAATATACAGGCCTTACTCCGTTTTCAAAGTAGTCATCGTTCAGCGGCGCAGCCGTTTAAGCCTGTGCCTGATGGCTTTGGGCGAGATATGAGTGAGGGGCGTAAGATGTTGCCGATAGAGGAGAAGAATAGTGAGCAGTGAAAAAGAAGTGGGCAGTGATCGTTAAAAGATGAAGAGCAAGGTATGGAACAGTATTTTTTTCGTGTCTCGGCGGAGGATTTTGGGAAGATACCGGGGAGTCCGGTGGCGTATTGGGTTGGTTCAAAAATACGGTCTATTTTTAATGATGCGCAACAGAATGTTGGCAATATTGCGAATCCCAATCAGGCATTAGTCACTGGTAATACGGATTCTCATATCAGGAGGTGGGCTGAAGTTTCCTTGTCAAATATAGGTTTTTGTTTTAATGATAGAGATGAAGCGAAACGATCAGGTAAAAAATGGTTTCCATACAATAAAGGAGGAGACTATAGAAACTGGTATGGTAATTTTGATCATATTGTAATGTACTGGTGCATCAAATTGAATCAGGATTATTGGCGCGCCAAGGGGCCGCAGGCACTAATTTTAGCGATATATTGCCGGCGGCAACTTCAGAACTGGCGCAACAAACCTTAAAAGATCCGTATATTTTTGATTTTATAATTTCGGCCTTATGATCGCTGGAATAACGAACCATAACTTGCTGATTTTTCGTCTCTATGTTTTTTATTATCTCGTTCCCACGCCCCGCGTTGTAATGCATAGGGAAACTAAACATGGATAGAAGCCGCTACAAAATAACAGAAGCGACAATGGATTATGTGGACCGGTAGGGCTTACTTGATGTTTGTCGGCAATGGTGAGAGGCGTATGCATTACCACGCAGAGGCGTGTAATCGATGGCCCTAGTCGATTAGCCGAATAAACGAGCCATTTGACGTTGGTCATCGGTGTATTATTGATTCCATTACTTGAGTTCATTTTTTAAGTCCTTATTTCAATCAGGTTAGTATTTTATGTTGAACAGAGGATGATGAAAAGTAATGCATTGAGTATCACTAACAAAAAGTGTTAGCACCTAGATTGTATTGATCCAGCATAGTGGAGTTTTAATAGGTACTGTTGAAGGGAAGGATTGATTTGTCGCGGAGTGGTTGGACACTGAACTTCCAAGATCCATCAGCGGGACTTCAAACGATGGCGATGCCCCGAGTCGATAAAATTGATGAGTCTCAATTGCTAATAAACATACGCCATACGCCTGCGAAAAGCCTTAAACTATTTTAATCCGATTGAGTTTTTATCGGGAAAGCGTGTGTTACTTATGCTGGCAATCTAGGATTTGGTTATCGCAACATGCATTGCCGTGGTTTTAAGAAGAATCGAGTGAAAAGTTATTAATCTGATGGGAGATGGCCGTAATTACAGAAGATAGCAGGAATTGTTGAACTTTAATTAATTATTGGTTGTCTAAATAATATCAATGTCGGGTTAACTTGTTTTTCCTCTATCTTATTGGGTGGGTACATAAATAAATATCTTTGAAGCGACCTCTTATAGTTGGAACTTAAACAGCAATAAAGGCATGGCGTCACGAGTATTGCAAACTACTAGTGCCGCAATCTGTGGTCTATTTTCTTGCTACAGTATTGACATAGAAAAGGTAGACTCCCTTATCAAGGAACACCCTGAATACAGAGAGTGTTACTTTTACAAGTCACTAAACAATCGGGGTATCAAGATAGATTTATGTACAGCTCCAGATCCAACTCCAGCTCCAGCTCCAGCTCCAGCTCCAGCCAAACTCGTTATACCTGAAAAATATGCAAATCATAAAAAGATTTTAATAGATGGGGAAAAGGCTACTGGAAAAAACGGTTTTATTAATGCGCTTAGGAACAAAGAATCATCTAATTCTGATTTTGCGCCTATGGGTGGTTGTAAAAACAGCATTACTTCAGCTCAATTCTACGATTATGATAGTAATGTTGTTCTATGTAGAATGCCGCCAGCACCACAGTGCGATAATATTGAAAACGAAGTGATAACATCGAAACGTTATGATGATTTCGATTTGGTCGTTTTCATAATCAGCGTTTCGATTATTAATCAACAACAGAAAAAACTAATAGAAGCTGCTAAGAAAGCTGGTAAGCCTTATCTCATAATAATTAGTTCGATTGATAAATATGTTTCTAATTATCCATATGATCACAATGCCACTGGCCTGAATAATGGGCAGATAAGTAATATCGTATATAATACATTTCGAAATGAAATGACAGAGACACTTGAAAAACACGATCTAATGCCTACTAATAACAGGCCCCTTATTATCAGCAGTTTATTTCCCGATCAGTTTGATTTTAAAGAAGCTTCAAATTTAATAAAATTCAAAAATTCTACTGATAATAGTGCCGACTAAATCTGACCATTGCTCTTGAAAATACGGAAGTGATCTGTTGTGATGAAGACGTCCTTGATGTTCGGGAAAACATGTGTCATTTATGCTGGCAATCTAGTATAAGTATATCACGATTAATACTGTTAAGCGTGTAGATGGATACTCACAATGGCAAGTTGTGATTCAAGCAAGAACAGAGTTAGAAGGTTAATGTTGTTTAATATCAACTGTAGTAGTAATATACAGGCAGAGAATCCAATTATTCATGCCGCCCGTCCTCGACGATGAGCTGACGTTAGCAGCCGTCGCCGTAACCCCGCTGCATTACCATGACCTGCTGGGTATAATGACACTGGGCAACGGTAAACCGATTCCTTTTTGTTTTTGCGCCCGTGTAGATTCATCTTAATGGCTCGGCTTATGATGCGGTTTATTGCGGATGACCTAGGAGATATCCTTGGGCGAATTAATGTGAGTCAGGTAATGGCACCGATGTTACCACCCGTACTGCTGCAGGCGATCACGACTTATCTGGATTACCGTCTTTGATGATGTGTTGGGCTTTTTTCTGCGCCATATTCGCCGGGTACAAGGTGATCAGGGGGGTTAACTCCCTGGGTGAATTAGAAATACCCAAGATTGTGTTTGAAGAGCTGATTGCTAATGCACTGATACACTGCGATTACTTTGTCAGCGCGCCGGTTCGAGTTTTTGTATTCATTGATCGTATAGAAATTATCAGTCCTAGGCATTTGCCTAATAATCTAACCATCGAGAACATTAAGAATGGTAATTCGAATATCAGAAACCCTATTTTGGCATCTTTTGCCACTAAGCTGCTGCCGTACCGAGGGTTAGGTAACGGGATTCGCCGTACTATATAAGGCTTATCCTGCAATTACCTTTGAAGAAGACCATGAAGGAAATATGTTTAAGGTTATTATCTGTTTACCATTAAATCACAAAAAAGGGGCGGAAGTTGAGTAATATAGCAAGTGCTCTGAACAGGCTGTTTGGTAAACACCGCGTCGTATTTTGGTATGACGATAAACAAGAACTGCGCAGTGAGTTTGAAGCCCTGGAGTTAACAAATGTTGAAAAACTGGAGATTGTTGATAACGAATTTGTTATCAAGCATCGGGTATTACGGGAGTCACACAAACAACAGTTCCTGATCTATAAAGAGGGTAAGCAACCTGAGCACCTTCAAAATTGGTTATTGGACATTGAGTTGGCTCATACCACATTCCGAACTGATCAAGTAGCGATCTGGTTGAGTGATTTGGAGCTACCCAATGAGTTTTCAGAAGTTGTAGAAGAGCACAGTGCCTTAGCGCTGTGGTTTGAATGGCTTTTTATGGCAGCAGCTTGAACGCCATTATGGCTACCGCACCGAAAGCCCCAGCATTAAAGATTTTGCGATTGAACTGTTTAAGTCTTGTTATTCAATGGGATTGAATAAGGACCCAATTAAGTTAAACAGTGATGCATTGGTGTTTTTTAAACGCTGGAAGGATAGCCGTACCCATGAGGCGAGCTTTGAAGCTTTATCTAAAGAGTGTTCTGATCTCTTAAATATTGAAACTGATTTAACCCATCGGGAACTGAAAGAGTTCATTGAGCTGGATTACTTTGAACTGATTGATCAGCATGTGATCCACAAGTTAGTGGCTGCGGTAGAGCAACGTACCATATCGCAGGATCAAATAGCGCGATGGTGCCGTCAGCGCAGGCAGGGTCACTGGTATGCTAAGTATCGGCATCTTTACAGCGCGGTTGATGTTGCCAGCCAGTTTTTGGCTTTACTGGATACGGTGCAGTTATCAATAGCGGATAGTACCCAGGCGGTGCAAGGCTATACCATCCATTGGTATAAACTCGATCAACTTTATCGCCAGTATATTTATGCCTTGAAAGTTTCTGCACAAAATACCTTGTTAGTGCAGTTAACAGAACAAATAGAAAACCTTTATACCAACCGCTATGTATTGCCGTTAAATAATGCTTGGCAGCATCATGTAGATGCTATGCAAAACTGGCATGTGCCTGATGTGAAGTCGCAGACGCAATTTTTTAAAACGTGGGTGCGGCCATTTTTAGATAAAGATAAAAAAATTGTGGTGATTATCTCAGATGCTTTTCGTTATGAAGCAGGGCATGAGATGGTGAGCCGTATACGCCAAGAGGATCGCTATCAGGCTAAGCTGGAACATGCTTTGTCTTCATTGCCTAGTTATACCCAGTTAGGTATGGCATCGTTACTGCCTCAATCAGCGGATGTAAAAGGCGTGGAGGATATGCCGTTGCAATTGGCCGATAATAAATCGGGCACGGCGTTAATGGGCGAACAGTCTACGTCAGGCACAGATAACCGCAATAAGATTTTAAAAACGCTACTTGGCGATCGGGCGGGAGCCATTCAAGCTAAGTTATTGATGGATAAAATTACCAATGAAAGCCGAGAACTATTAAAGGCACATGATGTTTTGTATGTTTATCACAATCGTATTGATCATACGGGCGATAAGATGCAATCAGAGGGAGAGGCTTTTGAGGCCGTAGAACAAACCTTTGATGACTTGATGAAGCTGATTAAGAAGTTGGCTAATGCCAATGCTAACAATATTCTGATCACCGCTGACCACGGTTTTATCTACCAGAACAAATCCTTAGAAGAGAGCGATTTTCTCGCCAATGATGTAAAGGGTGATGTGCTCTACAACGATAGGCGCTTTGTGTTGGGCAAGGGTTTGAATAGTTCTGATGCTTTTAAAAGCTTCAATGCCGAACAGCTGAAGCTAGCTGGTGATGTGGGTGCGGTCATTCCCAAAGGTATTCAGCGTTTGCGATTAAGTGGCTCTGGTAGTCGCTTTGTACACGGCGGAGCGACCCTTCAAGAAACAATTATTCCCGTTATTAGCATTAATAAAACGCGCCAGAGTGATACCGCTGCTGTGGAAGTGGATGTATTACGTGGTGGCACCAATCTGATTACCTCTGGCCAACTGTCAGTCACCTTGTACCAAACGGAGGCGGTGACCGATAAAGTGCAGCCCAGAAAGCTGCGCGTGGGTCTTTATACCGATGCCGGTAAGTTGATCTCTGATAGCCATGAGGTGTTGTTGGATCTGAGTTCTGATAATTCCCGTGATCGTGAAATGAAGTTGCGCTTTGTTTTAGCGCAAAATGCTGACAAGGCAAATAACCAGAAGGTATTTCTGAAGCTGGAGGAGCCGGTTTCAGGCAGCAATCAGTATAAGGATTATAAGCAGCTGCCTTATACCATTCGTCGCTCGTTCACCAGTGACTTTGATCTCTAAGACTATGTTGATGAATGCGGCGATAACTCAATTGAACCCTATCAAGAAAATGGATTTTTTGAGGATGTGTAATGACTAATTTAAATAATAAGATCTGTGATGTGTTTGCCGGTCTTGTGGTTCGCAAAGACCTGGTTAAAACGGTAAAGGGCAATGCCATCGTGCCCTCTTATGTGCTGGAGTATCTGCTTGGGCAGTATTGTGCCACTAATGATGAAGACAGCATTGAAAGTGGTATTCAAACAGTTAAGGAGATTCTGGCCAAGCACTATGTTCATCGTAATGAGGCTGGGTTGATTCGCTCTACTATTCGTTAGAAAGGTAGACATAAGGTTATTGATAAGGCCAGTGTTGCCCTGAATGACAAGAAAGACTGTTACGAGATGGCATTTTCTAATCTTGGTATCAAAAAGGTATTGATCGATTCAGGTACGGTAAAAAAACACCCTAAGTTATTAGTGGGCGGTGTTTGGGTAATCGCGGATCTTGAGTATGACCATACGGAAGACAAAGATGCTAGCCCCTGGATTTTGGGAAGCATTAAGCCCATTCAGATGTCTCACTTCGATTATAAGAGCTATATCGAGGCGCGTCAGCAATTTACTTTGGATGAGTGGATTGATGTGTTGATGCAAAGTATTGGGTTTAACCCTGAATACTTTGGTAAACGTAGCAAGCTAAACCAGCTGTTACGCCTTGTGCCATTTTGTGAGCGTAACTACAACCTGATTGAGTTGGGGCCAAAAGGAACGGGTAAGTCGCATATATATTCTGAGTTTTCTCCCCATGGGATTTTGATATCGGGCGGAGAAGTTACCGTGCCAAAATTGTTTGTGAGTAATGCTGCAAACGGAAAAATTGGCTTAGTGGGTTATTGGGATACTATCGCCTTTGATGAGTTTGCGGGTAAGAAAAAGAAAGTCGATAAATCTCTAGTCGACATCATGAAAAACTATATGGCCAATAAGTCTTTCTCCCGTGGCGTTGAAACCTTGGGGGCTGATGCGTCAATGGTATTTATCGGTAACACCGAACACAGCTTGCCCTATATGCTCAAACACAGCGATCTGTTTGATGCGTTACCTGAGAAATTCTATGACTCGGCATTCCTCGATAGGCTGCATTTTTATATTCCCGGCTGGGAAGTAGATATTATCCGTGGAGAGATGTTCTCAAGTGGTTATGGCTTTGTGGTTGACTACTTGGCTGAAATACTTCGCCATCTACGCAATCAGGATTTCTCGGATCAATACAAAGAGCACTTTACTTTATCCTCCGACATCTCAACCCGTGATAGAGATGCGATCAATAAAACGTTCTCAGGTTTGATGAAGATCCTGTTCCCACAGGGTGGTGCTACTGCTGGAGAGATTGAGGAGCTACTGAAGTTTGCGATGGAAGGTCGTAAGCGGGTTAAAGATCAGCTGTTTAGAATTGATACAACCTATGCGGATGTGAACTTTGCTTATTTCGACAACAACGGCATTGAAAAACCAGTGACGACTCTTGAGGAAGTTGAGTACCCCAATTACTTCCACCAAACGGTGGGTGATGGTGATGATATCAGCCTGCCAGAGACTGATATACTGGATTCTGCTAATGGCGCCGCACCCTTGATTGAATCGACTAATAACCCTGTCGTGGCAATTATCCAGAAACCTGAAGAGCCAGAGCTAAAAGAGCAACACCTGACATTCATGGAGAATCAGCGTGGTGTCAGTTACGATAATTTGATTGGTCCCTACATTAAAGGGGCTAAACAGATCACCATCACAGACCCCTATGTTCGTTTATTCTTTCAAGCTCGTAATTTGATGGAATTGATGGAAACTATCGTTAAAAATAAAGCTGAAGAGGATGAAGTCGTTGTTAGCCTGGTGACGGTTGAAGATGAGTTTAAAGGTGAGCAGCAACGAGAGTTCTTTGAGCAGATTCAACGTTCAGTATTTTCAGTAGGGATAAAGTTTGCCTATTCCTTTGATAGTTCTGGCTCCCAACACGCCAGGCATATTGTTACGGATACGGGCTGGAAGGTGTCATTGGATCGCGGTTTGGATATCTTCCAGTTGTACGATATGAATAATGCTTTCCAGCTTTCAAACCGGTTACAGCAACATCGGGCTTGTAAGGCTTTTGAAATAACGTATATCAAAATAAACGAATGACGCTAGAAGTTACATCTCTTTTTACGATCTTTAGGGACTTGTGCGATGAGTGTCAGTGCAGGAAAAACTACGATACCCAAACAAGCAGTTGTCGCCGCTGAATAGCGTTGCGTCTCTGTTACTATAAAAATCTATAGGGATCTGCCGCCCCTCAATCAATCCAAACTCTGGCATTACGGAACATTCGCATCCAGGGACCATCTTCCTGCCATTCATCCGGATGCCAAGAGTTCTGAACGGTACGGAACACACGCTCAGCATGAGGCATCATGATGGTCTTACGACCATCTTCGGTCGTAAGACCGGTAATCCCTTCTGGAGAGCCATTAGGATTGAACGGATAACGATCCGTTACCTGACCATGGTTATCGACATAGCGCAAAGCCACCAAACCACTCTCACTGGTACGACAAACCGCCTCTTTAGAAGCAAACTCGGCACGGCCTTCACTATGAGCAATCGCAATAGGAATTCGATCACCCGCCATACCCGACAAAAAGATCGACGGACTTTTCTCAATCTGCACCATGGCGACCCGCGCCTCAAACTGCTCAGAGCGGTTACGGACAAAGTGCGGCCAGAGCGATGCGCCGGGAATCAGCTCTCGCAAATTAGACAACATCTGGCAACCATTGCAGACACCCAACACAAAGTTGTCACTGCGTTCAAAAAATGTGGCAAACTGTTCACGTACCCTGCCATTGAACAGAATGGACTTCGCCCAACCCTCACCAGCACCCAACACATCACCGTACGAAAAACCACCACAAGCCACCAGACCAGAAAAGCCAGTAAGAGAGCGATCTCCGCTTATCAAGTCACTCATGTGAATATCAACAGCAACAAACCCTGCGCGGTCAAACGCAGCCGCCATTTCCACCTGACCATTGACGCCCTGCTCACGCAGAATCGCCACTGCTGGTCTGATGCCCTTGGCAATATAGGGTGCAGCGATATCCCGATCATGATTCCAGGCAATAAGAGTGTGCAGACCAGGATCCTGATCATCCAGCAGGTTATCAAACTCCTGTCGGGCGCACTCGGCATTGTCGCGCATTGCCTGAATCCAATAACTGGTTTCAGACCAGATCCGATGATAACGAATTCGGTTACCATTGATGAGCTCGTGGCCACGAAATATCAACTGGACCTCCTGCTTATCCATCAGGGTGCCAATGCGGTGCACACAACCAGACGACAACCCAAATTTGGCCAAGCGGTCCATCACATCGCCAACCTCTTCGCAACGCACCTGAATCACGGCTCCCAGCTCTTCATTGAATAAGACAGGCAGCAAGTCAGTCTGACTCTTTGCCAGTTTGTCCAGCTCAATCCGGATACCGGTATGTCCGGCAAAGGCCATTTCAAACAACGTTACCAATAAACCACCATCTGAACGGTCGTGGTAAGCAACAATTTTCTGTTCATCAATCAACTGTTGGATAGCCGAAAAGAAAGCTTTCATCTCTTCCGCACTGTCCAGGTCCGGCGGCACGTTACCCAACTGACGATAGACTTGCGCCAACGCAGAACCACCGAGACGGCTCTGTCCACGACCCAAATCGATCAGCACTAGCTCAGTGTCACCCAGGTCAGTGCGCAGCTGAGGGGTCACCGTCTTACGCACATCCAGCACCGGCGAAAACGCTGAGATAATCAGAGAAAGCGGCGATGTAACAGACTTCTCAGCGCCATCCTCATGCCAGACCGTGCGCATGGACATAGAGTCCTTACCCACCGGAATGGTAATACCCAGCGCGGGACACAGCTCCATCCCCACGGCCTGGACCGTATCGTACAGACACTCCCCCTCTCCCGAATGAGAAGCCGCTGACATCCAGTTAGCGGAAAGGCGGATATCCGACAAACGACCAATACGGGCACTGGCAATATTGGTGATGGCTTCACCAATCGCCATTCTTCCAGAGGCCGGACCATCCAACAACGCCACCGGTGCACGCTCCCCCATGGCCATCGCTTCACCGGTGTTAACATCAAAGCTGGTCGTGGTCACGGCGCAGTCCGCAACCGGCACCTGCCAGGGACCCACCATCTGGTCACGGCTGACCATTCCGGTAATTGAACGATCACCAATCGTAATCAAAAAACCCTTACTGGCAACGGTCGGGAGCCTCAAAACACGCTCAATCGCTTCTATCAGTTCAACATCGATCAAATCCAATGACTTGCGCTCAAAACTCTGACGCTCAATAGAGCGATGCATCTGAGGCGACTTGCCCAGCAGTACGTCCAGGGGCATATCAACAGCATTATTGTCGAAATAAGCATCTGATAGCCGCAGACGCTCTTCATCAGTCGCGATACCCACCACTGCGAATGGACAGCGTTCACGTCGGCAGATCGCCTCGAAACGTGCCATATCCTCCGACTCAACCGCCATCACATAGCGTTCCTGAGACTCATTGCACCATATCGCCAGCGGTGACATGCCAGGTTCATCGTTAGGGATGTTGCGCAGATCAAAATGACCGCCTCGACCACCGTCACTAACCAGTTCAGGGAACGCATTTGACAGACCACCTGCACCTACATCATGAATAAAACGAATCGGATTATGATCACCCAGCTGCCAGCAACGGTCGATCACCTCCTGACAGCGACGCTCCATCTCTGGATTTCCCCGCTGGACAGATGCAAAATCGAGATCGGCCTGACTCTCACCGGTACTCATGGATGAGGCAGCGCTGCCACCCAAACCAATCTGCATGGCAGGACCACCCAAGACAATCAGTTTGGCACCAGCAGTAAAATCAGCCTTCTGTACATGGTCAGCCCGAATATTCCCCAAGCCACCGGCAATCATGATCGGCTTGTGATAACCACGCACCTCTTCACCGCTCGGTCCACTGATCTTCTCCTCATAAGTACGAAAGTAACCGCAGAGGTTGGGACGACCAAACTCATTATTGAAACTAGCACCACCGAGTGGGCCTTCAATCATGATATCCAGCGCAGAGACAATACGATCCGGCTTGCCGAAATCCGCTTCCCAAGGCTGTTCATAACCGGGAATACGGAGGTTGGACACCGAGAATCCGGTCAACCCAGCCTTAGGCTTAGCACCTCGCCCCGTGGCACCCTCATCACGAATCTCACCGCCGGAGCCGGTAGAAGCACCCGGATAAGGCGCGATGGCGGTGGGATGGTTGTGGGTTTCTACTTTCATAAGGATATGGACATCTTCCTCATGAAAACCGTATTCGTGAGAGTCTGGATCTGGGAAAAAACGACCAGCCCGAGAGCCCTTGATGACCGAGGCGTTATCCTTGTAGGCAGACAAAACGCCATCAGAGTTCATTTCCCAAGTATTGCGAATCATGTCAAACAGGGATTTACCTTGGGCTTCGCCGTCAACGTCCCAAGAAGCATTGAAAATCTTGTGCCGACAGTGCTCGGAATTGGCCTGAGCAAACATCATCACCTCAACATCGGTGGGATCACGCTGGATTCGGTCAAAATATTCCAACAGGTAGTCAATTTCGTCATCTGCCAGAGCCAATCCCAACTCAGTATTGGCCGCTTCCAATGCCACACGACCGCGGGAAAGCACCGGTACCGACGTCAAGGGGCTGGGCTCAGCCTCACTAAACAAACCGATCGCCGCTTCCAAGTTATGCAGTACGGTTTCAGTCATCGGGTCATGCAGACTATCGCCGATCCTAGCAACCACTGCCGCATCAGGCTCAGCATCCATCCGAACATAGTAAGCGATACCACGCTCCAACCGTTGGACTTGAATCAAGCCACAGTTACGGGCAATATCCGTCGCTCTACTGGACCAAGGGGAGATCGTGCCGAGCCTTGGTATCACAAGAAACAGCTGTCCAACAGGCTTGCGAGGTTCAATCTTAGGGCCGTAGCACAGTAACTGTCGCAGAATCATCTGCTCATTGGCCGTTAACGATGCAGAGAGATGGGCAAAATGCATGAACTCAGCGTACAGATCAACGACACCGGCAATCTTCTGCTGAAGCGTTTTCAGGCATTTATCGGAATGGAAAGCAGACAGTGCAGGATTGCCGCATAGAATCTCCATGGTCAAATGAACCCTCTAAATCCGGGAGAAATTGGCAAGCACCGAAAATAATGTTTACGAGTACTCAGAGTGCGCATATAATATAGAAAACTGTCTAGTTGAACCAGTCAGCAATTACCCTGTTTTGTTGCTCTTTGCATGGCACTCGTACACTTGTTTGTTTATTTTTGTTTATTGGTTGTTACAAGATTGCTCTCTACTAACAAAAAAGTATTCATTATTGTGCCAATACTGATACCCTATATTTGGTTAACTTGGCGTCAAGCGGTACGTTGCTTAAAACCGTTGCCATGGGCTACAGTCCTGCTGATCGGGTGCGACAACTCACCGAAGTACAGCAGCATCTGCCACGCCCACATGACAACTATGATTGCCAGTCAGCAGGCCTGCATCCCACATATCAGCCACAACACTAACCGCCACACCCAACAACTCAGCTGGGCGTATTATCTCGACAACACCATCGCAGAACCCCTCTTCAATCCGAAGTTAAACATCATCTCCACTCACCTGTCTGCCGCTGAAAGCGTCAGTCTCAATATTCACATCGCTCAACGTCTGCCGAAATTCGAACCGCTGCTTCGACGAATTGCCAAGGAACACCATATGGACTGGCACCTCCTGGCAGCCATCAGTTACCAGGAATCTCATTGGAAGCCCCGAGCCCGATCACCCACCGGAGTACGAGGCATGATGATGCTAACCCTCAAAACAGCTCGGGAGGTCGGAATACGTAATCGACTCGATGCTGAACAAAGCCTGCGTGGAGGAGCCATCTACCTAAACCGGATTTATAAACGGCTGCCTAAGACCATTATTGAACAAGATCGATTATGGATCGCGCTGGCCGCCTACAACGTCGGCATGGGACATGTCCATGATGCTCGTGAACTCACTCTACAGGCCGGCGCTAATCCGGATAAATGGGAAGACCTGCGGTTCCGATTGCTTCTGCTAGAGCAATCCTGGTGGTATCAACAAACCCACTACGGCTATGCCAAGGGGTCAGAGCCGGTACGTTATGTCGAGAACATTCGTCTGTTCTACCAACATCTTCAACATCCAAAGGTGCTTGCACGATCCAGCTGATTCAACCACCAGTCCGCCGTTTTTCCTGTTTTTTCTCCAGGCGTCGGCAACGAAAAAAGTCAGACAACAATTGTGAGCAATCATCCTCCAACACACCACCGGTCACGACCACTTCGTGATTCAGCCATGACATCTCCAGCAGCCGAGCCTGACTAGCAATCACCCCTGCCTTCGGTTCTCGAGCACCATAAATGAGCCGCCGGATACGACTGTGAACCATGGCACCAGCACACATGGTGCAGGGTTCAAGTGTGACATAGAGATCACAATTCACCAGCCGGTAATTGTTGACAGTGGATGCCGCATCACGAAGGGCTTGGATTTCAGCATGAGCGACAGGGTCTACTCGGCTGATAAGGCTATTATAACCTCGCCCTACAATCCGGTTCTCATAAACAACGATGGCGCCGACCGGTACTTCATTGAGCGCCGCACCCAGCCGAGCGAGACGGAGGGCTTCCTGCATCCAACATTGATCGGTTTTCTGCATCACAACAAAAGCCTGCCATCATTTAAAATGGTGCAATTATAACAGTCTACCGAGGCATGAAAAAAGTGCCAACGGCACGTCATCGCTACCTTGCCTAATCGGAGCGGATGTGTACCGGTTGAGCAGATAATCATGAAAACAATGGCGTGGCAGAGGAACCACCACGACTCGAAGAGAAAAGGCTGAAGTCACCGACTCATCCACCCTGCAAAAGCCTTCGTCACTGCCTGCACCCGGAGACAATCGACTATCCGTATTGATCAGCCATCAAAGCTCAAGTTACCGTTCTGCAGCATGCTATTTAATATCGCATTACTATCGCCCAGACTGGACAGGTCAACATCCTGCAAAACGATCTTCTGAGACACATCGCCATCGGCACCGGATGGGCGAACATTGATCTCAGTACTACCGTCGACCACCGCAATCTCCAAAAATTGGTCAATGGTTTCCGCCGTCTCACCGGACAACAACTGACTGAGGTCAATGGCATCCCCTTGAGCACCCACGCTAAAATCCGTAATAGTATCCACGGCCATGGAGGACTCATCATCAGCAATCCAGACGAAGGTATCGGAACCCGTTCCACCGGTCAGCGTGTCATTCCCAGCACCACCGATCAGGATGTCATCCCCGGCACCACCGATCAGCAGATCATTCCCCGCACCACCTTTCAGAGTATCATTCCCAGCACCACCATCTATGATGTCATTATCGGCACCACCGATCAGCAGATCATTCCCCGCACCACCATTCAGAGTATCATTCCCAGCACCACCCTCTATGATGTCATTATCGACACTACCTACTAAGAAGTCGTCCCCATCCCCACCCGCTATTACACTCTGAACCTTAAAGGTTTGACTAGCAGAATTGGTTGCTGTACTTCCATCACTACTCTCTACAGTGGTAACGCTGGTAGTAATTACAAAATCTCCATGAAAGTTATTGGGAGGCGTTACGCTAAGATTATTTAAGTCCCAACCATTAACATCTACATTGGTTCCTGCAACACTCACGGTAATACTGTTATTTCCATCTTGTACTGTAACACCTACTGCAAGACCATCTAAAGTAATTGACTGAATACTTTCAGAACCATCGGTATCGATAAGTGCTGTATTAATAACAATGTCGATTGGGTCATTTTCTACCAATACTTCTATTTGAACCACTTTAATATTGTCTAAAACAGCCCCGACGCCATTACTTCCTGGTGCATTTAACTCAACTCTTGGGTTTTCAGTAGTGGCTGTAAACTCATAAGTATAACTTTGCCATCCAAGGTCTGGTAAAATGGTGTCAACAACAACCCCTTCCCACATAACATCTACAGCAGACTCACTTCCCTCATAATTTGGCCTAGCAGAAAGATCAAAGGTTAAACTTACTTTTTCACCTGGTTGAATATCAACGTTTTGATAGATATTACTCTCATCACCTGCGCTTCTCTCAAGCTCAATGACTTGGCCTCTGTCATTTGAAACCCCAAAAATAATGTCTGAATTAGCTTCAAAAAGTCCACCGTGATTGTCTGTTGTCCAATTTGCAAGGGTTGCACTACCGCCACCACCCGAGATTGATTGATCCGAGAATACTTGAACTTCTTTTTGTGTTAATGTGATACTTGCAGCATCTGCAACTGCAGCTACATTAACAGTTGAAGTTTGTATATGTGTTGCGCCATTATTATCTGTTGCGGTAACAGTAATGGTATCGTCACCTGAGTAGTTTTCATCTGGAGAGTAAGAAATAGTTCCATTGCTATTGACTGTTACTGTTCCGTGTTCTGCTGAAGCAGACGTAGTAACGGTTCCGTCAATATCATTTGCTTCAAAGTTAATACTTGTGTTTCCATCTTCATCCACTGATGCTGTTGAGTCGAGTCTCAGCGTTGGCGCGGCGTTTGTACCCTCAATGCTAAAGTTAGCAACACCGTTTGATGTACTATAACTATCACTGACTTCATAGCTTAATACAACATCAACACTTTCACCAATCGCTAAAGTACCGTTTGGAACGATTTCAATTTGTTCAACTCCATCAACCGTAATAACATTCGCCGTACCAATAATCTTTCCATTAGAATCTTGTACTGTACCTACATTCGTTATCTCTAGACTATCTCCTTCAGCATCAGAATCGTTACCTAGAACATTTATCATTAAACGTTCATCTTCTGTTATTTCTAGCTGATCATTCCAGTCAGATGTATTGGCAGATATTTCTACATTATCAATTCCCCATGACTCATCTGAAACGCCAGAATTAAGCGTTGAACCAAACCCAAGTTTTACAGAACCATTTTCATCAAGTGTAACATCAAGAGAATAATGTTTAATACCCTCACTACCAGTATTTAAAAATTCATTTGAACTGGTTGTATCGTCAACACCAGTAGGGCCTTCCGTTCCATGTCTATGTTGAAATGTGTCATCTATTACCATCCCACCATCTACAAAAGCTCTAAAATTTTCAGCGTCCCAAGAGTCGATGACATACATATCAAAATCAATGGTAACCGTTGCACCCGCGTGCTCTGAACCATAAGAGAATGTTTTAGAAACGCCCTCTCCACCACCAGTTCCTCCAAATCTACCTAAGAATTGACCTAACTCTCCACTACTTGTAGTTGTTAAATTATTATTCCAACCACTTGCCCCATCTGAAAAATCTTCTTTAGTCAGTACGGTTGTATCATCGTAACCTGTCGCTCCATAAGAATCAGCTGCGGCAACAGGCGCATCATTGGTGCCAGTCACCGTAATGGTGGCCGTAGATGTTGACGTTGCCCCCTCGTCATCGGAGATAACATAATTTACGG
>JAGLCE010000092.1 GCA_023146365.1 Endozoicomonadaceae bacterium
ACCCTTTGACCCTTTGACCCTTTGATTTTTTGTTCAGGTATTAATAATTAGCCTCTTTTATAGCATACTTAATGTTCTTAGGCAGATTCTCTGGTAGAATATTAGAATCAATATTTTTTTTCCCGATCATTTTCACTGCCACTCTAATAGATAACAAGGTCAGATTCTCAACACATTTATTGTTGTACGTTGACACCGCTCTCATTCTGTACGCGTAAGGAGAAATGACTCTATGAGGGTCAGAATATGGAATGCTCGATATGAGGAGGCTTTGGGGTACTGTAATACCTATTTTTATAAGAAAATTCATCACACGATAAGAATCAGTCAACATTGCAAAACGAATAAGTCTACTATTAAATAAGTTCGAAAAAAGCTGAGTTTCGTACATGTCACTGACTATCCCCACATGGTCTAATCTAACTGCTTCATCAAGAATAACACGATCCAACAATGTTGTTTCTTTTTTATCAGCAATGAGGGCTAACTCCTTCGTTATCAAAACTCTAACTATTCGTCGTTGTCCGTTTTGAACTGCTTTAACAATGGCTGTATCATACACCCATGTAGTATGATATGATTCCGTTCCTTTATGAATATTAGCTCCATTGTCCAGCAAATAACATATTGCATTAATGTGTCCATACTGTGCCGCATATGCCAAAGGGGTATATGGATTGCCAAATCCGCCATCTATTTGAGCGCCCCTTTCAAGTAAACAATGAATCATAGGACAACTACCTATCATTGCCGCCAATGTCAAGATCGACGGCCTGCCAGGATTTTTATCGTCAATATCAATACGACCTGTTCCCAGTAAATATTTCACCAAGGCCAAGTGATTTCCTTTAACCGCTATCTCGATAGGCGTGTTATTTCCATGCGAACGCCCAGCATTGATCTCAGTATCAAGCTCTAATAATATTTTTATCATCTCAACATTGCCATACTGGGCAGCCAATATGATAGCTGATCTGGATGCCGATTTAAAATAATGTTTAAGGTTTTCGCCATTACGTATATCTATTTCAACCTGAAGTAAATATAGTGCCATGTCAATATGACTGTTCATAATTGCTCTTTCAAGAGCCGAATATTTCAAATTGTATTTTGTATAACTATGAGCACCGCAACTTATTAAATATTTGACCATCTCCATATTATTTCCAGCAGCTGCTTCTGCAAAGATTGCATATTTTTCTGGGCTACCATGTTTTATTCCACACTGATTTAACAGAATTTTAACTATTTCTAAATTATTATTTTTAGCGGCTCTAATCATAGGAGGAATTTTTTCTTTACTATTAATATTAGCTTTCTTATGCAAGAGCCTAAGTATCATGTTTATATTTTCATGTTCAATCGCTTCTGAAAGAGGAGTAGTATATTCAGGATAGCTACTAATATTCACATCAGCATCATTCTCTAGCAGGAAATCCACTATTGTAAAACAATTAATCCTGATTGCGAATGATAAAGGTGCGCCTTCAAGCGCTGTTCCGAAATCAACATTGGCGCCACGTTTTACTAACATTTGCACTATTTCGTGAGATCCTCTTTTTATCGCCATAATTAATGGCACTCCCCCTCTGATTTTTTCTGAATAAATTTTATGCCTATTCCGTTCATTTATGTGGTCAAAAATGAACGGAATAGGAATTATATCCACGTTGGAATAACCGGAATTGACTTTGGCGCCTTTATCTAATAATAATTTTACCATATCGCAGTTACCTTCCTTTACTGCTAATGCTAAAGGCGTTTTATAGATTCCAGACTCTTTCTGATTGACATTATCGATATTATCAAGAATTGTTAATGCGTCATGGTTTTCATCAAAATCTATGCTGACATCATTATTACCGGCTTCAATATCAGCACCGGATTCCAACAGTAACGCAACCATATTACAGTTATTAGACATAACGGCTAGCATGAGCAGGGTGTAGCCTTCAGAATTCTTAATATTTATTTCATCATATTTTTCTAATAAAGTGATCACTTCATCCAGCTGACCGTTTAAAACAGCGTTGGCCAAGTCTGATCGAGGCTTTTTAAAATATGATGAATTCGAGATCTCCTGCGTTAGGTCATCATAACCAAAATATTCTAAATCATTGTGATTGCGAGCGATATCATATCTAGGCAGATCATCAGTTATTACAGAGGGTTCAACGCTATCATAATCAAACTGAAAGTTATCAGGGCTAGTTATGATCGATCTGTCCTCTATTTTTAGCTCATTAAGACTATAAAATAAATCTGAATCGGTTCGTCTTAATGTATAACAAGTTTTCTCATGAATAGTTGTTATTCGGCTTCCTTTAAAATAAACTGAAACACAACTAATAAGTTTTATAAATAAATTTGCAGATGATGCGTTAGTTATTAATTTATAATGACATACCATATCACCAAACTTATATGGTCTAAATTTTACATTCATAATAAACACCATTAAATAAAATAAAGTTAACAGAAAATGGAAATATCGATGCCATTCTAATTACAGATTGTTAGAAATGTAATAATAAAACAAGTTCAATGTTTTTAAAAAATAAAATTCACCCCCTAATTATTCACGAATCACACGAATCTTATGACCCAGTTTTTAAGTATTTTATTCAGTGTGGTGTGCTGTGCGTATAAAAGCACATAATCGGGTAGCCGAGGGTATTTAACCCTCAGCCCCCACAACACCCTGCATGCGGGTCCGCACAGGGCGTTTCACTCAGGATGGTGAAAGTGACAGGTTCCAGGCATCGTCTTAATTTGATATCTGTCGTAAGTTCAGAAGGAGCTATGCGTTACCAAACATTCACGGGAACCATGGATCAGCATGTTTTCGTGAAGTACTTGAAATTGCTGGTGCGAAGCATCACCAAGCCAATGATCATTATCACCGATGGTCATCCCGCCCATCGATTAAAGCTTGTGAGAGTCTGTGGAATCGGAGCCAAAATTGCTTGGTTTTCATCTTCTCCCCAGTTATTCATCAGAGCTAAACCCTAATGAGCAAGTTTGGAATTACCTAAAGGAAGGGTTGGGTAAAGCGGCTCTGAAAACCAAAACGAATTTCATGGCTTATATTCGTTCTCGGATGAAGACGTTGAAAAGAATGCCAAGGATAGTGGCTGGATTCTTTAGAAGAATGGATACGCATTACGCTTGCCGTCAGCGGTTACCTACAAACTGATGATATCAATAGGGTTAATCTTGCTGCTTTTTCTTTACACTCTCTTCTCCTTTAGACTTTTTTCTTGAGTAAGTTGATTTCAATATGACTCTTTTCGTATTGAAATGGAGGTTGGTTTGTTGTATTGCTATGTGGTGTGTAACAATGCCTACCGTTTGCCCTGTAAAGAGATAACGTATGGTTTTCAGAGGCACTGATCCTCCGGATGGATCGGCTGTTGCGATCTGCAGGGGAGTTGTCGACATACAATACTTGGTAGGATTCAAAGTGCCGAAAAATGATGGCCAAAACTGGCTGATGAGAGAGTGCCTATGAGTGCGGGTCTGTATTCTTCTGAGGAGTTCAGGGATAACTGTGGCTTTGGACTCGTTGCCCATATCAAAGGCATAAAAAGTCATCATCTTCTTGAAACTGCCATCCATGCTCTCTCCTGTATGACGCATCGTGGTGGTATTGCTGCTGATGGAAAAACTGGGGATGGCTGTGGTCTGTTAACTCAGATACCTGATAGTTTCTTTCGAGCTGTTGTTAAGCAGTCGCTGAATATCAGCCTACCGTCACGTTATGTTGTTGGTATGGTCTTTCTCAATCGAGATGATCAGGTTGCGGCATCAGCCCGTCAAGTGTTTGAGCAAGAACTGGCTGTTGAAGGTGCTCATGTATTGAGCTGGCGAGAGGTTCCGGTTAACAGTGATTGCTTGGGAGTGATTGCTTTGGAGCAGCTACCTCGTATTGAACAAGTTTTTATTGCACCTGAAAAAAAACAGGATGAGTTACAGCTTGCGGCTTCTCTGTTTATGGCGAGACGCCGGATTGAGATAGCGCTGACAGAGGATAAAGAATTTTATATCTGTTCACTGTCGAATAAAGTGGTGACGTATAAAGGACTCATGATGCCGGCTGACTTGCTTAGGTTTTATCCAGACCTGAGTGATTCCCAGTTTGAGACAGCCATCTGTGTCTTTCATCAGCGATTCTCCACTAACACGGTACCTCGCTGGCCATTGGCTCAGCCTTTCCGGATGCTGGCTCATAACGGTGAAATTAATACCATTACGGGGAATCGAAGCTGGGCAGAGGCGCGTGTTAGTAAGTTCAAATCTAAACTGTTGCCTGAGCTAGAAAAAGTTCTTCCTCTGGTTAATCGTGGAGGTTCTGATTCTTCCAGCCTAGATAATATGTTGGAAATTCTGGTCACCGGTGGAGTCGATCTTTATCGTGCGATCCGTATGCTGATACCGCCGGCTTGGCAGAATGTCGATACTATGGACTCCCAACTGCGGGCGTTCTGTGAGTATAACTCCATGCATATGGAGCCTTGGGATGGCCCAGCAGGTCTGGTTATTAGTGATGGCCGTTATGCGGTCTGCGCACTGGATCGAAACGGTCTTCGTCCCTCTCGCTGGGTCAAAACACAGAATGGCTATCTAACGGTAGCGTCTGAAGTGGGTGTGTATGATTATAAGTCCGAGGATGTTATTGCTAAGGGACGTGTTGGGCCTGGTGAGATCCTGGCCATTGATATTGAAAAGGGTGAGGTTCTTGAAGCCCATGCTATTGATAATCGACTGAAGAGCAGCCAACCCTACAAACGGTGGTTGAAGAAGAAAGCGTATCGAATTCAAGCTCAATTCATTGAGAATGAACACCTTGTGAAACATTTCGACAAACTGGTGTTGAATGAATACCAGAAAATGTTTCAGGTGACCTTTGAAGAGCGCAATCAGGTGATTCGTCCATTAGCCGAGAATGGTCAGGAAAGCGTTGGTTCCATGGGAGATGATACTCCTATGGCTGTGCTCTCTCAACGAGTGCGTTCGGTTTATGATTATTTTCGGCAGCAATTTGCCCAAGTGACTAATCCGTCGATAGATCCCCTGCGTGAGGCGATAGTCATGTCGCTGGAGACTTGCCTCGGTGCGGGGAAAAATATATTTCAGGAGACGCAGAAGCATGCTGAACGGGTGATTCTCAAGTCCCCAGTGCTGTCGACTATCAAGTTTCTGAACTTGATCAATGCCCATCATAAGGTGGGTAATCTGGATGTGATCAAAATTGATCTCAACTATGATCCTGCTGTCAGTCTGAAACGGGCGATCACTGTTGTTTGTGATCAAGCGGAAGCGGCTGTTCGTAATGGTAAAGTGTTAGTGCATCTGACCGACCGACAGCTTAAGAAAGGCCTGTTGCCTATCAATTCCGCTATGGCGACAGGGGCGGTGCATCACCGCTTGATTCAGGCCGGTTTGCGTAGCGATGCCAATATTATTGTGGAGACCGGTACCGCTAGGGATTCACATCATTTTGCCGTACTGATCGGTTTCGGTGCTACGGCGGTCTATCCCTATCTTGTCTATGAGATCATTCATGATCTCATAGAGATAGGAGAGTTGTTCACTAATCCCATTAGCGCCTACAAGGCGTATCGACAAGGGATCGATAAAGGTTTGCTTAAGATTATGTCGAAGATGGGTATCTCGACGATTGCCTCTTACCGTGGTGCTCAGCTGTTCGAATGCCTGGGATTGAATCAGACCGTGGTAGATCTCTGTTTCTGTAATGCTATAAACCGGATCAGTGGTGCCGGTTTTGAACACTTTCAACAGGAGCAGCAGTTGTTGGCAGATGCTGCTTGGAAGCCACAAAAGCCTATCCAGCAGGGTGGCTTGTTAAAATACGTTCATGGTGGTGAGTACCACGCCTTCAATCCGGATGTGGTGCAGGCGATCCAAATAGCGGTTAAAACTGGAGATCGTGCGAAATACCGTGATTATGCTGATATGGTCGATCGGCGTCCTGTTGCGGTGATTCGTGATCTGTTTGAGTTGAATAGTGACCGCAAGTCGATACCGCTCAATAATGTTGAACCAGTCTCTTCTATATTGCGCCGTTTTGACTCCGCAGCAATGAGTCTTGGGGCGTTATCACCTGAAGCTCATGAGGCTTTGGCGGAAGCGATGAACCGGCTTGGCGGTCGTTCAAATTCCGGTGAAGGTGGTGAAGATCCGGCACGGTTTGGTACCAACCGGGTCTCTAAGATCAAGCAGATTGCTTCCGGACGTTTTGGCGTGACGCCTCATTATCTTGTTAATGCCGAAGTGTTGCAGATCAAGATTTCTCAAGGTGCGAAACCGGGTGAAGGCGGACAGCTACCAGGCTGCAAGGTCAATAATCTGATTGCTCGACTGCGATATTGTATGCCGGGTGTTACGTTGATCTCTCCGCCACCGCACCATGATATTTACTCAATCGAAGATTTGGCACAGCTGATCTATGACCTCAAACAGGTTAACCCCAATGCATTGGTTTCCGTCAAACTGGTCTCAGAACCTGGTGTGGGAACCATTGCTGTGGGGGTTGCCAAGGCTTATGCTGACCTGATCACCATTTCAGGGTCTGATGGTGGAACTGCTGCAAGTCCATTGACATCTATTCATTATGCAGGCTCCCCGTGGGAGTTGGGACTCAGTGAAGCTCAGCAAGCATTGCGATCTAATGATCTTCGTGGGAAAGTGCGATTGCAGACTGATGGTGGTTTGAAAACTGGACTGGATGTCATCAAGGCGGCCATGTTGGGCGCAGAAAGTTTTGGTTTTGGTACAGCGCCAATGGTGGCGCTGGGGTGTAAATATCTGAGAATCTGTCACCTGAACAACTGTGCGACAGGTGTTGCCACTCAAAACCAGCACCTCCGAGATGAGCATTTCATCGGCACGGTGGAAATGGTGATGAACTTCTTTACCTTTGTGGCTGAAGACGTGCGCGAGAGATTGGCGACACTGGGCTACCAGAGTCTGGAAGAGATCATTGGTCGTACGGAGCTGCTGAAGATTAAGCCGGGAGAGACGAGTAAGCAGTCTCAGCTAGATTTATCGCCCATTCTCAATAACAGCCATATTGCGGCAGATAAGCCTAAATTCTGCTGTCAGAATAGCAATCCGCCCTTTGATGAAGGAGCGCTGGTTGAGCGGATGATTAAAGAGATGTTACCGGCTATTGAGGCGGCTAGCGGTGGCGAATTCAGCTACAAGGTCGGTAATTGCGACCGCTCCATTGGTGCTCGTCTCTCTGGTGAAGTTGCACAACGTTATGGCAATCTCGGTATGTCAGATGCACCGCTCAAAGTTCGACTGAGTGGTAGTGCTGGACAGAGTTTCGGTGTTTGGAACGCGGGTGGACTTGAGTTCTATTTGAACGGTGATGCTAACGATTATGTTGGCAAAGGAATGGCGGGTGGTAAACTGGTAATCTGTCCGCCTAAAGGCAGTCTCTTTCCATCCCATGAAAGCGCCATCATCGGTAATGCCTGCTTGTATGGAGCAACGGGCGGCAAGCTGTTTGCTTCAGGGATGGCTGGAGAGCGATTAGCCGTTCGGAATTCCGGTGCGCATATTGTGGTCGAAGGGACTGGTGACCACTGTTGCGAATACATGACTGGAGGGCTGGTGACTGTACTTGGTAAGACCGGTCATAACTTTGGTGCGGGCATGACGGGTGGTTTCGCCTATGTATTGGACATGAATCGGCAGTTTGTCGATCGCTACAACCATGAGCTGGTGGATGTCCATCGTATTGATGCTGAGTCCATGGAGTCTCACCAGACACATCTGTACAGCATCATTGCTGAGTTTGTTGCTGAAACCGACAGTGACTGGGGGAGCACTCTTCAGGAAGACTTTGAGGATTATGTTGGTCGTTTCTGGCTGATTAAGCCCAAGACTGCCAGTATGAGTGGCCTTGAGGCCTATATGCGGAGTAGCCCCGAATAATCGTACTCGATGCGCTGATACCGGATTAGGGATGATAAGTTTCATGAGGTGTATATGGCTGAACGACTGAACAATGACTTCCAGTTCGTGGAAGTTGGCCGTAAGGATCCCGATAAAAAGTCTCTTGAGGTTCGTAAGCAGGCTTTTAATGAGATCTATAAGCCATTTAAAGGTAAGCAGGCGGTGGCTCAGTCGCACCGCTGCCTCTCTTGCGGTAATCCGTATTGTGAATGGAAGTGTCCGGTGCATAACTATATTCCGGAATGGCTCAATATGGTGTCGGAGGGTCGTATCATTGAGGCAGCGGAACTGTCGCATCAGACGAACACATTGCCGGAAGTCTGCGGTCGAATCTGCCCACAGGATCGTCTCTGTGAAGGTGCTTGTACGCTGAATGATGGCTTTGGCGCGGTGACGATTGGCGCTACGGAGAAATATATCACCGAAACGGCACTGGCTATGGGCTGGAAGCCGAATATGTTGAACGTTGAGTGGACGGATCGTAAGGTGGCGGTGATTGGTGCGGGCCCTGCGGGCTTGGGCTGTGCAGACGTACTGGTAAGGAATGGTGTTAAGCCTGTTGTCTTTGATCGTTATCCGGAAATTGGCGGTTTGCTGACATTTGGAATTCCTGAGTTCAAGCTTGAAAAGAGCGTCATGCGGCGTCGGCGGGAGCTTTTCACGGAGATGGGAATAGAGTTTCGCCTGAATACTGAAATTGGTGAGAGCATCACGATTGAGACGTTGTTGAGTCAGTATGATGCCGTTTTCATGGGGATGGGGGCGTATACCTACATGAGAGGCGGATTTCTTGGTGAGGATATGTCTGGTGTTTACGACGCGCTGCCTTATCTGGTGTCCAATGTGAATCATTGTCTCGGCTTTGAGCAGTCTCCGGATGATTTCATCGATATGAAAGGTAAACGGGTGATTGTCTTGGGGGGAGGCGATACCGCTATGGACTGTAACCGAACAGCCATCCGGCAGCAAGCGGACAACGTCACCTGCGTCTATCGACGGGACGAGGAAAATATGCCGGGCTCCCGATCCGAAGTGGTGAATGCTCGTCAAGAAGGCGTGCAGTTCTTGTTTAAGCGACAACCTCTTGAGATTGTTGGAAAGGAGCAGGTTGAAGGGGTGAAAGTCATTACCGTGGGTCTTGGGGAGCCGGATGAGTATGGTCGGAGCAGACCGGAGCCGATTCCTGGCAGTGAGGAAGTTTTTCCGGCAGATGCCGTGCTGATTGCCTTTGGTTTTCGGCCTAGTCCGGCATCATGGTTTGAGCCGCAGGGCATATCGCTGGACGACTTGGGTCGGGTCATTGCATCAGAAAATGGTCGCTACCCGTTTCAAACCGATAATCCTAAGATCTTTGCTGGAGGTGATATGGTGCGAGGCTCTGATCTGGTGGTTACCGCGATCTGGGAAGGACGACAGGCGGCAGAAGGGATACTGAATTACTTAAAGGTCTGAAGGTCTGATATGATCCGAGTCAATAAAACAACCGGCATTGTACCGATTTGTTGATATAATTGCTCTCTTGTTACTGCCGGATGGATTGGATATGACCGCACTCAAAAATGATCGTCTACTGCGCGCACTGCTGCGAGAACCGGTTGACCGGACACCGGTCTGGATGATGAGGCAGGCTGGCAGGTATCTGCCGGAATATCGTGAAAGTCGGAGCCGAGCGGGCGACTTCCTCTCTCTTTGTAAAAATCCTGAACTAGCCTGCGAGGTGACTCTGCAGCCGCTGGAGCGTTATCCTCTGGATGCTGCCATTCTCTTTTCCGATATTCTCACCATTCCTGATGCCATGGGGCTGGGACTGTATTTTGAGACAGGTGAAGGTCCTCGTTTCAAGTATCCGGTTCGAACCGCTCAAGATGTTGAGCGTCTTGATATTGTCGATGTAGAACAGTCGCTTGATTATGTTATGGGGGCCGTCCGTACTATCCGGAATGCGCTTAATGGTTGCGTCCCCTTGATCGGTTTTTCTGGCAGTCCTTGGACGCTGGCGACCTATATGGTGGAAGGCGGTAGCACCCGTGATTTCAGATTCATAAAAACCATACTGTATGATCAGCCAACGTTGCTACATGAATTGCTTGCCAAGCTGGCGGATGTTGTGACTGAATACCTGAATGCCCAGATTCGGCATGGGGTTCAGGCCATTCAGATCTTTGATACATGGGGAGGTGTGTTGGCATCAGGTGCGTATCGTGATTTTTCACTCCACTATATGCACAGAATTATTAACGGTCTGATCCGTGAAAACGAAGGACGTCGCGTGCCGGTTATCCTGTTCACTAAAAATGGTGGTCAGTGGTTGGAAACGATGGTAGAAACAGGCGCTGATGCGTTGGGTCTTGACTGG
Organism: Endozoicomonadaceae bacterium; assembly: GCA_023146365.1. GTDB lineage: Bacteria > Pseudomonadota > Gammaproteobacteria > Pseudomonadales > Endozoicomonadaceae > Kistimonas. The sequence goes on from JAGLCE010000092.1 coordinate 10,343, forward strand.
ACAACGGATATAGGTGATGCCCGCCGTCGCGTGTGTGGTCAAGTCGCCTTGCAGGGGAATATGGATCCTTGTGTACTTTATGCGTCACCTGACAGAATACGTGAAGAGGTGAGTCATATTCTGGCGGCTTATGGGTTGGGTTCCGGACACGTATTTAATCTTGGACATGGTATTCATCCGTTTGTTGACCCAGATCATGCCGGCGCCTTTATTGAGGCTGTCCATGAGCTGTCGCCTGCTTGGCATGATACCGTGGTGCATGCTTGATCAGCATTGAATAGTTCATCAAATCTCATTTTTGGGCACCTTGATGTGATGCAATCAGTTTCTCTAGTATCTCTTGAGCGAGGAATAATGGGTAGCTCCTAAAAGGAATACCATCATGCGACATTGAACGCGTATGGCCGTAACCTCGGTAATTTATCTGCCCGTTCTCGAATCTCATCTATCTTGTATAGAATATTTCCACCTCGTGAAATTAATTTCAATGTAACGTCTGAAATTTGATTCGTTTTAATTAATTGGTATATCTGACTTCTGTCTATGCCGTTGAGAGCTAACAAGTTTTCAGCGGCCCTCTTAGTTTGCTCTTTACTTCGTACGTACTCATTTGATGTTGGTTGTGGTTCTTTATTTTGAGCGGGTACTACAACTACAGGTTTTGCTGATGCTTCTTTCTCTGTGTCAGGTGTTATTTGTTCGGTTTCAACTACTTCTTCTTTTTTTTTCAGAGCGTAATAAAGATTACTAATAAAAGTGGGTTGAGGTAAAGTACAATCATCGCTGATATTATCTCCATCTGATGTTTGTTCTGCGACGATACGTTTTCTTTCATCGTTCCATATGATCGCTGTGAAACGTATCAGTTCATTGATGAACTTATTGATTGCTTGGTGTAATTGTTCATTGTTTTCTTTGAAAAGGGTATCTTGAAATTCTTTTGTCTGAATAATGGCTTCATTTTCGCGAGAATTTATGATACTTTTATGTATGTTACAGTAAGCTCTAGATGATGAAGATATGATTGTGTCATCATGAATATCCAGGATTTCATTGAAAAATTTTGATACTTTATAATTAATATCTTTTTTCGTTTTATCAGAAATAGAAATAGGAGTAGGATCAGAAGTAGGAGTAACTGTTATGCGAGTCGGTATTTCTTGATCTATATTACGTTCGAGTGGAAGATCTTTTTTTGTGAGTAACTCCTCTGATGCAGTCTGTTCAGTCTGTTCAGTCTG
>JAGLCE010000093.1 GCA_023146365.1 Endozoicomonadaceae bacterium
TGACAGGTTCCAGGCATCGTCTTAATTTGATATCTGTCGTAAGTTCAGAAGGAACTATGCGTTACCAAACATTCACGGGAACCATGGATCAGCATGTTTTCGTGAAGTACTTGAAATCACTGGTGCGAAGCGTCACCAAGCCAATGATAATTATCACCGATGGTCATCCCGCCCATCGATCAAAGCTTGTGAGAGAGTATGTGGAATCGGAGCCAAAATTACTTGGTTTCCATCTTCTCCCCAGCTATTCACCAGAACTAAACCCTGATGAGCAAGTTTGGAATTACCTAAAGGAAGGGTTGGGTAAAGCGGCTCTGAAAACCAAAACGAATTTCATTGCTTATATTCGTTCTCGGATGAAGAAGTTGCAAAGAATAGTCGCTGGATTCTTTAGAAGAATTGATACACAATACGCTTGCCGTCAGCGGTTACCTACAAACTGATTATATCAATACAATCTAATTTTCTACCAAAGCAGATATTCTTAGCGATTGTACCGCCAAACAAATAAACTTGTTGTGGAATATAGCCAATTTTCGATCGCCAGCTTTGTAGATTTTCTTCACTGACAGTCATGTTATCAATTTGATATTATACACTCATTAGACTGATATAATACAATAATCAAATCGACTAAAGTGCTCTTGTCTGCGCCACTTTTATCTATGGATGCAATTTTTTCACCCTTAATTAATGACTAGGTTAATATTGTCTAAAACTGATTTATCTTGATAAGAGAATTTGACATTTATTAGATTAATCTGATGATTAAATTGAATCGCTCCACTTTTTAGATTTTCCTGATTAGTTGATAGCTCTTTGCTAACAATATTAATTGCTCCGCAACCATACACTAACATGTTATATTGATTAATAATCCGCTTTATCGATGGCAATAACCGATACAAGCCCAATACAAACAAACTTAACGTTGACAATATAGGACACGTCAGATTGTTTTAAATACAGCACCAATAATCATGCTGATGATGATAATCATGATTTTCCTATCCTAAGATATTAAGAACGATCCGAGTCTTCGATCTCAATCATCTCAAAATCATCTTTACCGACTCCGCAGTCTGGACAGAGCCAGTCTGCCGGCACGTCATCCCAGGCAGTACCGGGAGTAATGTCGTCATCCGGCCAACCCTTAGCTTCGTCATAGACCAAACCGCAAACGACACACTGCCATTTCTTCATATCTAAAGGTTCGCTCTTCGATTTTTGATGACAGGCATATCATAGGTCATCTCTCAGCAAGCATTTCACGGCTTGTCACTGGTGTGAATTATGCCTAACATGCGGGAACATATCAAAAGAAAATGCATTACCCAAATATTCGGAGCAAATGATTCCAAGCGCATTGCCGGTTAAGCGTCATGCTGGCTTTATGGGTCAATCATGATCTGTCCAGTTTTGAAATCCATGAGCATGTTATAACTAAAGCGCTTCATGTTCACCGAATCAATCAACTCTAACTGACTGGGTTCGCCGTCAAACGTTATGTGATAATTCATAGTACCACTCCTGAATGACTTCCAGGACTCAACTATGGGTGAGTACCCAATACCACTTAAGCCCAGCAAATGAACCTGTTTTACATCACCAGACGATGATTTATCCTGTGAATATGAAACCGTGGTGACAGGGTGTTCTTCAACGGTCGTCCAACCATTTAGGGTTGATTCTGAAGTCCGGCTCTCTTTCATGATAGCGCTGACTTGAACCGTCACATCGCCAAGGGCATGTGAACCTTCCTTCAAGGGTACCGTTACTCGCTTGAGTTCAACGGGAAGCTTTATAACCAAACGAAAACGAGCGGACTTAAGGTTTTCATACTTCACATCCTCACGCACCTTAACCTGAATCTCGTTGCTCGCTCCATTCATGGTCTCGAGCGTTTTTAACACAGCCACATCGTTTCCGGCATTGTCATGAACCTCCAGCACTTCGTACTGGAGTTGGGACAATTTTTGGTTCACGAAACGGAGGTTTTTCAAATCTACAGAGTGATAGCGAAACGATACATTATCTTCAAAACCGAATCCGAAGCTACCCGTAGGGTCATAGTTGAGTACCTTGGGTAGAACGTCCTGAAAATAGGCATCCTGTCCACTCCAGTTGATATTGTCCTGCAGGCTGTCACTGACATCCATGCTTGCGCCAATCATCAGCGAGGCCCCCATGGTCAACTGTAATCCGATTCCAACGATCCCTGACATACTTCTTACCTCACATCTTGTCAGTCAAACGCAATACGGTTGCAATGATACTTTAACAGCCGTCTTCCAACGCTTTTAACCTTGACCAGATCATCAGCATTGATAAACCAACTAGGCTACTCATGGAATTCAACCATCGCCCTAGCGGTATTAGCACTACACAAAAACAATACTCGATCAATAACATCCATTTTGTCGATGTTGATATTAATCCGATCGGTATCAGCGGAGACTGAGATGATGATTGTCGCAAGGGAGGATCGCAGAACATGTGAATATATGATGTAAAAACATGAGCGACCTCCTTGTACTGCAAAACCTCTGCTCACACTTATTGTTTTAGTTGAAAGAAAAAGGAAGAAAACCAAAAAGCGCTGACAGGCTCAATGTGGTTCATCGAGCCGCCATTAACCTGTAAAGCAATGACTATAAAAGAGAGAAATACTAAAACAGTCGTCAACAATCAGTCAGCATCTAATGATTGCATCAGACCTCTTCTGAATGCTGGCCTACCGAGCATTGTCTTTATAGAGGCGGTCGACGATTCACTAATAAATCGCTCTTGGGGGAAGTGCTTTCTTTTACAATTTGCGTCATGCCATAGCACCCAAAACTCATGTCGTGTATGCTTATGGTATCTATTTGCGTAGCATTACTGGCACAAATTACTTCTAAAACTAATGGATCGACTATGGCGGTTATTTTACAGTTTCCTGGCAATGCGCCTACTCATTCTCTGACAGTGAACCGAGTTGATTCCGTACCGGAATTTGTACTGTCCTATAATCAAATCCATTTTTTCCGGCACGCTGGAACTGAAGATCTACTCACCTTGCGTGGCAACGCCATTCATGTCGTGTTCGAGCTGCAACAACGCCGTAATGAGCTACAGCTGCACTGCTGGAACGAGAGCCGTAAAAAAAGCGCTGATGACGCCTTCGTCAACTTCTTGACTGATACCGTCAACCGGCTAGAAGATATTGTCTATTACGTCATGGATCATGTGACCCCAGAGGATGCCCTGGAACTCAGCGGTCTTCCTGACTTCGCTTGGGTTGATCTACTAGCCAGCCACTGATTTTGATCATTTCATAGCGACTTTATTTTTGACCTGAAACGGAATCACTTGAACCTGTTTCGCATTGCCGTAAACTCATTGATCATCATGACAAAATATTCACGAATCGTATGAGCAGCTTTACCGATCAGGCAACCCATGTTCCGTTACCCAACGCTCCACTATGGCGCCGACTGGCGGCTATGTTCTATGACTCTCTATTGGTGGTCGCTCTGATGATGGTCACCACAGGTCTCTATCATGCAATGATCAATCAGTGGTTGCTGAAAATGGATGATGCTCCTCTTGGCATCAACCCATATCTCGCCACTTTACTGGTCTTTGTCACATTTGGTTTTTTTGCCTGTTTCTGGACTTATAAGGGACAGACTCTGGGTATGCAGGTATGGCGTATCCGAGTACAGAATGCTGACGGTAGTGTCATCTCCCTGTGGCAGTGCTTGTTGCGATTCATGGTTGCGATTCCCGCCATCGGACTGGCACTGATCGGTGAGTTATGGATGAAAATCGATAAGAAAGGAAAGACTTGGCCGGACCGTTATTCGATGTCGGAAGTCGTGGAGCTACCCAAAGGATTTTATGGTCTCAAGCAATGACTGAGAACCTCTTACTATCCGACCACTACGTCCGCCATGATAAAAATGACCGTCAAACACTAAGCTACCCTGCGCAGCAATATCACGCCAATCCCGAAGCAGATTGCAATCGGTAGCAGTGCCGCCACTATAGGTGAAAAACCATAAACCAAACTTGCCGGTCCCATCAGGTTTTGCAGCATCATAAACATCACGCCTGTCATTACACCTGCAAACAGACGCAGCCCCATACTAACTGAACGCAGAGGGCCGAAAATAAACGACATCCCGATCATCACCAGAGCAAAAATCGACAACGGTTGCAGAATTTTCTTCCATAACGCCAAAACATATTCACCGCTCTTGAGCCCCTGTTCTCGCAGATAACCGATATACGTCATCAAACCTTCGATAGACAGATCATCCGGCTTGACGACAATGACCTTGAGCAGCATTGTTGTCAGCTTTGCATGCCAGTCTTCGGTCGGGCTTCTGGTCGTTGTCACCTTGTCGCCTTGATAATGGCTGTTTTTTACATCTTGCAGCAGCCAGTGATCGCCTTGATAAGTCGCACGATCAGCGTAACTGCTTTCAACCAAACGCTGTTTGTCATCAAACGTAAAGCGGCTTACGCCATATAGGACACCAGGAGGTTGTACCGCATTAAAGAACATGAAACTGTTACCCTCCCGATGCCAAATTCCTTCATCGCTATAGCGACCATCGGTTGAGCGCTCGATCTTCCGCTGGGTCACCGCCTTTTGCTCGGAAACTGGCATGAGATATTCACCGATCAGCATACCTCCCACGATCATCAACAGTGCCGGCTTGATGACTGCCCAGCCGATCCTGCTGAGTGATACGCCCGCAGCACGCATCACTACCAGCTCACTATGACCGGCCATACTACCCAGACTTACTAGACAGCCGATCAGCGCGGCTATCGGAATTGCGTCGTAGATCCGCTTTGGAGTGATCAATATCATGTACTTCAAAATTTGAGGCAACTGATAATGGGCTCGTATACTGTCCAGCTGATCCAAAAAAACGAAAAGGTTGTTTAGAAAAACCAGCACCACCAATACGATTAACATAGCACCCAGAACATTCAGGCCGATGTAACGATCAAGCTTTTTCATGACTCTTAACGCCCTCTGCCACGCAACATCTGGGTCAGTCCACGCCAGTAAAACATCACCAACGCAATTGCCAAAAATAGCCCATGAACCTGCCATACACCGATGGATGGAGATAAATTTCCGTCCTCCACTGCACCACAGGCAGCAATCAACAGCGCAAGATAGAGGAGATAAAGCAGAATGCCCGGTAGTAGCCTCATAAAGCGCCCCTGCCGTGGATTAACCCGAGCCAACGGTAACGCCATGAGCACCACCACCGGCACCAGCAGCGGCAGCGAAATACGCCACTGCCATTCCGCTTTGCTAGCGATGTTAAGGTCATGACTCAATAGGACCGATGTCGGTTGCGCACGCTCCTTGCTGGCACGGGCATCATGGCTCTTCATCTGAATACCGTAGGTTTCATATTTCATAATGCGGCTCTTGGGCTGCCCCGCAGCTAGCTCATAGCGATAACCGTTCGATAGCATCAGATAACGTTTCCCACTCTTCTCATCAAGGTGTTGATGCCCCTGATCGGCCAACAGCAAGGTCATTTCACTCCGCCCATCTTTTTCAGAACGCTGTGCAATGAAAACATGGTTCATGAACGATTTATCATCTAAAACCGTCTCAACGTAGGCAGTACGGTCACCATTATTGAGCACTTGGAATCGTCCTGGGGCCAGCCGATTGATCCCGCTCATGCTGTCCTGACGGTGCAGGATATCTTCCACCTTTGCTGTACCCATTGGGGTCAGCCAGATACTGAACAAGCTAACCAGCAGTGCCACTAGTAACGCTGGCAACATGGTGTAACCCAGTAGCTGATGTTGACTCATGCCACAGGCTTCCAGTACCGTCATTTCGCTGTCTACATAAAGTCGTCCGTGAGCTAGCAGAATGCCGATGAATAACGCAAGCGGCATGATCATCTCTAAGAAACCGGGTATGCGATAACCCATGATAGCGAACAGGAGCTCGGCCTGGATTCCACCGGTCGCCGCCTGTTCGAGGTATTTAATAAAACGCTCGCAGACAATGATCAGCAGTAAAATACCGCTGATAGCCAGCCAAGTATTAAGAAGTTCTTTAGTGATATAGCGCAATACGATCAAAGCTGAATTCCGATACTGTATCAGTTGTCTCAGGGCTATATATCAAAATGCACAGATATGACGTAACCCACTAAAACACTTCCCTGTTATGCTCAAGATGTTGCTTGTCGCTAACTATAGAACACGTTCACATTGGCAAGTAACTGTGTATTATCTCTAAAACAGCCATGTATGTCTCGGAGCAATTATGGAAATTTCAGTGAAGATTGGTGCTGCTGACAAGCAACGTACACAATGCTTGGTGATTTTAGCTGGAAAAACACAGCAAAACACAGCTTTTATCGCTGTCGACAAGGCAACCGGTAATCTACTCAGTAAGCTACTCAAGCGTGGCGATCTGAAACAGACACCCGGACAGACTTTACTGATCCCCTCGATCGATGGAGTTCAAGCTGAACGGATCCTCCTCGTCGCCACAGGCAAGGAGACGTTAACAGCCAAAACGGCAATCAAAGTCATCGCCGGTATTGTTACTGCTGTTAAGCTGTCGGCGGTCAGCAATGCGGTAGTCAGCCTCGATGGCCTAGAGCCTGAAGATCGCTCACCTGCATGGGCTGCTAGCCAGCTAAGCCAGTCATTGGAACTCTCTAGCTATCGTTTTGAGCAGTTCAAAAGCCAGAAAGATAACAAAGACGACAAAGACGTTACATTGAATAAAGTCACCCTGCAACTGACCGTCCGAAAAGAGTTGGTAGACATAGAGAAGGCTGCCATCACTGGTCGCGCCATCGGTTTTGGTATGAATCAAGCCCGAAATTTAGGCGACCTGCCAGGTAACGAGTGCACCCCCAGCCACCTCGCCAAAGAGGCCGAGAACCTAGCTCGCCAAAACACCAAGCTCAGCACCAAAGTGCTAGGTGAAAAAGAGATGAAAAAACTAGGCATGGGCTCCTTCCTCTCTGTGACCAAGGGCTCTGCGGAAGAGGGCAAGTTGATCACCATGGAATACAAGGGTGGCAAACGGGGTGAGCAACCGATCGTTCTGCTTGGCAAGGGCGTTACATTTGACTCCGGAGGTATCAGCCTCAAACCCGGCGCGGCAATGGACGAGATGAAGTTCGATATGTGCGGTGCCGCTTCGGTACTGGGTGCAATGCACACCATTGTTACCTTAAAACTGCCTATCAACGTAGTCGGTATGATTGCTAGTGCGGAAAACATGCCATCAGGTCATGCCAGCAAACCCGGTGATATCGTCACCTCTTTGTCGGGGCAAACGATCGAAATACTGAACACAGATGCGGAAGGCCGTCTCGTTCTCTGCGACGCCCTCACCTATGCTGAGCGCTTCAAACCCCGAGCTGTTGTTGATATTGCCACACTGACCGGTGCTTGCATCGTCGCCTTGGGTGCTCATATTAGCGGCCTGCTCAGTAACAATGATGACCTGGCCGAGCAACTACTTGCTGCCGGACAACAGGCCGAAGATCCAGCTTGGCGTATGCCGATGGATGAAACCTACGACAAAATGCTCGACAGTAACTTTGCCGATATGGCCAATATCGGTGGTCGCCCCGCGGGCACCATTACAGCAGGATGCTTCCTCGCTCGGTACGCTAAATCCTTCTCTTGGGCTCACTTGGACATCGCAGGCACTGCTTGGAATAGCGGCAAAAAGAAAGGCTCTACGGGTCGACCGGTTCCTTTGCTGGTTCAGTTTCTGCTGGATCAAATAGCGCATGATGCAGCTAATACAGTAACTATGCAAAAAACGTCTGCGAGAAAAAAAACGGCTAGCCGTAAAACGTAAGCTCGCTTGGTAACAGGTACGATCTACGCCTGTTATCATTACTCGTGTACTATTGTAACGTTTTACCTTTGTTTGGTTTATTGTCATGTCACACGTCAACTTCTACATTCTTGCAGGCAAACAGCCTGATGATCGACACCAGTTTTCCTGTTGTCTGATAGAGACTGCTTGGCGCAAGGGTCACCGAGTTCATATCCATGCCGACAGTCAAGTAGAAGCCATTCTGCTGGATAAGCTGCTTTGGCAATTTCGAGAAGACAGCTTCATTCCTCACCGTCTTCAAAACGATGACTACCTGACTAAAGCGCCGGTCACCATAGATTGGCAAATTGCCAGTCTGGCACTCCATGATGATGTACTAATCAACCTGGCTCAGACCATTCCCGAGCAGTGCACACGATTCAGCCGCATCAGCGAGGTCGTCATACAGACTCCAGAGGTGCTAGCCATGACCCGAACACATTACCGTCGATACGAAGAGCTGGGCTGCCCCCTGAGCACCCACGACATGAAAAGCTGGCGCACGACAGGACCATATTGCTGAAGCACCCATCTGTGTTGACTGCACTAAGTCCTCGCTCAACAAGTAGCGCTGAAGCAGGGCTTACAAAAAGCAGGTGGTCGGCCAATTCGAGAGAGCGTTGAGAAAGCGCTCATCGAGATACCGCGAGACCGTGATAATCGCTTCGAACCTTGACTTGTCCTTTGTCTGAAAAAATCAAACGGATATCACCAGCATAGAATAGTCAGATTCTCTGCCTTTACGCCAAAAGGCATGAGTACCCGAAGATGTTGTGGTTGCATTTGCAGAGATGGTGTATAATGCGATGGCCTTATTTTCTGAGGCAGCTCTGCGATTAAAGCTGTTAGTCTTGCCACTAATGTGTCGAGGATACGGACGGTGCTGGTAAGCAACGTAAAATGGCGACAAGGGCGCCTTATTGGCCTTTCTCAGATGAATGGGTTACATGGATTGAAATGATAATGCAATTACACGGAATTATTTGTAGGCTCTACTATGCTAATAGACCACAATTTACAATGAATTCTCGATTTGTAGCCTGTAATCAGGAAATTTAAATGTCATACTGCATACCAGCTCCACAAGCATTTCGCTTTTCCTTATATTCATTAATGCTTCTTTTTGTAATTGTCTCTGCGTCCATCTCGGCATTTGCGCGACCCCCAGATAATATTGCGCCAAGCACATCACCGCTGACATTCGGTCCATTAACAGAGTTCGGCCGTCAGTTTATGACGGATGACTTAGGTCACTCCTCCGCCATTGTCTACATCAATACAGCTTATCCGCTCTCTCTCGACGAGCAACAATCAGTTCGTCATTGGTTGGCATCAAATGCGATCGTGATACTGGATGGCACCTCTGCCAATTCAGACGATATACAGCGCATTAGTACCGAGATCGGCGGTATCGGAATGGAGGGTAGCGTTCTGATGCTCAGGAAATCTCAAGAAGGCACCCCAGAGTACAAGAGCTTGCAATGGTTTGATTATACGACACCATTAGTTGGCGCTCAGTCCGATCAGGCAAGCCTAGGTAAACTTGCCATAGAAACTCACCGAATGATCAAGCCGTGGCGACAATCACCGCACTTCCGTGCAAGGCTCACGCAGAATGAAAAATCATCCCCATGGAAGCCGGAAGTTTCAATTCCTGTCGAAATTCGCCAGATCGGTTTTCCCTGTATGGTTGGCAACCACTATAGAGGGAATGGTATCACCGGATCCTCGTCATGGCGCGGTGGCCTTAAGGATGCCTGCGACAATGATGCCAGCGTTTCACTATTCTACATCGTCGACTTAATCCGCTCTAGTAGCATCGACAACGGTACAACAGATGATGCAAAGTATGTACGAATTACCATGGATCCCAGCTCTGCTGGCGGAGCTGGCTGGCATCTGACCGATAAGCCCCGCCACAAACATACCTGGTTTCAAAGCTGGGCCAATCGCATAACATGGTTTGGCCCAGTCGCAGATCGTTACTCCGTGTCACTGGAACCCTTGGACCCAGATGTAAGCCTTTACCATGCGATCCCTGACAACCAGGCGAAATATTCCACGATCAAATCCGTTAGTAGTGTTAGTGTGGGCGTCTCATTGTCGGCACTTGTGGATAACAATATCTGGAATATCTGGAAAGATAAAAATATAGGCGACGACAGTTGCGAGAAACCGCAACAGGGGGAGAATAAGGAGGAGGGGGATGTGGAGATGGTAGAAGTGGTAGACATGGTAGTAAAGGAAGTGAACACTGATACAAACAAAGATACCATCAATTCTGGCTCTGAACAAAACTCCGATGCTGATAAACAAACTTCTGACACAATTGAAAAGGTTTTGGAAATAACAAAAACTGATGACACTGGTAAAGAAGCAGAAGCAGAAGCAGAAGCTGCTGAGTCGTCTTCGGCTTTGAATAATAACGTAGAATCCTCAGCGATCCTCCAGGACCTTACCAATGATACTGGAAAGAACGATCAGATTTTGCATGGGGAAGCTCATGATCCGCTTGCATTGCCTAACCACAAGGGAAGTGGCAATCTTGATGACTTTCCTGTAGCTGACCCTTCTTCTGCAAGTAATCCTTCTGCAAGTAATCCTTCTGTAGATGACTCTCCTGTAGATGACTCTCCTTCTGAAAGTAATCCTCCTGTAGATGACTCTTCTTCTAACAGTAATCTTGAGATGACGGAAGGGCCTTTTCTTGAATTTAAGCCTACTGATTCCGAGCCTGTTGTGTCTGACTGTGACTATGACTTTGATGAGGGTGGGTCTAATCATTGTGTAACGAAACCAGGGATGTATGTAGCTTTTAGTACCTATCCATCAGAAGTAGGGGGTTTTTATGACGCAACTTCTGTGCCTTCTTCAGAGGATGGTGATGATTCTCGTCTGCATAGTATTGTCGAGGAGAGTGAGAGCGAGAGCGAGAGCGAGAACAAAAATAATAAGGAGGTGGATTTAAATGAAAAGCTGCATGCTTATTTCAGTAATAAGATAACACACTTCGCTAATGCCTTTGCCTTATCTACCGGTTTGCACAGTAAGGAAAAGTCGTTTAAAGGGTTTCCGTCGAGCAAAGCTCCAAACTCACCCCAGACTCGCTCCTTTCTCTCTATACGTCCATCTGTCGCCTATAGTAGCTCCCGTAAGATTACATATCGAAATCATGAATATGAAGTGTACAACCGTTCTCGAAGTGGATCGCGAGGTGATATGGCAGCTTGGGAGTGGAGCCGAGGCTTCGAAAGAGATTCTGATAGCTGGCGTACCAATAACACAGCCCCTCTTTGGTGCGGTGACTGGTTTTTTTCCGACCACGTTTTTTCACCTATAGCCTATACTGGCTTTTCGCCTGGTTTTTCAGCAACATTTATGGTTTCTGGGGATAAAACGGGACACTCAAAGATTCGCTTCACCAGCAGTGTTACTCCTGTAGCACTGGGTGGTCGAGTTCAATACATGGGCTTGCATCAAAAATATGCACCGCACAGCCAGCGAGGAAGCAATCACAGTTTGACACAGATCCTATCGATTGACTGGGATTCCACCGTCTTTGCGAAAGAAACGCCTATCTCTCTGAAGTCCTATCGCAAAAGTTTATACACCGACAGCTGTCTAACGGCACACATTTCTGCAATAGGTATCGATGGTACGGTGAATGTTGGTCAGTGTGATTCCCAGAAACATCAGACATGGGGTCTAGATGCAGAGCAACGATTACATTCCTTCGCTGCCTATGACTATTGCCTTAGCCGCAAGGGAGATGACTCTGTTATCTTGAGCCATTGCGATCATAGTTCTGCCCAAAAATGGATATGGGTAAACAAGCGATTCGCCAGCATGCAAGGAGGATATCTGTCCATTTTGGCTGATGATGACAGTGATGACAGTGATGACAGTGATGGCAGTGGATACAATGACGAAAGTAACGAAAGTAACGACAGTCGTGATGATGGTGAGCTCGTTATCAGTAAGGCTGCCTCAAGGACGTATTGGCGTAGTGTTATTCGTCCAATCGACATATCAGATGCGTTAAACATATCAGACGTAACAGACGTAACAGACGTAACAACAGGCGAATAAATCATTAGAGAGAGGGTGCAACGAAAAATCCGACTGGTTGTTATATGAGGTTTATGCAGGGGTATGCTGATATGCTCCTGCATAATCTGCCATAAACGTTTTCGACTTACTTTCAATGCTGCCGGAGAAGACAGACGGCGCTAACTAACACTTTTCCGATAAATATACCAAGCCATAAAACATCTGAGCTCGGGTGGAGATGAGGCTTATTGAAATGTAACAATCGGACCAGCAGTGATAGAATGTTCGGCTCCATTATTGAGGATTACATTTTCTTTGCTACATCGCGGGGGGGGCTCCGAAGTTATTTGTCACGTTGAATGCTAACGGTCTCAAAAATAAAGCGACACTTCAGAATGAAATAAAACACAATAAAACAAAACAAAACAAAACAAAACAAAATAAAATGTATAGCTTGTTTAAAAATACATTTTTGAACCTGTGAGATACGATTATTGGATAATAAGAGAAACATTTGAGCAAAACGTCTACCTTACATAACATCTTACACAAACGCAGGAAACTAAATGAAACGACAATAGCCATCACAACATGCCCTAGCGTTCGAAAATAAGGTGCTTCAATAGCAAAAACGCACAGTAATTAACACAGCGTTAACAATACGACACTATGAGGATCTATTAATGGCTTTGCCAAAACATTTTAATCGTCTAGGCAGTCTTTCTGTTGCCGGATTACAGCTGTTCACTTTGTTACCGGCATTCGCACATGAAATGACCGATGACCACTTATCCGAAGCGATAATCCAAGCCGAAGCGATAATCCAAACATCATTTGCTGCCAAAGGTTATGGTGAATCTACCGCATACTTTTCAGTCTTGCAGCAGAAGCTGCGCTCCAATGATATGCTTTTGCACGCTGCAGCATTGGGAAATCGGCTGATCTACATCAATGCAAAATTCTCATTAACACCCGATCAAGAGGAAGAGATTCGGGAGAACTTGTCATCTGATTATATCGTTATGATTGACAGCACTGAAAGCACGGATAAGGAAGCCACTAAAAAACTCAGCGCTGCGTTGGGTGGAATTGGGTTTGACAGTCCTGTCATCTTGATCAGAAAAACATCCGATGGGATTCCAGAATATAAGGAATTAATTCCCTACGACAAAAAGAATGATGACACCATCGCTCTAAACATCTCAGAGCCATCGATTAATTACGAGAAACTGGCATCAGAAACCTCTTCAATGCTGAAAGCTTGGAAAAAACCACAACAAAGAAACCGGGCAAATAAATCTATCAATCAATACAGTCCTGAAATTTCTATTCCGGTAGAGCTTCGTCACACAGGCTTTCCCTGCATGGTCGGTGCCTCATTTGATGGCAATGGAATAACGGGTAACCAATACTGGCATAAAGAGATGGTTGACGCCTGTGACAATGATGCCAGCGTCTCTCTTTTTTATACGGTGGACCTTGTTCGCTCTGTCGCTTCCACCGTAGGTGGCTCTTCGGATGATGCAAAATATATCCGTATTACTATTGATCCAGCATCTAATGGCGGTTCGGGCTGGCACTTGGCAGACAGGCCTACTCATAAGCACACCTGGTATCAGAGTTGGGCCAACCGAATAACTTGGTTTGCCCCTGTCGCAGACGGTTATGCTGTGTCCATTAATTCAAATGATCCGGACGTTCATTTATATAACACCATTCCCAGCAGTTATCCCAAAGAATCCAATATATCAGACAGTTCGTCGATACAGATTGGTGTTACTGGTGGCCCAAACATCCTCGATCCATCCAAAATGAAAGGCAAAAATCTTGCTGGCTTTTCTGGCGTCAACCTGGGTATGACATTCTCTATTGGCAGTGAGCGTTCCATCAATTACCGTAATCATGAATATGAACTAAGTAACTTGTCGAGGGCTGGCAAGGGAGACACCGCTTCTTGGCTGTGGAGTCGGGAGTTTCATAGGTACGCCGAGTTTTGGCGGACACGCACAACTGGTTTATTATGGTGCGGTGACTGGTTTTATGATGACCACTTTTTTTCTGCCATTGCCTACTCTAACTTTACACCAGGTTTTTCTGCAACTTTTTATGTTCCTGGCGACAAGTCTGATGTCTCCACGATTGAATTTGAAAGTAGCATTAATGCCGTTGCACTGGGTGGCCGAGTGCAATACCTCGGTGTACATCAGAGCTATGGGCCAGCAGGCTTTAAAGGAACCAAATACAGCGTTAAACAAGATATCACCATCAACTGGGGCTCCAGTTTCTTTAATGCCGAAATTCCAGTATCCATTGAAGCCTATAAAGAGGACAGCGTTCACGGTATATGCTTGGAAGTCCTTAACAGCAACTCTAATGCAGGTAGCGCCGTTGGCGTTGGTCAGTGCAACTTCAAGCAAAACCAGATTTGGGGGATGGATTCCGAATACCGCTATCGCTCATTTCTTGCTCAGGATCGCTGCTTGACCCGTGAAAATCACGACACGCTGACAATTCAACCTTGTGACCACGCGGCTAATCAGAAATGGCAATGGGAAGATGAATATCTGCTTAGCAGTCAGGGCGGTGCTTTGACCATTCAAGAGTATGGTCGTCTCTCATCGTGTCAGCATACCGAAGCACCGACGGTATGGCGCAATTTTATCAGAAGAGCTGAGATTGCAGGCACAATGACTGTTTCATCGCCATCCATCACAGCAGAGCCGGTGGATCAGAGCATGGAGCCTACTCTAGGCCACTTCAGCAAAAAACAGCCTGGTGCTGAGACCAAAATGAGAGTGAATACTGTTAAATTGCCTGTTACTGACATCAGCGAGGAGTTGCCTGCTGACATCAGCGAGGAGCTGTCTGCTGACCGCACCGAGGAATGGTTTAATATTGATCAGCGAGGAGTGCTGGAGGTTGATGTCAGCGAGGAGGCGATTGATGTTAGCAGCGCTGAGGAAGATCCCGCACTTTATCCTCAAAGTTGAGGAAAACCACGCTTTTGATCCTCAAACAAATTAGAGGTGGATCTTTATAGCGAGGGAGAGGAGTAGTACACCAATGACGAAGCTTCGTCATTGGCTTAAACAGTGCAATCATTGTCAGACCAGCGAATGACAATGATTAGCCACTGCGACTCATTGATCAGTACTATTGTGCTGTATTCGAGCCAGTCACATTCATTGATACATTATGGTCTGCAAGGCCTGTTGACGAATCAGCAACGCTATAACGTATTGTTTGTTCATTTTAAACGCCATTCTCGCAAAGTCGTCACAATATCCCTGCACTGTCGACACAAAGACATGGTAAAGTATGATATTTGGCATATAACCTTATCCTTTTAACATCCGATAGGCAGTTTTAGCTTCGTTATGGAGAAAATCTATAATCCCAGCGCCATTGAGCGTTCTTGGTATCAGACTTGGGAAGACAACGGTTATTTCGCCCCCAGGGGCAAAGGCCAGCCCTACACCATCATGATTCCTCCGCCCAATGTCACTGGCAACTTGCACATGGGACATGCTTTTCAGAGCTCCATCATGGACGCCTTGATTCGCTATCATCGCATGAAAGAAAACTGCACCCTTTGGCAAGTAGGTACCGACCATGCGGGTATCGCCACGCAGATGCTCGTTGAGCGTAAATTGGCTATCGAGACTGGTGAAAGCCGTCACGATTTAGGTCGCGAAAAGTTTTTGGGAAAAATCTGGGAATGGAAGAACGAGTCCGGCGATGCCATCACTCATCAGCTTCGTCGACTCGGCGCGTCAGTCAATTGGAAAACCGAACGTTTCTCCATGGATGAAGGCTTTTGCAACGCAGTACAGGAAGCCTTTGTCCGGCTCCATGACGATGGCCTGATCTATCGTGGTAAACGACTGGTCAACTGGGACCCCAAACTTCATACGGCGATCTCTGATCTGGAAGTCGAGAATAAAGATGTCAAAGGGCATATGTGGTATCTGCGCTACCCATTGGCTGACGGAGAAACCACCAGCGACGGCAAAGACTATGTTGTAATAGCCACCACGCGTCCGGAAACCATGCTGGGTGATGCCTGTGTCGCCGTTAACCCGAAAGATCCGCGTTATCAGAGACTGATCGGCAAGGCGGTTATTCTACCATTGGTGAATCGCCGGATTCCCATTGTCGGTGATGAACACGCGGATATGGCAAAAGGCACCGGTTGTGTAAAAATCACTCCTGCACATGACTTCAACGATTACGAAGTCGGCAAGCGCTGCAATCTGCCCATGATCAACGTGATGACCCTGAATGGTGACATCCGTGATCAGGCAGAAACCTTTAATAGTGATGGTACGCTCAACCCTGACATCGACGCATTTATCCCTGAAATTTACAGAGGTATGGAGCGTTTCGAAGCTCGTAAGCAGCTCATTGAGGCCATGAAAGCGGCCAGCTTGCTAGATGATATCAAGGATCATGAGCTGACGATCCCTTATGGTGATCGATCTGGTGTCATTATTGAGCCGCTGTTAACCGATCAGTGGTTTGTTCGTACCAAACCGTTGGCCGAACCCGCCATCAAAGCTGTCGAAGAAGGGCAGATTCAGTTTGTGCCAAAACAGTACGAAAACATGTATTACGCCTGGATGCGTGATATCCAAGACTGGTGCATCTCCCGTCAGATCTGGTGGGGACACCGTATTCCTGCTTGGTACGATGATCAGGGCAACGTTTATGTCGGTCACAACGAAGCAGATATTCGCAGCAAGCATCACCTGCCCGCAGACACCGTTTTACGACAAGATGATGATGTATTGGATACTTGGTTCTCCTCTGCCCTCTGGACTTTCGGCACATTGGGTTGGCCAGAAGCCACCGAACGCCTGAAAACATTCCACCCAACAGACGTTCTGGTCACCGGCTTTGATATTATTTTCTTCTGGGTGGCACGGATGATTATGATGACCCTGCACCTCATGAAAGATGAAAACGGTAAGGCGCAAGCACCGTTCAAATATATCTTCGTGCATGGTTTAGTTCGTGATCAGGAAGGACAAAAAATGTCCAAGTCCAAAGGTAACGTGCTTGATCCGCTGGACTTGATCGATGGCATTAAGCTGGAGGCGCTAGTTGAAAAGCGCACAGCCAATATGATACAGCCTCAATGGGCCGACAAAATTGAGAAGCAGACCCGCAAGCATTTTCCGGACGGCATTTCCGCCTTTGGTACGGATGCTTTGCGCTACACCTTCTACTCTCTGGCAACCACCGGTCGCGACATCAAGTTCGACATGGGTCGGATCGAAGGTTATCGCAATTTTTGCAATAAGATCTGGAACGCCGCTCGATATGTATTAATGAATACCGAAGGTGAAGACTGTGGTCAGAACGGAGGCGACATTGAGCTGAGTCTGCCCGATCGCTGGATCATCTCCCGCCTACAACAGGCAGAGAAAACCATCGTCGAGGCCATGGAATCCTTTCGTTTGGATCATGCCTCTCAGGCACTGTATGAATTTGTCTGGAACGAATACTGCGATTGGTATCTTGAACTGTCCAAGCCAGTTTTGTGGGACAACAATGCATCAGTAGCACTCAAGCGTGGAACGCGTCGCACGCTAGCTCGAGTCCTTGAGACCATTTTGCGTATAGCGCATCCATTCATGCCCTATATTACTGAAGAGGTCTGGCAAAAAGTCAAAGGGCTAGCCGGTAAGGATGGAAAAACCATCATGCTACAACCCTTCCCGATAGCGGATAAGTCGGTCATTGATCCAGAGGCAGACCAAGACATTGAATGGTTAAAAGGTGTGATTATCGGTATCCGTAATATTCGTGGTGAAATGAACATTGCGCCAAGTAAAGAACTCGATGTTTTATTGCGCCACTGTACCACCGAAGACCGTGATCGTCTGACTAACAATCACTCTTTTCTGAAAAAACTGGCTAAGATTAGCGACATCCGTATTCTTGAGGCATCTGAAACAGCCCCTATGTCTGCGACCCAGCTGGTTGGCAAGATGGACGTACTCGTTCCAATGGCTGACTTGATCGACAAGGATGTGAAGCTGGAACGACTGAACAGAGAAGAGGAGCGTCTTCAGAAGGAGATCGCACGACTGACCAGCAAACTGGACAATAGGAAGTTTGTCAACAAGGCACCTGCCGATGTTGTCAAAAAGGAGCGCGTCAAACTGGCTGAGGCCGAAGCGGCCAAGTTAAAACTAAAGCAGCAAATGGAAACTATTCGCCAGCTGTAAAGCATCTATGCGCGCAACACACTTGACGTTTGGTGAGGACTATTGGCAAGGAGCGAGTATCAATGAAGGTTGCTTCTGAGTCATTATGCCGACCTTTGCTTTTTTCGATAGAGTTAGTCAACCGTTCTTTTTCTTAGCTTGAAAAACACCAGGAAATAAAATACCTCCATTTTCTGATCTAAGAAGCGCAGGCCAAACCGAAAAATAAACAGTATCCCCAGAAAATAGTATCCACAGAAATAGTGTAAAGATGCATTAACGCTTTATTCGAACGGGTGTTTTGTGGAACGTACATGTACGCAGGCTGTTTTTTGCAGTGTGAAGAATAGAATAGAGGAATGCACGCGTCTATATATGAGGTTATCTATTTGCTAGATTGCCATTCGCCGATTCCGGTATTTTTATATTTATTTTGATCTTTTTATACACTATTTCCTGAAATTTTTTCTCATTTCCTAGATGTATATTGTCTTTTTTTAAGTATTTTAATTTTTTTGTCACCAGAAGATAACTCATAAGATTCTAAGTTATATTTTTTTTCGGCTTCATCGAGTATTGGCGCTTTGAAATGCTTCATTTCTTTGTCTATGAGAAATATTATGTTCATTAATAACTGCGCAGACTCTTTGATGGACATGCCTATATTTTCTAGTTCCGAATAACAATCAACCCATTTATTTTCATAGATATTTTTATAAACATCCTTCAGGCTCATGGACTTCATAGGATTGCGTTTTTGATCAATTTGCGTTACGAAGTTAGGCGCTATGCCTGGTGAGATAGTAGAAGTTTAGTCAGTTTTATTTTGAGATTAGATTCGCTATACTGGCTTACGTAGCTATTTGCTTGTTGTATGAGGATGGTTCGGTCTGTGAAAAATACAATAAAACCTGAATATTAAAACCATGCTGAAAATCATCTATGGCTGTTAATTTGATTGACTTTTCCGTCTGCTAGAGCCCAGAAGGTATAAATGTTATTGACGTAATCATCTATTTATTTTTTAGCTTGCGCCTGTTAAAGCGTCAGCTAAGGATATTCATATAGACTGGTGCTGGTTGAATCTATGCAATATCACATTATCGAAAATGAAGCCTGCTACTTGATAATATAGTCCTAGATTACCAGCATAAGTGACACACGCTTCTACGACGAAACGGTTGAGGAGTTTGAGGCTTTGCTGCCCTAGAATATTAAAAAATGTAAGTGATTTTTAAAAAAGGACAAGTAAGTCGAGAAATGAGCGTTTACGAAGCGCCGATGAGTCTTTATTAGCAACCCATCTAGACCGTCTGATTTGTCTCTCACATGTACCGAACACAAGCTTGTTGCGGCTAGGCTAGAATAAAGTAAGAATCTTGGAACTTAGTTCATTGTTAAATGCCTATATTAAAAGTGAACAATATAAACTAGGAATTATAGATATGGAAACCGCTAGTGCAGTACCTGTTGGTTTGACTCCAGTGGAAAAGCCAATTGAAAATAACGCTAAGCCAGGACAGTTTGATAGTAGGTATATTATCAGGGTAGAGGCTCAATTACAAAAGCTGATGGATGTCAAGGCTCGGAGCATTGAACTAGAAGACAGAAAAAAACAGACTAAAGAAACAATGAGTAGTACAGTCGTCCGTGTTATTAATATAGTCGTCCATGTTATTAATCAAAATAACTTTTTAATTGCCATTGCAGCGATGGTTATAACGGATGTGTTTTTTTTGGAACCTACCTTTTTGATCATAGCTTTTGGAGTTATTGTTTTTTCAACAGCAACAATAGTGGTTGAAAAATTTATTTGCTTCCTTGGGCAATATGATTCATTTAGCAAGCTTGATACTTCAGGTTTGTTTTTTAGAGATTCTAATGAAGAGTCTTTATGTGACATTGACTCAGTTGTCAATCATTGCTGTTTTTTTGGTCAGATGTCTGAGAATCATAAGTCTTATTATTTTCTTTGGATTTTAATGGATTTGCAAGAATTAGAGCGCATTAATAAAAAACCAAGACTCTCAAAGTGCATAGATAAACTATACCTTAAAATGCACGAACTCCTTGCTTCAAAGCTTGTAATCCAGGGAAAAATATCTGAATACGCTAAAAAACTTGATGATGGTAAAGTTGAATATTGTAATGCTGCGTTGGAGCTAAAAAAATATGAGGAACTAAAGCGGAAAGTCAGTGAAAGATCATATTTCTAGATTGCCAGCATAAGTGACACACGATTGCCCGATAAAAACTCAATCGGATTTAAAGTAGTTTAAGGCTTTTTGCGGGCGTATGCTGATTAGCAATTGAGGCTCATCAATTTTATGTCTAGATAAACCGCCAGTTTTCATTCCCTTTGGGAAGAATCGTCGTAGCAGGCCATTAGTATTCTCGTTAAATCCACGTTGCCATGAGTGGTATGATTTGGCAAAATGGTTTTACAGCCTAATGCTTGCGTGGTCGGCGAACTCACCACCGTTATCAAACGTAATGGTCTTACAGAGACTCTTATAAGGTCTGAATCCGTGATCATAGAATGCCTGCAAGGAAGAATACATCTTAAGTTAAGTGTTTTTCTGACGAGATGCGTTTTTATTACATTGAAAGTAGAGCCGATTGACACTAGATTTTATACTCAGGTAACGAGCCTGCATTGTGTCAGCTATACCACAATGTTCTCCGTTTTAAGAGGTACAGTTCACGATGTCAGGTTTTCGCCGGTTGCTATCAGAGTATGCTTTGTGTTGATGGTCTGGCCATTTGACTCAACTGGCTGACAGCTTTCTGCCGTACGCGTCACTGACTTTTATCATAATCCAGCATTGACAACGCTTCATCAGAACAGGGTCGGACTACTTTTCAATGCAGTTGATACGGGGCTTTTATAGTATTCAGCCACTTCATCGGGGTTGCGTCGTGACGATTGGTAACTTCGACGGAGTTCACCTAGGACATCAGGATATCTTGGCGCAGCTTAGGGTAAGGGCGGCAGCAATGAATGTACCCGTCTGTGTGATTCTATTTGAGCCTCAGCCGAGGGAATTTTTTATCGGTGACCAAACACCAGCACGAATCTACACATTGCGCGACAAGCTCGAAGCGCTGGCTGTTGAGGGTGTTGATACGGTGTTGTGCCTACCTTTCAATGAAGCGTTTCGTTCACTGACCGCTGACCGTTTTATTCGCGACGTGCTGGTCGATATTATGGCGATTAAACACTTGATGGTGGGTGATGATTTCCGGTTCGGTTGTGACCGCTTAGGGAGCTTTGTCCGTCTGGAGCTTGCCGGTAAAGAGTATGGTTTTACCGTGGCTCATACTAGGGCAGTGGAAAGGTTGAGTGGCAGGGTTAGCAGCACCCGTATTCGTCAAGCGCTTGAACAAAGTGACTTTGATACCGTAAACACGCTGCTGGGGCGTACTTTTTTGATATCTGGGAAGGTGAGTCATGGCGAACGTCTAGGGCGCTGTATAGGCGTGCCGACCGCAAATCTTGTACTTAAACGTAAGTGTTTGCCGCTCCATGGTGTTTTTGTTGTTAGAGTGCATGGACTGGATCAGCCGTATAACGGAGTTGCGAATGTCGGGACTCGTCCAACCGTTGGAGGACAAGGAGCACGACTGGAGGTACACTTGCTTAATTACAGTGGCGATCTCTATGGTGGGCGCATTTGTGTGGAATTTTTGCACAAAATTCGGGATGAACAGTCCTTTCCTTCCTTGGTTGAGCTGAAAGCGGCGATTGCTAATGATATAATTCAGGTGCAGACGCTACTGACCAGATAACGGATGATTCGTCTTGCACAGTGAATCCACCAAAGTTTTGACTCAATGTAAGGTTCCACTGTGACGAAAACTACAGATTTTGTGATGCACTCCTCATTGCTTTTTTAATAGGTCTGCATTCCACTTTATTTAACATGAGCTTCTGCACAGCAGACAGACTTCCGTAGCCGTTGCCTCGGACTGCTGATGAGCGATGTGATGATGTCAATGCTGGTAAATATAGATGAGTGATTATAAACAGACGCTAAACTTGCCCCATACTGGTTTTCCCATGAAAGCCAATCTATCGCAACGTGAACCGCAGATGCTCAAGCGTTGGTATGAGATGGACCTGTATGGCGAGATCCGTAAAGTGTCTGCCGGTCGTGACAAGTTTATCCTGCACGACGGCCCCCCCTACGCCAACGGCGATATACACATCGGCCACGTAGTTAATAAAGTTCTTAAGGACATCATCATAAAGTCTCGCACCATGAGTGGTTATGATGCCCCGTATGTGCCCGGCTGGGATTGCCACGGCCTGCCCATTGAGCATAAGGTGGAGCAGAAGGTCGGCAAGGCGGGCGTCAAGGTAGATGTCAAAACATTTCGCAAAAAATGCCGTGAGTATGCAGCCAAACAGGTCAATGGTCAGCGTGAGGAGTTTAAGCGCCTTGGTATACTGGGTGAGTGGGATAATCCCTATCTGACCATGGATTACCGTTTTGAGGCTGACATCATCCGCGCACTGGGCAAAGTGGTAGAGAATGGTCACCTGCATAAAGGGTATAAACCGGTTTATTGGAGTGTCGTGGGCGCTTCGGCACTGGCTGAGGCAGAAGTGGAATATCAGGACAAGACCTCTTTGGCGGTTGATGTTCGTTACCCTGTCAGCAGCGAAACGGATATCCTGTCGACTTTCGGTGGTGACGTCGGTGAGGGGTCGGTATCTGTCGTAATCTGGACCACTACGCCCTGGACGCTGCCCTCAAGTCAGGCTGTGACACTGGGTGCTGAATTGGACTATGTGCTGGTGCAGTGCGATGTAGGGGGTGAGGCTGAGCGTCTCATTGTTGCTGAAGGACTGCTTGAGTCCATCATGCAGCGCTACAACGTGGACCATCACACCGTTCTGGCAAAAACCACAGGCGAGGCTCTGGAAAACCTGACCGTTAACCATCCTTTCTACGACAAACAGCTGCCAATCCTGCTAGGTGACCATGTGACTTTGGATGCTGGTACTGGATGCGTCCATACGGCACCTGATCATGGTATCGATGACTTCAATGTGGGTCGTAAGTATGGTCTTGGTACTCTCAATTACTTAGATGATAACGGTAACTTCCGCAGTCATGTTGAGCTATTCGCTGGCGAGCATGTCTATAAAGTTGATCGCCATGTTATCGATGTGCTGATGGAAAAAGGTCGCTTGCTACACGAAAAAGCGTTTCAGCACAGCTATCCACACTGCTGGCGAACCAAGACGCCGCTGATCTTTCGTGCAACACCGCAATGGTTTGTCAGCATGACCAAAAACGATCTGCTGGAAAAAGCCAAAACCGCCATCAAAAATGTGAGTTTTATCCCTGAATGGGGCAGTAACCGAATGGAAGCCATGTTGGATAGCAGCCCAGACTGGTGTATCTCTCGGCAACGGACATGGGGGGTACCCATTGCCCTGTTTATTCATAAGAAAACGGAAGAACTGCACCCCGAAACCGCTGAATTGATTGAACAGGTCGCACTGAGGGTTGAAGAAAATGGAATGGATGATTGGTTCGATCTGGACCCTGCTAATCTGCTTTCTGCCGAGGATGCGGAAAACTACATAAAGGTGACCGATACTCTAGATGTCTGGTTTGATTCCGGCGTAACCCATATGGCGGTACTGGATGCCCGAGACTGCCTGCAATTCCCTGCGGATCTCTATTTAGAAGGTTCTGACCAGCATCGTGGCTGGTTCCAGTCCTCCCTGAAAACAGGTATTGCCATCAAGGGCGCTCCTCCTTACAAAACCCTGCTGACCCACGGTTTCGCTGTCGATGGTCAGGGGCGAAAGATGTCGAAATCGATCGGTAACGTGATTGCACCGCAGTCGATAATGAAATCTCTAGGTGCTGATGTTCTTCGCTTGTGGGTAGCGGCGACCGATTACAGTGCAGAAATGACAATTTCCGATGAAATCCTTAAGCGAAGTTCGGATACCTATCGCCGTATTCGTAATACCGCTCGCTTTCTGCTATCCAATCTGAACGGTTTTGATCCGGTAAACGATCTGGTATCCGCTACCGATATGTTGCCACTTGATCGCTGGGCGGTAGATCGTGCCCTGCAACTACAGCAAGAGATTGTGGAAAGCTATCAGAAGTATAACTTTCTAACTGTCTATCAAAAAGTGCATAACTTTTGTGCGCTGAGTTTGGGCGGTTTTTATCTCGATATCATCAAGGATCGCCAGTACACCGCGCAGCCAAACAGTTTGGCTCGTCGCAGTTGTCAGACCGCAATGTATCACTGTATTGAGGCGCTATCCCGCTGGATTGCACCGATCCTGAGCTTTACTGCTGAAGAAATTTGGCAGCACATCCCGAGTGAGCGCAGTGCATCGATCCATCTGGAAACGTGGTATGAAGGGCTGCATGCGCTTGATAACCCCGTCATGGAGCGTGAATTCTGGCAGAAAATCATGGCGGTGAAAACGGCAGTGAATAAGTCACTGGAAGAGGCACGTAATGCCGGGATGATCGGCAGTAGTCTGGAGGTCGACCTTGTATTATATGTTAGCGATGCACTCAAAACTGATCTTGAAAAGCTCGGTAATGAGCTACGTTTTGTGCTAATTACCTCCAGCGCTGACCTACAACCGTTGATAAACGCTACCGATGCTTCAGCGACTGAGGTTGAGGGGCTGAAAATTGCGGTTAAGGCTTCTGCGTTTGATAAGTGTGTCCGTTGCTGGCACCGTCGGGAAGATGTGGGTGCCAGTAATGTGCATCCAGAATTGTGTGGACGCTGCATTGACAATGTTGATGGAGAGGGTGAAATTAGGCATTTTGCCTGAGCATTAGCCGCGTTCTTGAGTCTAAAAACTTCCGCACTGAGGAGCATAGGAGCTCAATGAAGTGATAGATATTGATAGGGTTGTCAGGCGCTCTGCGAGTCTGGTGTCGTTATATATTTTTCTTTTCCACTTGAAAATAAGCACATACCCCTCATTCCGACGTAGAAACAGGATTTACAGAGATCAATGAGTGCATTTAGTCCATCAAAATCCTACTCCATGCTACGTTGGCTATGGCTTTCTGTCGTCGTCATCGTACTGGATCAGATAAGTAAGCATTATTTCAATACGAGCCTTTCTCTTTATGAGCAACTATCAGTTACGCCATTCTTTAGCTTTACGCTGGCGTATAACACGGGTGCTGCTTTCAGCTTTTTGAGCCATGCTTCCGGCTGGCAGCGCTGGTTCTTCGTGGTGGTTGCGCTGATTGTCAGCGTGGTGCTGGTGATCTGGATAAAAAGACTTCGATCTGATGAAAAACTTCAGGCAGTTGCCTTGGCATTGGTTTTTGGCGGTGCGCTTGGGAATGTGTGGGATCGCATCGTGCTGGGTCATGTGGTGGATTTTCTATTATTTTATTATGACCGTTATTATTTTCCAGCCTTCAATCTAGCAGATTCAGCCATCACATTGGGTGCCGGCTTACTGATTCTGGACATGTTTATCCATTCTCGTACCGATAAGGGCAGACAGCAGGTATGATAAATCCGGTGATTACAGCTGGGTGCAAGGTGACCATGCACTTTGCGCTACGGCTTGATAGTGGTGATGTAGTGGATAGCACGTTTACCGGCAAGCCAGCTTCTTTTGTCCTAGGGGATGGCAACCTGCCAGGCGGCGTTGAGGCGCTTCTTAACGGGATGGAAAAGGGAGAAAGCAACACTTTTTCTCTTTCGCCTGAGCAGGCATTTGGTCAACCTAATCCTCAGAATGTCCAGAAGGTGCTACGACAGAAGTTTGCATCAGAGATGGCGCTTTCTGAAGGGTTGGTGGTCTCTTTTTCCGACAAGTCTGGTGCAGAGCTGCCGGGCGTTGTGACGGCCTTTGATGCAGAGCGTGTGACGATTGACTTCAATCATCCGTTGGCAGGAAAGAACCTGTTGTTTCAGGTTGAAATACTTGAAATACTTGAAAACGATTAAATGATTTAATGAACTGAAAATGCTCTTTTCTTTGGTCTAGACTGTATTTAGGGGCAATGCATTTATTGGAAGTTAATTAAGATTGTATTATTTTCATTCAATTAGCTAAGGACGGCTGAATCCATTGAAACGAAGACGAAAATTGCTAGGAAATATGGTTTTCCAAAACCGCTTAATGACTGGCTTTAGTTTGATTGAAAATCTCATCACTTTGGTTATTTTGTCAGTGGGATTGCTTGGTATTGCTGGTTTGCAGATGACAGCACTTCGTATTAATCATCAAGCTTCTATGCAGAATGAAGCTGTTAATCTTGTCGCTAGCCTTGTTGATCGAATGCGTGTTAATCCTGCGGGGGTTACGACAGGCGGTTACCTAGCTACGGCCGCCCAGGATAATTCCTGTTATAGCAGCTGCACGGCAATGAAGATGGCTAAAAATGACCTCTGGCAATGGAAACAGCAGATAGATCATCGCCTTCCGGGGGTGGGAGGGGTCTGTGAGGGTAGGATGGTGGCAAACGATAACACGAATGGAGTATCTGCTCTGGTTCAAGCTTGTACCGCTGCAACAGGCCTCTACACAATATGGCTGATATGGGATGGCAATCATGATGGCATCTTTGATAATCCCTTCAATGTTAGTCTCACCGGTGATTCGAGCCATATGATAACCGTTACATTTTGATATTAATAGTTTCCTAAATAAAGGCTTTAAGCAGGCAATATTTAAATTACATAATAATCAGGTAGCAAGGATGGCATTATTAAAACAGCAAGGATTCAGTCTTCTGGAGGTTATGATATCAATGTTGTTGGGCTCCATTATGTTGCTCGCTGCTGTACAGGTGGTTGTTAACAGCAAGAAAACTTTCATGGTGAATGAATCTCTGGTGCGTATGGCAGAATCGGGCAACTATGCATTAGATGTTATCGGCAATGAAGTGCGAATGGCTGGTTATGGAGGTTGCCGAGAGACAAGTCAAGGGGTTAGTAATTTACTCGTAGGAAAAGGGGCTTCAATTCAACCTGAGCGTGGCATTCAAGGTTGGGAGGCAAGTAACACCTTTTTTGGAGCGCTGACTCCCTCTCACTGGGATGAATCGGTAATGCAGGGCAGTAATCATTGGAGTACGACACAGAGTAATTTCATGCCACAGACATCAGTTCAAGCTAGTAAAGGTTCAGATATTATTCGTCTCTGGAGTGTGGAGCCTCATGTGTTCGATTTCTCTAGTTATTCCTTTAGTAACGGCATGCATCACATTACAGTGGATAATTCTTCGAATTTCCCGGCGCCAATTGTTGCGCGAATCCTGATGGTGAGTGATTGCAATACGGTCGCGATTGTCATGGCAGTAGCATTTGACAAAAGTACACGTAATATTACCTTGTCTGGCACTGCTAGTAATCTACAAATGCTAGCGAATATGGATCCAACTAAGACTGAAGTGGGGATTCTTAAAGGTGTTCAATTTTATTTGAAACAAAGGCCAGGAAGCATAGGCGTGCCTGTGGTATCTCTCTATCGTCAATATATTCAGGCTGATGGTGGACTGGGCTCTAGTGAAGAGCTTGTCGAAGGTATTGCCAATATGCAGATTCAGTATGGGGAGAACAGCAGTGGATCCGATAACTCCGTCAACCGTTATGTGTCAGCAGCTAATGTGATTAACTGGACGAACGTGCTTAGTGTCAGAATATGGCTGTTAACTGTAAGCAACACTACTTTCGCAGGTTTAGAGCAACAACCCTACCATTACCTTAGACACGATTATACCTCGTCAGACCATCGTTTTCGGCGCGAAGTATCGATGACGTTTAGTCTGCGTAACCGGATGGCGGGAGATGAGCAATGAAAGCAAGACGCAGTGAATCCGGCAACGCTTTGATCATGGGTATGGCCACGTTGTTGGTGCTGACGTTGCTGGGTGTCAGTAGTATTGATAGTGCCATCCTTGAGCAGCGGATGGCAAATAGCAGTATGAATCATGCAATAGCTTTTCAAAATGCTGAGAACGGTTTGCTTGCCATGGAAAAAAAAATGGTGACTTATTCTTCGTTTACTACTCTCTTGGAATATTTGACAGCTAATAACCTTTATTTTTCTTCTAAGACTACAGGGCATCTTGATTTTAGTAGTTGGACAGCAATACCAGTGTTTTTCCATGGTGTTTTTAATGCTAGTGCTTCGGCCGTCGATGGAGAGGGCAATGGTCTCAACAAGATAATGGTCGAACATCTGTCTCTGATGTATGAATCGAGTGAAGGACTGAACGTGGGCTCGGGTAATAAAGACTTTATAAAACGATATTATTTAAGAGTGACATCGCTAGGGACTGGCCCAACGTATAAGGTAGCCAACGCTGCGAGTGGCGATACACCTAGGCATTCGACGATTCTACAGAGCGTTATGCTTCTGGACTACTGAAGAGCCCAATAACTAGAGTATTTAGTTAACTCTGAAAAACCCTATTTTCAAACAGTTTCGTTCTGAAGATCTGTGTAACTGTTTATCATGAACCCCTCACACTCACGGGAAGGATAGACATATTTCTACGTATCGAACAATCTAAAAATGTACGCCGTCGAGCGCGACATAACGTCACTCACCCCGGCCGAGAAATATCGGCAGTGACAACAGCACAGCAAACCGTTACTCGATGACCTCAGTCAGTGGTTTGAAAAAAATATCAGCAAAGTACCCTGGGGCAGTAAAATCCACACAGCCATACAATACACCTTGAATCAATGGACTAAACTCATTAGTTATTGTGATGACGACAGGCTGAACATCAGCAACGCTCTGGCTGAAAATGCAATTCGTCCCTTTGTAATAGGACGCAAGGCATGGCTCTTCGCGGATACGCCAAACGGAGCCAAGGCCAGTGCTATTCATTACAGCTTGATAGAAACAGCAAAAGAGAACGGGCTTGAACCTTACCAATACCTGCGTGAGGTGTTGGCCAAACTACCCTACGCCGAAACGATTGAGGAGATTGAAACTTTGCTGCCCTGAAATATTAAAAAAGTTAAGTAATTTTTAAAAAAAGACAAGTACGTCGAGAAATGGGCGCTTACATATAAGGTTGTCACGCAAGGGTCTCACCCTGACGATATGACACAGGATTCCTCTCTTTACACCCAGATACATGATAATATGTCTGGATTCATTGAAACATATAGCAAAAAGTGTTGTCGAAGAGTGTATGCGGGTGTTGTGCTAGAAAACCATTACCACTTGATACTCCAGTCAGTGCCAGAACGTATCTTGGGGCGACAGGGAGTGCTAAAGGTTTGTAGACAACGGTCAGCAGAGTATGCATTTTCACGCGGGAGTATGGGAACGGAAAGCTTCTTTTTAATGTTACGTTCAATTAGTTCACGCTATTGATCTATCAATTAATATGAGTTGCTCTAAATATCAACCTGCAATCCAGCCTCCTTTATGACTTTATGACTTTATGACTTTAGGGCATATAAATATGTTGAATGAAATGATGAGAGAGAAATTATGAATTATATAAGCACAACAATACCAATCAGTACCAGTACCATCGCACAGTCAAACTTAAGTCTGACTGCAGCAAGATCTCAAGGTAGGAGGGTCTCTTCTGAAGCCGAGGTTAGTACGATGTCGTCGGAATCTCAGGGGGCTACCGGAGGCCAGACGATACCAAGTGGTAGCAATGTACGTAATGTTTTTAAAATTCGAGTGAATGGTTATTTTACCCGCATGGGTGAATACAAGCACGCCACTGATTATAGGCAAAATAGTGGTTGTGGTGGGACACCATCTTTTAATGATTTAATGAATTATCTAAGGGAAGAAAAACTGACCGTTGATGAAATCAATTATGTACTTAACTCTTCAGTAAAAGGGTACAATCCCCATGTTGGTCAAGGGGCAGATCGGTCTTTTGCAGATAGCATGGAGTGTAAATTCTTTATTCATGAGCTAAATCAAATTAAACGAATATTGTGCGGTCGAAGGATTAATCTGAACAATAGTGGTTTGGATAGAGAGGAAGTAAGGCGTCATGTTAGGAATAGGGATAGGAATAGGAATATGAGTACTGAGGAGTGAGAGAAGTTTAAAGTCTATAATGCTATTTGTTGAATATATATGAAAAAATTCCTCGTTCTCAGAGACTGTAAATTAGATTGTGTA
>JAGLCE010000094.1 GCA_023146365.1 Endozoicomonadaceae bacterium
TGGGCGTATTTTACCTGTTAGGCCTTGTCCTGTCTGGGGTTAATGTCATTATTTTTACTTTGAAGTCACGGATTCAGGAAACAGTAAAAAAACTCCGGCTTCCTAGAACGGATGTGCCGGAGTAAAAGTCGGAGCTCCGAAACAAACTAGTAACAATCAAAATAAACATCAAAAAGGAATTTGATGCTCATTTAAATATTACATGCTTAATTAGACATCTAACTCTCCGTAACAGTTCCCATTCTACAAAAAAATATTTATCGTTTTTTATACATGATGCTCAGTATCTCGCAGTTATGGTCAGCGAGCTTCGACGGCCTTATGGAACGAGTGACTAGGTTAAACGGTTGATTGTTAATCAGTGACAGTGAATAAAGCATAAAAAAACTCCGGCTTCCTAGAACGGATGTGCCGGAGCAAAAGTCGGAGCTCCGAAACCAACTAGTAACAATCACAATAAACATCAAAAAGGAATTTGATGCTCATTTAAATGTTACATGCTTAATTAGACCTCTAACTCTACGTAACAGTTCCCATTCTACAAAAAAATATTTATCGTTTTTTATACATGATGCCCAGTATCTCGCAGTTATGGTCAGCGAGCTTCGACGGCCTTATGGAACGAGCGACTAGGTTAAACGGTTGATTGTTAATCAGTGACAGTGAATAAAGCATAAAAAAAACTCCGGCTTCCTGGAACGGATGTGCCGGAGCAAAAGTCGGAGCTCCGAAAACTAGCAACAATAACAATAAACACCAAAAAGAATATTTGTGCTCATTATATATGCTACCTATTTAATTAGACATTTAACTCTCCGTAACAGTTCCCTTTCAGAGGAAAATTTATTTATCATTTGAGAGATCAGCATAATCAGCGACTTTAGCTGGGCTCATTAAACTTTCCTCATTTTGTCACCCATTACGAAACTCATCGGGGCATTTAACGCCAAATAATCGGTTTTATACCTGTTTCTAGTGTTTTGCACCGGTTTTCGACGCAGCTATCCCATAGAGCATATTTTAGGCACACCATAGAGCACCAAAAACTGAGTGCCTTTGCGAATGTTCGCTGTCATAGCGGCCAGTCCAAAAATCGTCGCATTTTTAGCAAGACCCATAAGCCGAGTTCTGGCAAGCCCGTAATCTCTTTTATAGGTGGCAAAAGGACGCTCACCGCCCGCCCGTGTTACCGCTATTTCTTTGTTAATTCGTTCTCCTTTCGATAAAGGCTTCCCTCTGGAGCCCTTACGTTGAACTTGGTCTTCAGTACCTAGCTTTGCTAATGTCTCTCGGGTCTGCTTAGAGCTGTAGGAGACATCCGCGTACAGCACTGTTTCATCACCCAATAACAAGGTGTCGCGCTTCTGAGAATCGTGAACATTACCCAGTGTCACGCTTTGGCTATGAATAAAGCCGCTGAAACGAAAAGTTTGGGCTGTGTTGTGAAGGGTTTTTGCATGCCGATATTTTACCAGAATATGATCGGCTTTGTTGAGTTATGCTGAGGTCTGATTTTTACTATATGATGCCCAGTATCTCGCCGTCATGGTCAGCGAACCTCGATTGCATTATTATAAATGAGACTGAATCAACACTAACGGCTTATATTCCGCTGCTAGTATGAAACGACAGAGGAAAAACGATGTCAAACATTATCGCTACGACCAATGCACCAGCCGCCATCGGACCTTATGTACAAGGTGTTGATCTGGGTAGCATGGTATTTACTTCCGGTCAGTTGCCGATTGTTCCGGCTACCGGTGAAATGTCAGCAGATGTAGCATCTCAGACGCGTCAATCACTAAAGAACGTACAGGCGATCATTGAGGCTGCCGGTCTTTCTGTTCAGAATATTTTCAAGATGACGGTATTCGTAAAAGACTTGAACACCTTCGCTGCTGTCAACGAGGTTTATCAAGCGTTCTTTGAAGAACACGACGCACCTTTCCCAGCTCGCTCCTGCGTTGAAGTAGCTCGCTTGCCGAAGGATGCACTGGTAGAAATAGAAGCCATTGCCTTGCGCCAGTAAGTGCACACGCCAAAATCTTATTTTTCAACTCTTTTTATAACATGACAGTCCTCTCCATGTCTCTGGCGTCGTTATGGCTCGATGCCATTCATCTTTTTAGGCACCCAAATAGAGTTTCTATCGACCAGAATTTATAGTAGTGCTTAATGATGGCGCTTGGCTTTTGGGTTGCTTATGGGGATAAAAGATCGTATAAACTACTCGGTATAGGCGTGAGCCCATACCTCTGAATACCTTGCAAGATCTAGCCTTTATATTTTTTGTCCCGTACATAGGTTGGCAATATTATCGGATGACATACAAGAGAAAGAGAATAAAGATCAATGACAATATCTTTCCTGCTCAGATTAAATACAATAAATTTCATCATGTCAGGTTTAATCATACGCGAATTTCAGCCATCAGTGCGACACCATGTAATTATGCAGCTAAACGCATAGCTTCGTATACTTCATTAGGTGTTTTATAGTTGAGCAACTTTCTGGGTCTGTTGTTGAGCTTATTTTGAATCAAGATTACCTCTTCGTCTACTACCTTATTCAACTCCATTCCTTTCGGAAGATATTGGCGTATCAAGCCATTATGATTTTCATTCAATCCACGCTCCCACGAATGATAAGGGTGTGCGAAATAGTTATCTGAACCCAGTGCTTCCTGTATCTTGGCGTGGTAAGCAAACTCTTGTCCATTCTCAAACGTAATCGTGTGGAGATGCTCTTTCTCGGCCTGTAACAGCTTTATAATAGCGTCCTTGACCACCTCTGCATGTTTAGATGCAACATGAGCAATAAGCGTCTTTTTGCTAACACGATCGGCCAATGTTACTAATACTCCTTTATGGCCTTTACCAATAACCGTATCCGCCTCCCAGTCACCGATACGAATCTTCTCATCAACAATGGGTTGGCGCTCATCAATTGAGACTCGTCCTATAATTTGGCCTCTTTTCTCCGGTGAACCTGAACGTTTCTTATAGGGTTTTTTATGGCGAAGGTGCTTGTAAAGTTCACCCCCAGCTATTTTATCTTTTTGGATAAAACCGAGCCCAATATATAAAACAAACATAGCCAATATTATTAAATGATGTAGAACTATGATAGGTAGCATTTCAATAAAACAACCATGTACTCTACTAGCATTATACATATCCAAATTATGTATATTGATTTTAGCTAAATCCCTAGACTTACTTTCATATAAAGTATCATTTTTATATTGTTTCTGCAGAAAAATTGCAATCCTTATAGATCTATTATCACAGTTAACTCCTTCCAATGGATAGGAATGAACTTCTACTTTTGATGTAAAGGAAAAATTATTTTATTGCATGCCATAGATGACGACATGCTAAAAATTCAATGAGGGTGGCTAAAATATCTGGTCATACTGAGGCTAACTATTACGGTAAGATTCCTAGACATTTAACGTTAATCGTATTGTTATATTTTGCCATTTTAGCACGATTTAGTATGCTAGAGAGTACACTGATTAATGAATAATTTCCAGTTAGTGTTCTAAATTATTGTGCATTGATATTCTTTAGTTACAGCCCATTCGTAACAGATGCCATATATGGCGCTAGAACAAACCATAGTTATTTCATCAAATTCATGAGCATCATGATAGCCCCAAGCAATGCATCTTATTTTTGCAACCAAACGTCCCTCTTCATCAGACGTAGATGGATATTGAAATTTTGTATATGTATAAGTTAATTTAATCGTTCCATTAGAGTGACATCCGCTTATCGAAGACCACTTTTTAAATACGATGCATCCAGAAAAACTACTGATACAGATAATAATAAAGGGAAGTATAAATTTGTTTTTCATTTAAACCCTTAGACGTTGTGATTAAAAAAATAGTTCACGATCTCGTTCTAGCATATAATTTTACATTATTTCAGATAGCTTAATGTAAAACTATGTAACACACTGTGCCAACTAAGGCAAAAACATGAATATTATTTGAGCAGTCAATGGAAAGACAAACCGAAAGATGCGTCAGGCTAGGCGTTTTTCGAGCAGAAAGGCTCGTCACATGGTCTGGGTGATCAATGATATTGCCGCAGAACTTTATATCAAGCCGAAAACTGTTTGTTGACGAAATACTGCAAGCCACAAGAAAGGACTGGCTAGTAGAGAATCAACTGCACTGGGTGCTTGAACTACATGATGAAAGTATTGATATAATCAGTTTGTAGATAACCGCTGACGGCAAGCGTATTGTGTATCAATTCTTCTAAAGAATCCAGCGACTATCCTTGGCATTCTTTGCAACTTCTTCATCCGAGAACGAATATAAGCCATGAAATTCGTTTTGATTTTCAGAGCCGCTTTACCCAACCCTTCCTTTAGGTAATTCCAAACTTGCTCATCAGGGTTTAGTTCTGGTGAATAGCTGGGGAGACGATGGAAACCAAGCAATTGTGGCTCCGATTCCACATACTCTCTCACAAGCTTTGATCGATGGGCGGGATGACCATCGGTGATAATTATCATTGGCTTGGTGACGCTTCGCACCAGTGATTTCAAATACTTCACGAAAACATGCTGATCCA
>JAGLCE010000095.1 GCA_023146365.1 Endozoicomonadaceae bacterium
CACAATCTAATTTACAGTCTCTTAAAACGTTCATTTTAGCTGAAAAACTTGATATTTATTCTTATCTAATTAAGCTTTGGCTTGAATGAATGAAATTGCATGTTATGATTGTAGCGACACGCAATTATAGTGTTAATGATCTACTTGGATAACGATGTACTAGTAATCCAAAACCTCCACGGCACTCACATGCGCCATTCAATACACAACATTAACCTACGAAGACCATACATCTATGAATATATTCGAAGAATCTATTTCCATTCTAAAATCAAAGTCCAAGCTTCGCGCGTTGTTCAAAAACATTCACATTGAGGATATATCCAATGTACTCTCCAGAATCCAGTCCGTACTGACGGAAAAGAAAAATGAAGTTGAACTTCAAGCCGTCTCTTTGCAAGAAAAGCAAGAGTACCTAAAAGTCATTATTCAGCAGATGAAGGCACATAACATAAGCCTAGATGAACTGAATGCATCTCTAGCCGGAAAGGCCACTCGCAAGCGTCGCAGCGTTCAGCGCATGACATTCCGTTACGAAACTAACGGTGGTGATGAGATTATCTGGCAAGGTAGCAATGCGGGTCGCATCCCCTCTAACTTCGCCTCCTACCTCGAACGTACCGGCAAAAAACGCCTAGACTGCATTGTCGAATAATTATTAATACCGTGCCCATGATTCTATCATCGAATCATGGGCTCACCTCTCACCCCCTCACTGAATACTGACTGTTTTTGCACAAGATTAAAACGCCCAATAACAGCTCATCGCTATCCCTTAGAGATCGTCCCTACCCCACATGCCACAGCCCTATCAATAATCTTGAAACAACTCGACACTACCAGTATTATACGAGTTGCCTTGAGAGACTCCTGGGAAACGGTGTGTAGCGCAGTTTGGTAGCGCACTTCCTTCGGGAGGAAGGGGTCGGAGGTTCGAATCCTCTCACACCGACCAGATCCAACAAAAAAGTAGCACCGCGCCACCTTTTTTTACTCGGACATCACACGGTTGAGCGATAAAATCACAATCCATCCCCCTCTGGCACTAGTTCGGCATCCGAATGACTGTCTAAGCCAACCACTGTTTTCGTTACAGGCTCATCGATCCTCACACAATGATCATTTCTGCAATCTTTCAGGGTCTCAGCAATCAAAAACGCCATATCCAAAGACTGACTAGCATTAAGGCGTGGATCACAATGCGTATGATACCGATCAGCCAAATTTTCAACGGTTACACAATGGGAACCACCCACGCACTCTGTGACATTTTGACCGGTCATCTCGAAGTGCACACCACCTGCATAGCTCCCTTCCGCTCGATGAATGGCAAAAAATCGACGAACTTCCTGCAACACACGAGCAATTTCACGGGTTTTGTACCCATTCGCCGCCTTGATGGTATTACCATGCATAGGATCCGAACTCCAGACAACGTTTCGCCCTTCCCGCTGGATTGAACGAATCAGTGCCGGCAGATATTTTTCAATCTCGTCTGATCCCATACGCACAATCAGATTGATACGACCAGGACGGTTATCAGGATTCAATATATCCAGCAGGTGCAAACATTCATCTGAATTCGTCGTCGTCCCAGCCTTTATACCAATAGGATTGTTAATGCCCCGCATAAACTCAACATGCGCACCATCTGGCTGTCGCGTTCGATCACCGATCCAAAGCATATGGGCAGAACCGTCATACCAATCACCCATTAGACTATCACGTCGAGTCAAAGCCTCCTCATAAGGGAGCAGCAACGCTTCATGTGAGGTATAGAAATTAGTTTCGCCAATCGCCACAGTATTCTCATCGGTAATACCACAAGCTTTCATAAACGCTAACGATTCATCAATGCACTCAGCCAAGTGCACATACTTTTCCGACTGAGGGGTTACTCTGACAAAATCCAGGTTCCATTCATGAACCTGTTCCAGAGAAGCAAGACCTCCTTGGGCAAACGCACGAACCAAGTTTAAGGTCGACACAGACTGATGATAAGCTGCCAACATTCGTTCAGGATCTGGTTCGCGCGCCACTTCCGTAAATTCATTACTGTTAATGATGTCACCGCGGTAAGTCGGCAGCGTAATATCCTCACGACGCTCAGTACCCTGTGAACGAGGTTTGGCAAATTGCCCAGCAAGACGACCCACCTTCACAACCGGACAACTGGCACCAAAGGTCAACACCACTGCCATTTGCATCAACACTTTGAAGGTATCTCGGATATTGTCTGCGGAAAATTCTGCAAAACTTTCCGCGCAATCGCCACCCTGCAACAGAAAAGCACGTCCTTCAGAGACATCGGCCAACTGCTGATACAGTGCTCCCACCTCACGAGAAAACACCACAGGTGGCACACGCCGCAATTCGGATTCCACCTGCTTAACCTTGCCGAGATCACGATACTCCGGCTGCTGCAGGATCTTCTTCTCTCTCCAGCTATCTGGCTTCCACTTTTGCATGCTACTCTACTACCCCGTGATGGGTTCTCATTATAACGAATGCCGACACTTCGTCCGTAGATACGTAAACCAACAATCACTCCCCTGAGATCGAGTCAACTGATTTCAGCCGGTCATCGTCCCGTTTTGGGGGTGGATTAACGACTTTATCATCCACTACGACCTTGCCTGACAATACTTGATCGATATCAACATCTCCCCCTGTCAGGCTATCATTGACAATAATGCGCGTAACATTCGACTCATCACTGTATGAATCCAGCTCATCATCAAGGTAGGCAGGCACAGGGGCTAAGATCGCGGAGTGTTCGGGCGTAGCAAGCGGAGATTCAACCTTGACATAATCATACAACAACCACCCACACTCCAAGACAATAATACCACTGACAATACCCACTACAACCAGCCTAATTTTGCTCATAGCCCACCTCTGAAATAACCAATACTGCAGCATAATGGCATTAATTTCTAGATTGCCAGCATAAGTGCCACTGACCTAAATCATCCAATGCTTCGTCGTCTTGATGATACGGAAGCGTTCTTGGACTGGTCAAATATTGAAACGTTGCTCTCATCAATCTATGCCTCTAAAACAGGTCGCCCCAGCTACCCTCTGCTGACGTTGTTTCGGGCCTTATTGCTTGGGACATGGTATCGCTTGTCCGATGTGCAGTTGGCTCAGTGCTTATATAGAGACCGACTGTTTCGCAAGTTTTGTCACCTTGAACTGGGTGGAGACGTTCCCGAAGGAGTGCGACTTCTTGTTATTGGGTGATGAAACAGCACTTTACGCTGATGCCAGTCGGGAAGTGCTTTCTGTGCTTGTCAATCTCAACGGGCTGGAAGGTGTCATTGGATCGCGGTTTGGATATCTTCCAGTTGTACGATATGAATAATGCTTTCCAACTTTCAAACCGGTTACAGCAACATCGGGCTTGTAAGGCTTTTGAAATA
Organism: Endozoicomonadaceae bacterium; assembly: GCA_023146365.1. Taxonomy (GTDB): domain Bacteria; phylum Pseudomonadota; class Gammaproteobacteria; order Pseudomonadales; family Endozoicomonadaceae; genus Kistimonas. The sequence continues at coordinate 3,423 of JAGLCE010000095.1, forward strand.
ACGTATATCAAAATAAACGAATGACGCTAGCAGTCTGTCGGACTGACAAAATTTAATAAATTCAATTTTGTTACCCACTAGAGGGTTTTTGTAAACTTTCGTAGGGCTGGGTACAGAGAATCGATTAAGTTTGTAGGGTGAGTTGATTGAAATGTACCGACGTCTTACCAAACCCTATTTTTGCCTTTTAAATAGCAAAGAATATATTTTTCCCTGGATAGCTTACGTCATTCTCAATATATTCATCCGCTTTAGATTCCAAGCCAGTGTGACCAGGGCCCATTCGCCCGCTACCTTTTCGATTCCGCGCATTGAAAACTGCCTAAAGCCCATTACCTGTTTAATGATTCCAAACACGGGCTCCACAGTTTGCTTTCTGAGCCCGTAAAGCGCTCGGCCTGCGTGGGTGGTGAGCCGATGTTTCACCAACTCAACGGGATCATCGGTATCCGGTGCCGGTGAGTCAGGGACAAACCGTTCAAAAACTGAAAGGTTGTGCTGGTCGCGCCCCGTTGCTATCGAAGGTTTGATACCAGACGTTATGCAGGCCTGCACGTTCGCCGTACTAAAATAACCGGTGTCCGCTAAGAAATCCTCTGCTTTATCGTTCGGCGCTTGGCTCATATGCTCGCTGACGACCAGCATAGTATCGGTATCGACACTAGCCTGGGCGTTATAGCATTGCTCAAACCCGCCACCGGAGACGGGCATGATTCGAGACTCCTCATCGGTTAAGTTGACCTGATCCTTGGCTTTGGGTCCGGGCTGTGGCGGTTTGGACTCCGACCCACGAGGCTTTTGCCCCGCCTTTTTCTGCGCTGCTCGCTTATCCGTTTTCTGCTGGTACTCAGCTTGCTCGCGCTCAAAGCGCTCCTGGGCGCGAGCTTCAATGGTTTCTTTCGCTGCTGCCAAAACCTTCAAGCGTTCTTCGCGTCGGGCTATCTCCTCGGGAATATTCATGCCTTCGTTCACGGATGCTTGATCGGCTGTTTCAGCCTGTACGGTGAGAGCCTTCCTAGATTGCCAGCATAAGTGACACACTCTTGCCCGATAAAAACTCAATCGGATTAAAGTAGTTTAAGGCTTTTCGCGGACGTATGTTGATTAGAAATTGAGCCTCATCAATTTTATGTTTAGATAAGCTACCAACTTTCATTCCCTTTGGGAAAAATCGCCGTAGCAGACCATTAGTATTCTCGTTAAATCCACGTTGCCATGAGTGGTATGGTTTGGCAAAATATATTTTACAACCTAATGCTTGCGTGGCCTGCGAACTCTCCACCGTTATCAAATGTAATGGTCTTGCAGAGATTCGCATAAGGTCTGAGCATCTTTTTGATGGCCTGGCTCACTGTTTTTTTGGTTTTATTTTTAACTCTGGCTGTCAAAAGAAGTTTCGAGACACGCTCGGTCAGCGTCACAAGATACCCATCTTGGCCGTGAACGGTATCGCCCTCCCAGTGACCGATCTCTTCCTTCAGATCTACACAGTCAGGGCGCTCATCAATATCCACTCGATTAGGTATTAAGCGAGCTCCAGCCTCAACACCCTTACGTTGCCGATAACGTTTTCCTTTGCGTGGGAGAAGGTGGCGCCATTGGTTTTTCTTGATCAGGCGGTAGATGGTTTGGCAGCTAATCATCCCATTAAAAGACTCTAGCTTCATCCGCCCTGCAATCTGTTCCGGAGTAAAACCTAGGCTCATCTGAGACTTTACCTGCCGACTCACAGAGTCAGTTCTTTTATAGAATTTGGTTGCGGTCTTACGCCGTTGCAAGCTATTTCGATGAGCTGCCTCAGCATCATAAGCACCAGAAGGACAGCGTTTCAGCTCCAAGGAGATAGTCTTATTGGAACGGTGTAGGTAATCACCAATCCTACGTGCCGAAAACAGTAGCCCACAAAGGGATTGAATCTGATATCGTTCAGGCAGAGTTAGCTGCTTATAAGGGTTTCCCATGTGGTCACCTAGTTTGTTGTGTGAGAACTACAGCCTACGAGCAGCTAGCTCTCAAATCCACTCCAAGTGTGTCAGTTATTGTGGCAATCTAGGCTCTACTTCAGCTTTAAGTTGTTTCTCAACCTTTTCAGCGTGGCCGTAAGACAGCGCCTTGTGCTTGCTGGCATTGGCCTTTATCTTAGTGCCATCCAAAGAGATTCTCCCCAGTTTAAATAGCTTCATCTCACGTGCCAGCATCAGTACTTGAACAAACAGACCTTCCAATTGCGGCAGAAAACGACGACGAAATCTGGCTAGAGTGTCGTGGTCGGGGTGCGTGTTCGCAGCAAGGTAGCGGAATGCGATGGAATCATAGCTCGCTCGTTCAATTTTACGGCTGGAAAAAACACCGGTGGCATAGCCGTAAATAAGCAAGCTCAATAGTGTTTCTGGGTGCTGAGCCTTGGATCCGCTACCACGGGTCTGCTTTGTGATTTCCGTTAGATCAAGTTGACTGACGACCTCGGCTATAAACCGTGCAAAATGGTCTTCTGGCAACCAATCTGAAAGTGATGGCGGCAACAAGTAGTCTGTATCTCGATCTGCAAGGATGAAGCGGCTCATAGTAGGTCTGTATGCGTTATGTGGAAAAACTGATTAACTCATAAATGCGTATCCGTGGTGTTAGTTAAGTCCGACAGACTGCTAGTAGGGAATCAATTGCACTGGGTTCTTGATGTGGCTTTTGATGAAGATCGTTGCAGGGCAAGAGAAGGCTTTG
>JAGLCE010000096.1 GCA_023146365.1 Endozoicomonadaceae bacterium
GTCTGTTCAGTCTGTTCAGTCTGTTGAAAACTGGTTATGGATTCTTCTTGGGTATGATTTTCTGGCGTTTTAGTTGTTACATTTCTGCTGAATAGGTCGATAAAGCGATATAACAGATCTGACAGTTTATCTGACATACTTTTAAAGAATGTTTGTATCGTTACACAGAATTGGCGGAATTTTTTTTGTTGTTTGTCATTAACGTTGCCTTTGTCTTCGTCTTGAAGGCAGCTGGAATGTGTCGTTGTTTTTGTAATATCGTAATTATTCATAATTATTTCCTTAGTGTCCTTAATGTTTTTTTATTACATTTTGGTTCTAGTGATGCAAATGTCTATAACGTTAATTGTGAATTAGAATGGCGGATTCAATCTCTGCCACTCATCGTTGACCATGACGTTCATGGTAACAAGTTTTCAGTAATAATATTGTTGTATTTATTAACAATATTGTTGTATTTACTAACAATATTGTTGATTTAGATTTTTTTTTCATAAAAATAAAAACAGAGGGCGAGCAGTGAGCAAATTATAGCTCGTTATTCCAGTGAGTGTATTTCTGGTTTAATCTGCCAAGGATGAATCAGTGGTATTAGCTCCAGTTGGATTTTTTCATTGGTTTCAGTAACGGGCCAAACAGTCCTAGCAGAACGCCCATCAATAAAGTCAGTGCACCGTAGAGGTACTCGCGTTGTTGTGTGCTGTCTGACAGCTGCTGGTTTTCAGTCTGCAGGGTGTTGAGCTGCGCTTTCATTCGTTCATTGCTGACAACGAGTGTCTTGTTGCGGTTGTCGATCTTGAGGCTATTGCCTGATATTTCACGGATGTGGTTCAGTTCCTGTTTCAGCGTTTGGATTTGCTGGTTGCTACTCTTCAGATTACCAGTCAGTTCTCGATTGCTGCTTTCAGAGGCGGTCAGCAGAGTGCGATATTCCGTACTTTTCGATACCAGCTCTTTGTTTTTAGTAAGTATTTCTGTTAATTGATCCTTGGCGGGTAGTTCTTTCAGTAGGTATTGGGTGGGGATATAGCCTTCACTGCCAGAACGACTACGAACTTTGATATAGCTTTCGTCGCTGCCTGTAATCGGCAGCCCCAATATTTCTAGGGGGGTGCCCGTTTTTAGTCCACGATGCAGAATCTTATATTGAGAGCTGGGACCTGAGCGTAGGGGAACATAGAGAATGTCGGAGACGTAGCGGGTCTCGGCTTGGATGACACTAGCCGCCATGATGGCCAGTAAAACAGGAATCACTCGTTTCAATGTGATGTTCTCTATTGGGTTGTTAAAAAGCAACTATATCAATCTAATCATCAAAGCCATAGTGTGTTGATGAATGATGGAATTGAGTATACTTTATGATCCAGAGTCAGTGGAGCGAATGATCCTGTTTGTTCAGATTGTTTTGTCACTGTTTTTCTGCTTCATATTCATATAGGGGGAAAGAAACATAAACTGGATGATAACAAACGTAAAGGTCAACCCTAGACTTCCGAATACTTTGAAGTCCACCCAGATGGTTTCAAACGTAAATGCTACATAGAGGTTGGCGGCACCCAGCAGAATAAAAAATAGGACCCAACAGGTATTGAGGCGAGACCAAATGATGTCAGGCAAGGTCATAGTATGGTCCAGCATACGTTGAATCATAGGCTTCTTACCGATGAATTGGCTGGACAGGAAGGCTAGACCGAAAATCCAGTTGACGATGGGAGCTTTCCATTTTAAATAGATCTCTTCATGAAAAAATAGTGTGAGGGAGCCGAACAGCAGTACTGCCAACAAGGTGATTATCTGGCTCTTTTCAAGGCTTCGATACTTCAGAAATATCAGCCCGTAAGTGATGACAGAAACGATAATCAGTATCATGGTGGCACTGAAGATGCCGCCGAACTCAAACTCGTGGCCAGCCACAGTGACAAGCCTGGGGTCTATCTTATAGACAATGAAAAATGCCAATAATGGTAGGAAATCGATAAATTGCTTCATGTTAAAATTGGTTCGTCCTGTTTTAAGTCTGCTACCATGCATTGCAAATTAGATGAATGATAATTAACAACATGGAATGAATGTGCTTAGTCTACAGGGTCTTGTCGTCAGGATAAAGAACACGGATGTATAGTAACGTTGACCTACACTGTCATACTACAGCCTCAGATGGCGTACTTTCGCCTGTTCAGCTATTGGAACGAGCCAAGTCGAAGGGCGTGGATCTGCTGGCGATAACGGATCATGATACGGTGGCAGGCGTTAGACATCTGTTGTCGACGGTTGAGGATCCTGGGTTAATGCTGGTTGTGGGAATAGAGCTCTCTTGTCTTTGGGGAAATCAAGAGATTCACGTCGTAGGGTTGGGATTTTCGTTGGCGGAGTCTGGTGTTAATGAGTGTCTGATGCAGCAGCACAGTTCTCGCTGGAAGCGTTGTGAGCGTATAGCTGAAAAGGTTGCTCAGCGTTTGCCCGGGATAACTGCTGAACACGTGTTGGCAGGTGCCGTCTCTCTGGCCAGAAGTGCACAGATTTCTGCGGGGAGCGATTTTTTGCTGGGTCCGGACGAGCTGCAGATCGGCAGACCTCATTTCGCTGACTGGTTGATACGGGAAGGGAAGGTGGCTCACCGGGAGGCGGCGTTCAAAAAATACTTAGGTAACAAGCATATTGGAAATGCACGTTCTCACTGGCCTCATCTAACGACGGTTGTTGACTGGATACGAGCGTGGAAGGGGATCCCCGTGCTTGCACATCCGGGGAAATACAGGCTTACGGGGGTTAAGTTGCAGGCGTTGGCGGAAGATTTTGCTCATGCAGGCGGTCTGGCGCTTGAAGTGGTGGGGTGTTTGCAGCCTTGGGGGGAGCGCGACAAGCTGGTTGAATTGTGTGAGAAGTATCACTTTGCGGCTTCACTGGGCAGCGATTTTCATGGCCCTTGGTCAGAACGGGTGGAACTGGGGAGGCTAAAGCCGATCCCCGAGGGCTGTCAGCCTGTGTGGGAGCTGTTTGATGACAGATATTTAGCCATTGCCTCTTGAATCGTCTTATAATTGCAGTTCACCTTTCACAAATTGAAGCATTGTCGTGAGCCAGTTTTTTCAAGTTCATTCCGATAACCCCCAGCCATTTCTGGTTCAGCAGGCGGTTGGCATTGTTCAATCCGGTGGTGTTATTGTTTATCCCACTGATTCTACTTATGCACTGGGCTGTCGTCTGGGGGAAAAGAAAGCGATTGAGCGTATTCGACGGATCCGACAGTTGCCTGATCGGCATAATTTCACGCTGGTCTGTCGTGATCTATCCGAGCTGGCGACCTATGCGATAGTTGACAACAGGACGTATCGATTCCTGAAAAACAAGACACCGGGTGCCTGGGTCTTCATCCTGAAGGCGACCCATCAGGTGCCGCGGCTGATGTTGCACCCCAAGCGTCGGACGATTGGCCTCCGAGTACCTGACAACGCCATTGCCCAAGCGTTGCTGGCAAAGATGGGGGGCGCGCTGGTCAGTACCACGTTGACCCTGCCGGGTGATGAGTACCCTCTGGTTGATCCTTATGAAATTCGCCAAATGTTGGAACATCAGGTGGATCTGGTCATTGATGGCGGCTACTGCGGTGTCACGTTAACCAGTGTGATTAGCTTGACTGAAGGTACGATGAAAATTCTGCGTCATGGTAAGGAGGATACGACAGAACTGTCTGATTAATCAGTATCTATTCAATCAAAGGTGCCGGAATATACAGAATTACATCTATTGTTAGCCATAATGACACATTGATCATGGTTGGGATCGGTGTTTAGTTATAACAATAAAGGCGGGATAATAGGCGTGAGTGAGATCTTTCTTGCCGTTAGGATATGGGTATGGATGTAGATATTATTGATCGATCGACAGTGTTAAATGAGCCAGCGAATCCTGATGATGGCGCTCTAGAGCGAAGAATGCACATTGCGACATTTCGAGGTAAAGTGTTTAGTAAGCTACCGGATGATCTTTATATTCCGCCGGAAGCATTGGAAGTGTTTCTGGAAGCGTTTGAAGGACCACTGGATCTTCTGCTCTATCTGATCAAGCGGAATAACGTGGATATTATTGAGATGCCTGTGGCCGACATCACCCGACAATACATGAGTTATGTTGATATGATGCAGGCCAGCCAGTTTGAGCTGGCGGCTGAATATTTGGTTATGGCTGCGACTTTGGCCGAGATTAAGTCCAGAATGCTGCTGCCTCGGCAGACGTTGATTGAAGATGAAGAAGAGGATCCTCGGGCAGCGTTGATTCGCCGACTCCGAGAGTATGAGCGCTTCAAGAGGGTCGCAGAAGATCTGGATGTTATACCGAGACAGGATCGGGATTATTATCTGGCCAGTGCCGAACCACCCATACTGGACAAGCGGGAGGTCTATCCCGAAGTGGATTTGCGGGAGATGTTGCTGGCGTTGTCAGACGTGCTGGGTCGTGCGGATCTTTTTGAAGGTCACCAGATAAAGAGAGAGGCGCTCTCTACCCGTGAGCGAATGGTTCAGGTATTGAATCGGTTGACGTTAGATGGTTTTACCCCATTTATTGCGCTGTTAACGGCAGAGGAGGGGCGTATGGGCGTTGTTGTCACATTCTTGGCTATTATGGAATTAATGAAAGAATCCCTAGTTGATCTAGTTCAGACCGAGGATTTTGGACCCATTCATGTCAAGGCTCGCACTGAATGAATAACGCAGAAATACCGGTAACGTTGATTCTGGAAGGTGTATTATTGGCTGCCGGTAGACCACTGAGTCTGGAGCAACTAGCCCAGTTGTTTGATGAGTACGAGCGTCCAGATAAATCAACACTGAAAGCTGCGCTGGCGGAGATTGCAATTAATTGCGAAGGGCGTGGTTTTGAATTGAAAGAAGTGGCCAGTGGGTGGCGTTTTCAAGTGCTGCAATCGCTTAATCCATGGGTCGGACGGCTATGGGAAGAGAAACCACAGAGGTATACACGGGCTCTGCTGGAAACGCTGGTACTGGTGGCGTATCGACAACCGACTACTCGAGGCGAAATTGAAGATATTCGTGGTGTTAGTGTCAGCTCCAACATCATGCGAACCTTGCAGGAACGTGAGTGGGTGCGTATCGTGGGACACAGAGATGTTCCGGGTCGGCCGGCCATGTTTGCAACTACTTGGCAGTTTCTCGATTATTTTAATCTGAAGAGTCTTGATGAGTTACCGTCGTTAGGTGAGACTCGGAGCTTGGATGAGATGGCCTCATCACTTGAAGAGGGTGTGTCTGAGTTACCGAAAATTGCTCAGCAAGTCTTGCAGGGGTTAGAGCCTGATGTGGAAGAGATGGTTGTCGATAGTGAGCAGGATGCTGCTGCTCCATCGCTGGTCGAAATGGCTCATCAGTTTCAGGAAGAGAGCGAGAAAAATGTTGCGCGTCTGTTTTCGGAGCTGGATGATCTTGAAGATGGACTGAAGACTGACTTCAACGATTTAGCTCCTAGATATCAGGAGGCTGAGAACGATGTTCAATCTGACGAAGCGGTGAGTGTCAAGATAAGTTACGATACGTCTGCGAGCGTTAATGAGTCTCAGTCATCCGAATCGCAAGAAGAGGAGAGTTAACGCTCTTCTATTGCAGATTACTGGGATTGGCATGTCTTTGGATTTAAATTAACTGAGGCGCTAGAAAAGAGTGCTCTATATCTCTGCGGTAAATTACATTGCTATGCAAAGAATATAACCATTCATTGCTGTTTTTGAGCAATGACTTAACCTGTACTGGCGAAGACATTGTCGCGTTTTACAGGCAGCGCTGGTCGATTGGATTGTTTTTTTAATGGATCAAACAGAACCTCAACATCAAGACGTTCTTTGGGCGCAGTGAAAATGCAGGACTGATTCAGATGTTGATTGCATCTCAATCAGTTACGTATTGCTCAAATGGGTGGTATCTCAAGAATGCTTGTCACTTTTTCTGCAGTAGCTCAGTCGACTTCATAAGCGTCGTGAATTTGACCGCTTGTCGATCAATTTACGACCTGTTTACACCCGATTGTTGGCGTGGAACATTCGAGAAACCTTCGTCAGATTTTAGGCAATCGGACATTTTTGATGCTTAACCAGATAGTAGCGAGTAGTAATGATGATAGCAGAGATTAATGATATCGAAACGCCGTTGACCGGCGAACGGTTGCAGAAATTGTTGGCTCGCCAGGGGCTGGGTTCAAGGCGTGAGATTGAACGATGGATTGTTAGTGGTCGTGTGACGATCAATGGCGATAAGGCGGTGCTGGGTGCCAAGGTTATCGGAACAGAGGAGATTCGTCTTGATGGCCGTTATGTCAAGTATCAGATGGCTAGAGTCTGTCGTGTATTAGCCTATAACAAGCCGGAAGGTGAGGTTTGTACCCGTCATGATGCGGATAGACGGCCGACCGTCTTTGATCGCTTGCCAACGTTAAAGGGGGAGCGTTGGATGAGTGTTGGCCGGTTGGATATCAATACCTCAGGTCTGTTACTGTTTACCACCGATGGCGAACTGGCCAACCGTCTGATGCATCCTTCCCACCAGATTGAGCGTGAATATGCGGTGCGTGTTTTCGGTGATATCACCCAAGATAAAATTAATCATCTGTTCAATGGTGTTAAATTGGAGGATGGTTTGGCTAGGTTTACCGATATTGTTGATAGTGGTGGAGAGGGGCGGAATCGTTGGTTTCATGTCTGTCTGCGGGAAGGGCGCAATCGGGAAGTGCGTCGGCTGTGGGAATCCCAAGAGTTAGCCGTTAATCGTCTGAAGCGTGTTCGTTATGGCAGTATTATCATCCCTGATCATCTGCGACAGGGACAGTGGCATGAGCTTGATCAAGCGACAGTTGATTCACTGTCTGTGCTGGTGGGTCTTGAGCCGGTGAAAGTGACTATCAACAGCAGTCGTGAAGAGAATGTGCGAATGAAGCGCCTGCAAGGCAAGCGGGTTACACCGGTCTATCGTAAAAAACGAACGCTTCCATCTACTGCTCGGTCAACACGTTGACAATACCGTACTGTCGTGTTGTTTATCCTCAATCTACGTCTCTAATACAGGTCGTGTCAGCTATCTTCTGCTGACTTTGTTTCGGCTCCTCTTGTTTCAGATATGGTATCGCTTATCCGATGCTTGTTTCTCTGCTGATTGAAAAATGGCTGATGACAGAAATGGGTCGTATCCGCTAAATATCAGGTTGGTAATGTGGATGAAGGTTGCCAGTCACTGGATGCGTTACTTCTCGTTTCTATCTGTATCACATGATCGTTTTAATAGGTCGTGTTCTACCCAGTTAAATTAAGCCTGATAGGTTGGATATCTGGTGACAGTCCTTGTTATTTCTTAGGTTGAGCAGTGTTGGCACGAAGTCTGTATTGATATGAGCAAGGGATAGAGCAAAGGATGCTCGGCAGGAGTCAGGTTTGATATCGGTTCCATGGAGGAACCTCGGAGCATGGATGCTCCACCATTTATAAAGGCAGAGGATAGAGCAAAGGATGCTCGGCAGGAGTCAGGTTTGAGATCGGTTCCATGGAGGAACCTCGGAGCATGGATGCTCCACCATTTATAAAGGCAGAGGATAGAGCAAAGGATGCTCGGCAGGAGTCAGGTTTGATACCCGTTCCATGGAGGAACCTCGGAGCATGGATGCTCCACCATTTATAAAGGCAGAGGATAGAGCAAAGGATGCTCGGCAAGAGTCAGGTTTGATATCGGTTCCATGGAGGAACCTCGGAGCATGGATGCTCCACCATTATTTTCTTTCTTCATAGCACCCATTAAATATCGCGAATTTCAGTCCAGTGGGCTGAAAAGCGGAGACTACTTTGAGTCGCTGACTCGTGGGTTCCTGCTATTCTGTGAATCATGTAGTATTACGTCGAATGACACCGTAGTGTGCTAATTCGTTATGCAATAAATCAGTTTGTCTGGCTGGAAGTCGTCTAATTCTGGATGTCTGGATGATGCGCTTCCCAAAAATAGAGAGGATATCAGCTTGAATCAGCAGCTTTCCCGTAGAGTTCAGAGTATCAAACCTTCTCCGACTTTGGCGGTGACTACTCGGGCGGCGGAACTCCGGGCGGCAGGTAAGGATATTATTGGCCTTGGCGCCGGTGAGCCGGACTTTGATACACCGAGTCATATCAAGGAGGCCGCTATTAAGGCGATTCATGACGGCAAGACCAAGTATACCGCGGTTGATGGGACGCCAGAGCTGAAGGAAGCGGTGATTAACAAGTTTTCAGAGGATAACGGTTTCAACTACGAACCCAGTCAGATTCTGGTGTCCAATGGCGGCAAGCAGTGCTTTTTTAATTTGGCTTTGGCGTTGTTGAATTCGGGTGATGAAGTGGTGATACCTGCACCGTACTGGGTTTCCTATCCCGATATGGTCACCATTGCCGAAGGAGTGCCCGTTATTGTGGAAACAACGTTGGCGGCTCGTTTTAAGATGAGCCCTGAACAGCTCGATCATGCGATTACCCCTAAGACTCGGCTGGTGATCATTAACACTCCTTCTAATCCGACCGGTGTCGCTTATAGTGCAGATGAACTAAAAGCGTTGGCCGAAGTGTTGTTAAAGTATCCGAACGTTATGGTGGCAACGGATGACATATACGAGCATATTCTCTGGTCGGGTCAGGCTTTTGTGAATATTCTCAATGTCTGTCCGGAGCTTTACGATAAAACCGTTGTATTGAATGGCGTGTCCAAGGCTTACTCCATGACGGGTTGGCGAATTGGTTATGCGGGTGGCCCGAAAGCACTGATTGCTAGCATGAAAAAAATACAGTCACAGAGTACGTCGAATCCTTGTTCTATTGCTCAGGCTGCCGCAGTTGAAGCCTTGACCGGTCCACAGGACTTCGTGCAGATGATGGTACAGACTTTTAAACAGCGTCATGACCATGTCGTAGAGCGCCTTAATCGGTTGCCAGGCGTGGAAGCGATCAAGGCTGACGGTACGTTTTATAGTTTTCCAGATTTTTCCGAGGTGATTGCCTCCAAGGGGTATCAGTCTGATCTTGATCTTGCCGAAGCATTTTTAGAGAGTGGTGTTGCCATGGTGCCGGGTTCGGCATTTGGAGCTGCAGGTCACATGCGTCTGTCGTTTGCTGTCGCTATTGAAACGTTGGATAAGGCGCTGGATCGTTTGGAAGTTGCGATGGCTTGATATCAAAGGTAAGGTCTGATTATTACCTGAGTGCTGATAGGCCATTTATTATCTGCGATATGTCGTCGTGAATTATCCCTGAAAACCAGTTGACCTCTCATGGAACGATAAGTACCATATGTCTGCGTTGATTGATCCCTGATAGCTCAGTTGGTAGAGCAAATGACTGTTAATCATTGGGTCGCTGGTTCGAGTCCAGCTCGGGGAGCCATATTACCAAGTTGTTATCAAGCGACATATTAGTTTAGTGCGGGAGTAAAGATGCTTGATTTTTGTCTTGAGCATTGATATTGATCGCTATCCAGAAAGGCTATTTACAGCAGTAGGCGGTTAGCTCAGCTGGTTAGAGCGCAACGTTGACATCGTTGAGGTCGCTGGTTCGATTCCAGTATCGCCTACCATTATAAAAAGGGATCTATATTGCAGATCCATTTTTTTTATAGGACGATATTTTTATGCGCTTCTGAGAGACAGTACAAAACTTACTTTCTCAGGGTGGCTAGGTTGCTGTCAGGATTTATTATTAATGACATAACAGGGTTTATAATGGCTGCCAGGTAGTTTCATTCGGTGCTGAGCAACGAATGAGCTGAGCAGTTCATCAATGTGTTGCATCAGTTTCTGATCGCCCGATAAGTTGAATAATCCGTGTTGTTCGATACTCTTTATTCCGTTCTCCTTGATGTTTCCGGCAACAATCCCTGACATCGCGCGTCGCAGGTTGGCGGCCAATTCACTGGGAGGGAGGTCGTATGACAGTGTCAAATTTGCCATGGCCTCGTGAGTGGGCTCAAATGGCTCTTGAAACAGTCGATCAATGGTCAGCTTCCAGTTAAAATGGTAGGCATCTTTGCTGGCGCGACGGAAGCGGGTCACTTTGTCCAGACCGTTCTTTATGGCCTCTGCGACGGCTGGTGGATCATTAACGATGATCTGGTATAGGGACTGTGCACCCTGTCCCAGTGTGGCACCGATAAACGTATCAATACGCTGAAAATAGTCGGCTGAATGACTGGGTCCGGTAAAGATCAGTGGAAAGGGAATGTCTTGGTTTTTTTCGTGCAACAGTACGCCGAGAATATAGAGGACCTCTTCGGCAGTACCTGGCCCTCCCGGAAAGATGACAATACCGTGTCCCAGCCGGATAAAGGCTTCCAGTCGTTTTTCAATGTCTGGCATGATGACCAGTTCGTTGACGATGGGATTCGGGCTTTCGGCAGCGATGATGTCAGGCTCTGTCAAACCAATAAAGCGACTTTTAACAATACGCTGTTTGGCATGACCAATATAGGCGCCTTTCATTGGGCCTTTCATTGCGCCAGGTCCGCAACCCGTGCAAATATCCAAGCCGTAAAGACCCAGGTTATAGCCGACCACCTTTGTATATGTATACTCTTCACGGCCGATGGCGTGTCCGCCCCAGCAGACGACGATATTCGGTGGTCGCTTGAGGTCGAAAGCCTGTGCATGCCGGAGAATCTCGAAGACCAGATTGGTGACATCTTGAGATTTATTCAGCTCGAAGAGGCCTTGCTCCTCCATTTTGCTGAACACATACAAAATATCCCGTAGTACAGAAAACAGGTTCTCTTTGACCCCGAGAATCAGCTTTTTATTGACGAAAGCGCATCTTGGAGCATTAATTAATTCTAGCTTGAGACCTCTAGGCTCCTGAATAATATGGATGTTGAAATTTTCATGCTCTGCCATCAGGTCCTGGGCGTTGTCTTTTTCAGAATCGCAGTTAAGTACCGCCAAGGCGCACCGGCGAAATAGGGAGTAAAGCCCGGTTTTACTGGTATCCTGAAGCTTGCTGACCTCATGGCTGGACAGCACATTCATAGAGCCTGTAGGGTTAACAATCGCAGTGATTGTGTTGGTATTTGCAGTGTCACAATGACCCATACATCTCTTCCTCTGCACGTGAACGTCAATAAATATTCGAAAAAACAACAGCGGTGTCGATCTGTTTTGACCAGCATTCTTTTAAAAAGTTGCGTTGGGAAAGCGAGTGACGTTATGACCATCCGCTTTCTACCGTTTAAAAAATGATTTTTACTACATCAGAAAATTGTTTTGCAAAGTGTACGATCATATCTTTTTGGATATAATCCGGCAATTCGTCGTAATCTCGTTGGTTGGCATCAGGTATAATTAGCTCACTGATACCGCTGCGTCGGGCTGCAATGACCTTTTCACGAATGCCTCCGACCGGTAACACCAGTCCGGTTAACGTTAGCTCCCCAGTCATGGCTAGTGGCCTCGGTTTTTTATTATGTGCCAGAGACAATAACGCACTGGCCATGGTGACGCCGGCGCTGGGGCCATCTTTCGGCGTGGCGCCTTCCGGAACATGCAGGTGGATGAATGCTTTATCGAAAAATCCGTCTGGTGCGCCGAATTTTTTCAAGTTAGCTATTACGTAGCTGTAGGCAATTTCGGCAGATTCCTTCATGACATCGCCCAGTTGACCGGTCAATTTGAAGCCGTGGCGCAGGTGATGAATGCAGCTCGCTTCTACCGGCAGTGTGGCGCCGCCCATTGATGTCCATGCCAGCCCAGTGATCACGCCGACGCCTTGAACTATTTTTTCCTTGCGGAAATAAGGGGTGCCGAGATAATCAGCCAGATTCTTGGCGTTGACGCTGATCTTTAATGTTGGCTTTTTCAGAATTTGGACAACGGATTTTCTAATAATCCGAGCCAACAACTTTTCTAGATGACGAACGCCGGATTCACGAGCGTAACCCTCGATGATCTGGCGTAAGGTAGCGTCGGACAGTTTGATCTGGCTTTTCTTCAGACCCGCTTTCTTGAGCTGTTTGGGCCAGAGATGATTTTTGGCGATGGTCACTTTTTCTTGGGTGATATAGCCGGATAGTCGAATTAAGTCCATTCTATCCAGCAGTGGTCCTGGGATAGTGTCCAGCTGGTTGGCGGTACAGATGAACAGTACTTTGGAAAGATCTATCCGTATATCTAGGTAGTGGTCGAGGAACTCGTTATTCTGGGATGGATCTAGTACTTCTAGCAGTGCTGACGCGGGATCGCCTCGGTATGAGGCTCCGATCTTGTCGACTTCATCCAGCATAATTACAGGGTTAGAGCTAGCTACATCTTTGAGTGCTTGTACAAACCTGCTTGGCATAGCGCCTATATAGGTGCGTCGATGCCCTTTGATTTCCGATTCATCTCGCATGCCGCCCACGCTGAAGCGGTAGAACTTTCGCCCCAGGGCTTCGGCAACGGAGGTTCCGATGGATGTTTTACCCACTCCAGGAGGGCCAACCAATAACAGTATGGAGCCGGAAACCTCGCCTTTGTAAACGCCCACTGCCAGAAATTCAATGATTCGATCTTTGACGTCATCAAGGCCATCATGATCGCGATCAAGTATTTTGCGTGACTGTTCAAGATCCTGGTTATCTTTCGAGTAGACATTCCAAGGGAAGGAGGTGACCCAGTCCAAGTAGTTTCGTGTGACAGCAAATTCTGGTGAGCCAATCTCAAGAATGGCCAGTTTGTGTAGCTCTTCATCAATTTTTTTCTGGGCGGCTTCCGGTACGGTCTTGCCTTCTAATCGTTGTTGGAACTCTTCAATTTCTGCCGTTTTGTCATCTTTTGAAATTCCCAGCTCGCGCTGGATGATTTTGAGCTGCTCTTTAAGAAAGAATGTGCGTTGATGTTTACTGATTTTAAGGTTAACAGCCTCGCTGATTTCGCTTTGAAGTTTGGCCACTTCTTGCTCTTTGCGGATCAGTATCAGCACCTTTTCCATGCGGCGACGGATCGAGATGGTCTCGAGGACTTCCTGCAACTCTGGACCGCGTGCGGTGGTGATGGCAGCGGCAAAATCAGCCAGTGGTGAAGGGTCATGTGGGCTGAATCGGTTCAGATAGTTTTTCAGCTCTTCGCTATACAGGGGGTTAAGCGGTAGCAGCTCTTTGATGGCGGTGATCAACGCCATAGCGTAGGCCTTTAGAGTGTCCGAGTTCTCTTCTTTGCTGGCTGGATAGGTTACCTGAACCAGGTAGGGGGGGGTATGGCGCAGCCATTTGACGATTTTGAAACGCTGCATGCCAAGCGCGATAAACTGGATCTGGTCATCGACCTCCACCAGATTATGAATCTTGACAGCACAGCCAATGGTTGGAAACTGAGCCGGTGTCGCTTGATCGGAGTCCGAAATATCGTTAATAAACGAGAGCCCCATGGTCGACTGATCAGACTGAATAACCCGCTTTAATGTGTCTTCCCAGAGCGCTGTAAGGAAAACTAACGGCTGAACCTGCGCCGGAAAAAACGGTCTATTGCTGGCAGGGATAAGGTAAAGTTTGTCTGGTAGTGTCTGCTGGGGAATGACTAATTCGGTACTGGGGCTAGTCTCATCGTCAGGTTGTTCGGAAATTATTTCCTGAGATTCTGTGTCTTGTTCGTTCATGGTGCACCGAATGTTGTTTCTGTATTTTGCCATCCCTTCCGTCAGACATCTTGACGGTTTGACGCTGGCTTCTGATTTTGAAAATGGTTAACGTGACATCATCTTTCTATTGGGGTAGAAACAGGATTTTTAAATGATAGTACGTCAATTATGTTTAGTATGCGTCTGTTCGTTGGAAATAACGATAACTTTTATCAATATAATATAGATAACTTAAATTGGATTCAGTCAAGATAGAGTGTTTAGTTTGTGGACGGTAATGAATGGCGCATATTGCTATTGGCAGAATAATAATGGGATCGTAGAAAAAAAATCATGGGCGTACGACAGCACCTGACAGTAAAATACAGGTTCTCAGCGTCTAAATTTATGACGGGAGCAGAGTGTCGATCTGGTTGAAATGGCCTTTGTTATCTGTTCTGGTACAACAGGAATAAGTGAAAGTAATAGCAGCATTAATCATGCGAACACTGATCGTCATTTTATTCGATTGAATGAATCTATATATCCTAGGAGTGTGTGTGGATGTCTGATAGTCCCGTGGAATTTATGTTTCTTTGTCTGACATCGTTATTTACTATGATCAATCCAGTGAGTATTACTCCGGTGTTTAGTTCGATCACGGCAAGCTTGCCAGTGAAACAGGTGCGTCACGTTGCCTTGAAAGCAACGATGACAGCCTTTGCGATTCTGGTCATCTTTGCGTTAACTGGAACATTTATTTTCAAAATGTTTGCGATCTCAATCGATAGCCTGAAGATTGTCGGCGGGCTGCTGTTATTCCTAATGGGCTATGAAATGGTACAGGCGCGCATGGGGCAAACCCGAATCGACAAGCCAGAAGATATCATAGACTTTGAGGAGTACACCAATAACATGG
Organism: Endozoicomonadaceae bacterium; assembly: GCA_023146365.1. Taxonomy (GTDB): domain Bacteria; phylum Pseudomonadota; class Gammaproteobacteria; order Pseudomonadales; family Endozoicomonadaceae; genus Kistimonas. The sequence goes on from JAGLCE010000096.1 coordinate 14,508, forward strand.
CCATCACGCCGTTGGCCACTCCGCTGATCTGTGGTCCGGGAGCTATCGCCACCGTGATCATTTTGATGGAGCAATACAATGATATTCTGTTTCGTTCATTGTTGTTCTTGTCGATCTTGATGGTCATCAGTGTTACCTATATGTTTTTGCTTTTCGCCAAGCCGATTATGGATCGCTTGGGAGAAAGTGGTAACAAGGTGTTGATGCGGATCATGGGTCTGATCGTCATGGTCATCGCCGTGGAATATTTTTTCGGCGGATTAAAACCCATACTTCGCAATATTTTTGAAATTGTTCCGTTAACGCAGTAGAAGAGAATGTCAGGTCGTTTAATCAGGCAACTGGTCTCTATCTCCAGCCTTTGATATGACTTACAGCTATGACCCTCAAGGTAGCTGGACGAGTCGGCACCAGATGTCGCTTAATGGCAAGCGTGATAATTTGACGATTGAAGATTTCAACGCCTGTGCAAAAAGTGCATCGATGAAACGTGGCAGAGGGGAGGAGATTGTTCGGCAAGTGCAGAAAGCTGTTTTGCAGTGGAGGCGTTTTGCTGAGGAGGCAGAGGTGCTACCAGTGGTCGCTGACGGCATTGCTGTCGCGCATCGAACAGACATTTTGGCGTGACTTTGGATGAGCAACCGCAAGCTAACAGGGCTTATCCGATGCCATTTTGTTGTTGATTCATGATGTTTTATTGATGTCAGTCATTTATAGGTGACCTTAGACGTATGATATACGACCTCCAGCAGAGTTGAGGTAGTAATGAGCAAGGTCGATGGTCTTTACAATCGCTGCATGAATCCGATGTCACTATTTTATTTCTGTTAGGTAAAGCGGCTCTGAAAACCAAAACGGATTTCATTGCTTATATTCGTTCCCGGATGAAGAAGTTGACAAAAATGCCAAGGATGGTTGCTGGATTCTTTAGAAGAATTGATACGCAATACGCTTGCCGTCAGCGGTTGCCTACAAACTGATTAGATCAATATTTTTATCATTACGATAGATATCTTCTTGGGCGTTTCCGCATGAGGTCACGCGATACAGTGCGGCTGCATATTCGATTCTTAGTGGGCTAGTCATACCTTTGTATTAGCACAGGAAAGGCAAAAAACAAGACTTGACCCCATTTCTTCATTTTTTTCTGTGCCCTCTTTTTTTTAATAAACAAAAAAGTAATTGATACTAACAATCCAACGGTACTGCACTTGAAATAAAAAATTTAATCTCAATATACCTGACTACTTTAATTACTTCCTAAGTTGTTAAAAGATAATTAATCGTTCTTTCAATTAATCTACTCAATAAAGGATCAACCTAATGAACCCTACGTCTCCATATATTGGCGTTAGCACTTCAGCTTTTATAAACCAAGAATCATTGATAATCGTAGAGGAAACGGTTACCAGTAAACGTAAGTACGTCAGTCTAGCAGGCACTGATGAGGACGATGAAACACAAGTTACAAGCTCGCTATATACGCCCCAACGCATAGAGACTGATGAATTCTATTCTACATGGGATGTTGGTAAAAAAGATTTTTCAAGTGGTGATGAATTAAATAAGGATATAAGAGAAAACGTTGATAAGAATGCGTATCGATGCGATGAGTGTGGCCAATGTTTTTTTGATCGTTGGAACTTAAGGGTGCATATACGAATACACACTGGTCAGAAGCCGTATGAATGTGATACTTGCAAAGAAAAATTTTCAGACGAGCGTAACTTAAATGTGCATATGCAAATACACACTGATCAGAAGCCGTATGAATGTGATACTGGTAAAGAAAAATTTTCAGACGAGCGTAACTTAAATGTGCATATGCACACTGATGGTGAGCGGTATGAATGCGAGCTATGCAAAAAAACTTTTTTAGGTACTAGAAACTTAAATAAGCATATGAGAATACACTATGGTTATAGGGAGCATGAATGCGGTGAATGCAAAAACACTTTTTCAACTAAAAATAGCTTAACAGTGCATATGAAACAGCACGCTTATTATAAGAAGCGGTTTGAATGCGATGTATGCAAAAACACTTTTTCAACTAAAAATAGCTTAACAGTGCATATGAAACAGCACGCTTATTATAAGAAGCGGTTTGAATGCGATGTATGCAAAAAAACTTATTCAACTAACAGTAACTTATCAGAGCATATGAAACAGCACGATTATTATAAGAAGCGGTTTGAATGCGATATATGCAAAAACATTTTTTCAACTAAAGGTAACTTAGTAGTGCATATGAAACAGCACGCTGTTGGTTCTCATTGATATCAATGCCAGGTCTAATAAAAATATTTTCTATGCAATGAGACATGAAAGACGCATATGCAAATACACGCTGCTGGCTGGGTATATTAAATAGTGCGATTACACAGGATTATTGACAGGCTCGCAAAAAATAATATTATTTTTTTGCATTCATGTAAGAAGTTATTTCCGTTAAGAGTTTGTCCTCGTACACATTTAATATACTCTATTCGGACATTGATAGTAGAATTGTTAAAACAAAATTCACATACAACGGTTGTAGTTAATGAGGATGAGAAGTCAAAATTACTACTCGCAGGAACATTATGGGACGAGACAAACGAGGACTATATCAGCGAGATGTGCGATGTCCAAGAATTGAAGTTTCTTAGCTGTGAGAGGGAGGGATTTATGTCTGTAAATAGAGTATTCTCAGGCGAGACCCGACACTTAACCCAGCTAGAGCCAAAATGGTCAGAACAGCTAGAGCCAAAATGGTCAGAACAGCCAAAGATTGGCCATGGAGTAGCTACCGTGCCACAACAGGTCAAATAGCCTCACCCGAATGGTTATACACTGATTGGGTTTTATCGGGTTTCGCTAAACAAAAGAAAACGGCAATTGCACTTTATAAGAGTTTTGTTATAGAAGGAAAAAATCAACCCTCACCGTGGGAGAAACTGAAAAATCAAATCTTCTTAGGTACAGATAAATTTATTCAAGACATGCAAAGTAAAATATCACGCGGAAACATCGCTTAACGGAAATTCCTTCTGCACAAAAGCGCAAACCTCCAAAGTGCTAGGGTTTTTATAAAAAGAAATATTCCGATAGAAACACTGCAATAGCATAATACGCATATCGTAGTAGGGCTATAGTATGGAGGAAATTGGAAGCTATTTTGGATTGCATTATTTTGGGGTGAGTCGAGTTATATGGAATTTTGAAAACGCACAAAACAAGACCTGACCCTATGCTTTCTGCTCATACTATACCCTTTGACCCCATTACCCTTTATTGCCCCCGTGACAGCGTAACGGTACACTGACCACCAGTAATAACTGCATGGACTGAGTCAATGCCGCTGTCCGATGCTCAGCGCCAGCAACCCTACCGTGAACGAATGGGATGTTATCAATGAGTGAAACCCTAACCCTACAGCGGCTTGAGTCGTTCCTGTGGGAAACAGCCGATATCCTACGTGGCAACATGGATGCCAGTGAGTTCAAGGATTACATCTTCGGCATGATGTTCCTAAAGCGGCTAAGTGACGCATTCGATGAATCGCATGAAGGTGTCATTGCACACTATCTCAAAAAAGGTAAGTCACAAGCCCAAGCTGAATCGCTGGCTGAAGATGAAGATGAATACGATAAGACCTTCTTCATCCCTGAAAACGCGCGGTGGGGCGCACTGAAAGACCTTAAGCATGATATCGGCGCTGAACTGAATAAAGCCACCGAATCGATTGAAGAACACAATCCATTGTTGGAAGGCGTACTGGTCACCATCGACTTCAATATCAAAAACAAGTTATCCGATAAGAAGCTTCGTGATCTACTGAGCCACTTTAGCCAGCACCGTTTGCGTAACAGTGACTTTGAGAAGCCTGACCTTTTAGGCTCAGCCTACGAATACCTGATCAAGAAGTTCGCCGATAGCGCCGGGAAAAAAGGTGGAGAATTCTATACGCCATCTGAAGTTGTAAAACTATTGGTGTCACTGTTGAAGCCCCATGCGGGAATGCGCATTTACGATCCCACAGCTGGGTCTGGCGGCATGTTGGTGCAAACTCGGAACTACCTTGCCACCCATGATGAAAATGCCGCTAACCTGTCCCTGTACGGTCAGGAGATGAACCTGAATACATGGGCAATCTGTAAAATGAATATGTTCCTTCACGGGGTGTTCAGTGCAGATATTCGTAAAGGGGATACATTGCGGGAACCACAGCACAGTCAAGGTGGCGAACTGATGCTGTTCGACCGTGTGATAGCCAATCCACCTTTCAGTTTAAAAAAATGGGGTAAAGAAGAAGCCGATGCCGATGCATATGGTCGGTTCCCCTATGGCACACCCCCAAAAGATGCTGGTGACTTGGCATTCGTACAACATATGATCGCCAGTACCAATGCTGAAGGTATGGTGGGCGTTGTGATGCCTCACGGTGTGTTATTCAGGGGTTCCAGTGAGAAAGCCATACGCCAAGGGATATTGGAAGATGACCTGTTGGAAGCGGTTGTGGGGCTTCCTTCGGGGTTATTTTATGGCACGGGCATTCCAGCGTGTTTATTGATTATCAATAAGAAGAAACAGGCTAATCGTAAAGGTAAGGTGTTATTCATCAATAGCGAACTGGAATATGAGCCGGGTAAAAATCAAAACAAACTACGTGCAGAAGATATCGCTAAGATCGTGGCTACCTTCGATAACTACACTGAAATAAAACGATACAGCAAAGTCGTCACCTTGGCTGACATTGCTGAAAACGATTACAACCTAAACATCCGCCGTTATGCCGATACCAGTCCACCCCCTGAAATATTCGATGTGCGCCATTCTTCACGGTGGAATACCGGTACGTGAAGTGGAAGCGGAATACATTCAGGAAGAAATTCTGGATGGGTTTGATGTTGGTGCAGTGTTTGTGAAGCGAAACAAGGATTACTACGACTTTCGCAAGAATATCAAAACTAAAGAAGCCATACGTGAGATTGTCGGTGATGTGGATTCCAAGGTCATTTCACAGCTTGAACGCTGGTGGGACAAATACAAAGTTTCACTGCACCAATTGGATGGACAGGTTGCTGATGCCGAAGCGGTGATGAAGGGATATCTTGGGGAACTGGGTTATGAGTAGCGCGGTTCCCGATGGGTGGGCAACTTTTGCCATTAGGGATGTGGCGTTAGACAGTGATCGTTACAGTTTCACGGGTGGTCCTTTTGGGTCGAACTTGAAATCTGAAGACTATACCGACAGTGGCGTTCGAATAATTCAACTTCAAAATATCGGTGATGGCGAGTTTAAGAATCGCTACAAAATATATACATCAGAAGAAAAAGCTGACGAACTTCACTCATGTAACATTTATCCAAATGACATTATTCTGTCAAAAATGGGTGATCCTGTTGCAAGGGCAACTATCATGCCGTCGTTCGATAAACGCTATTTAATGGCTTCCGATGGGATTCGGTTGGCTGTAGATAACTCAAAATTCGATACGAAGTTCGTACACGACACGATCAACTCAGTTCCATTTAGAACTCAGGCTGAACTCAGTAGTACTGGTTCTACAAGGAAGCGGATTGGACTAACTGAGTTGCGTCAACTAACACTAATTTCGCCACCACTTCCAGAACAAAAAAAGATCGCATCCATCCTATCGTCCGTTGACGATGTAATCACTAAAACCACAGCCCAAATCGACAAGTTAAAAGATTTAAAAACCGGCATGATGCAAGAATTGTTGACCAAAGGCGTCTGCGACGAGAATGGAAAGCGTCACACTGAATTTAAGGATTCGCCGGTAGGTAGGATTCCGGTTGGGTGGGGTGTAATTCCTGTTGGTGATGTGTGTACCGATGTTGTGGATTGCGTGAATAAAACAGCCCCTATTGTGGACTATCCAACACCGTACAAAATGATTAGAACAACCAATGTTCGTCATGGAAAAGTTGACACTGAAAACGTCAGGTATGTTTCCGAAGATACATACAAAATATGGAATAGAAGAATGTTGCCAGCGGATGGCGATATAATCTTCACCCGTGAAGCCCCAGTTGGTGAATGTGGGATATTAAGGAAATCTAAAGGAATATTTCTTGGTCAACGCACCATGATGTATCGCACTGACGAACAAGTAATCATCCCTGAATTTCTACTGTACTCTATGCAAAGCCATTATTGTCAATCACAGATTGAAGACTTTAGTGGTGGTAGTACAGTGGCACATATGCGCGTTCCAGATTGTGGGAAAATACTGATTAAGTTGCCACCAATAAGTGAGCAGCAAGATATAATAAATTCGATTAGTGGAGTTGTTAACACAACAGAAAGCAAACAAAGAAAGCTTGAAAAACTAACTGCAATAAAAAAAGCCCTAATGCAAGACCTGTTAACAGGCAAAGTACGGGTATCGGTGAACTAACCCTATGTTTCAGGATGAATGCGACAAGGTAGAAGTACCAGCCATTGAACAGTTAACCCAATTGGGTTGGCAATACATACACGGTGGTGAACTGTCACCGGATCATTCCAACGAGCGCCAGTACTTCCGTGATGTTGTATTGGTGCAGCGCCTTGAAACCGCTATCAAGCGTATCAACCCGTGGATCAGTGATGAAAACTTACGCAAGGTATCCCGTGATTTGACCCATCCCAACTACGCTGGGTTGATGGAATACAATCATGCCCTCTATCAGACACTGGTGAATTATAGTTCGGTGGAACAGGATTTGGGCAAAGGGCGCAAGGGTCAAACCGTCAAGATCATCGACTTCGATAACCCAGCCAACAATGAATTTCTATGCGCCAACCAGTTCAAGGTAGAAGGTATTCACCAGAGCATCATTCCGGATATCGTATGCTTCGTGAACGGGCTTCCGTTGGCTGTGGTCGAATGTAAGTCGCCGTATATATCCAGCCCCATGCAAGAAGGGATCAATCAGCTACGGCGGTATGCGAACCTACGACAACCCCATGAAGATGAAGGTGCGGAAAAGCTATTCTGGTATAACCAGCTAATGGTGACTACATCCCGCGATCTTGCCAAGGTGGGCACGATCAGTTCCTCAGCCCAGCACTACGGCGACTGGAAGGATGCATATCCATTCACGGATAAACAGCTTAGTGGGGCACCTGTTAACGAAGTGCGTGAAATGGCATCACCGGTCTGTTATGCCGGGGAATTCACTGAAGCAAAAGAAATCACTGCACAGCAACGCTTGATCGCCGGTATGTTCAACCGTACAGGCTTCTTAGACCTGATCCAGAACTTCATCATCTTCGAACCAGTGGAAGGTAAGCTGATTAAGAAGGTTGCCCGGTATCAACAGTTCCGCGCGGTTAACAAGGTCATAGAGAGGCTTAAAACCGGCACTGGTCGAAAAGAAAAGTCAGGGGTGGTATGGCATACCCAAGGGTCTGGAAAGTCCCTGACGATGGTTATGCTTGCTGTGAAGATGCGCCGTGACCCGGAACTTCAACAATACAAGCTGGTATTCATCACTGACCGTACCCAGTTGGATGAACAGTTATCCAATACCTTCCGTGCTGCCCAAGGGGAAACGGTCTATAACGCTGGATCAGTGGTTGAACTAAAGACCCTGCTGACAAAGGATGCTTCTGATCTGGTCACAGCAACGGTGCAAAAGTTTCAGGATGCTGAAAAAGAAGGTGGCTTCACTGACCTGAACCCCAGTGACAAGATTATCGTATTGGCTGATGAAGCACACCGTACCCAATTCGGTGGATTGGCGATGACGATTAATGCCGCTTTGCCCAATGCCCCGAAAATCGGTTTCACCGGTACCCCCTTGCTAAAATCCCAAAAAATGGATCAGGCATTCGGTGGTTATATCGATCAATACAAGATCAATGAAGCGGTAGAAGACGGTGCCACTGTGCGAATCATCTACGAAGGTCGTGAAGTTATAACGGATGTAGCTGGGGAGTCACTGGACAATCTGTTTGATGAATATTTTAAAGACTATACCGATGAACAACAACGGGAAATCAGGAAGAAGTACGGTGTAGAGAAAGCCGTGCGTGAAGCCCCTGCACGTATTCGCTGGATATGCATCGACCTACTAAAACACTACCGCGAACACATTCAGCCTAACGGCTTCAAGGCAATGATCGTGGTCGGTAGTCGCCATGCCGCTACCATTTTTAAACAAACACTGGATGATTTGAATGCGCCACCATCGGCAGTGATTATCAGCGGTGATCACAATGACGAACAGTACATTGCCCAGTACACCGACAAGGCGCACCAGAAGCAAGCCATAGCTGGCTTTAAGAAACCGCTGAAGGAAGACCCGACTGCATGTCTGATCGTAAAGGATATGTTGTTGACTGGCTTCGATGCCCCAATAGCGCAAGTGATGTATATCGATAGGAAGCTACAGGATCACACTCTCATGCAAGCAATCGCACGGGTGAACCGTACCTATGCTGGTAAGCAATGTGGATTCATCGTCGATTATCACGGGTTATCGGAATACCTGATCGAAGCACTGGAATTGTTCAGTAGCGATGACGTGGAAGGCACCTATCACACGCTAAAAGATGAAATCCCCAAGTTGAAAGCGACACATACGCGGGCACTGTCTTTCTTCAAGGGCATGAAAGGTAAAGATGTAGATGACTATGTGCTGGTGCTAAAAAATGACGAAGTACGTGCCCAGTTCGAAATAGCGTTTAAACGCTTCGCCAAGCAAATGGACGTAGTGTTACCCGATACCGCTGCAACCCCGTTTGTGGCTGATCTCAAATTCTTGGGTAAGGTGCACCATGCCGCACGCAATCGGTACCGTGATCTCGGTCTGGATATTTCGGATGCCGGTGAAAAAGTGCGCAAGCTGGTGGATGATCATATATTAAGCACTGGCGTTGATCCCAAAATTCCACCGGTTGATCTGTTAGCGGCTAACTTCCGTGAATCACTAGGGGCAGTGAAGTCGGAGGAATCACGGGCATCTGAAATTGAATCAGCGATCAAGCACCACATAACGGTCAATCTGGATGAAGACCCGGAATATTATAAATCACTCAGCCTACGGCTACGGGACGTTATCGAAAAAACAGCCGGTAAGTGGGATCAACAGCTGGAAATGCTGTTAGATATGCGCGATTCCATTCAAACCGAACACCAAAAGGCTGCAACCGATCTGGGATTATCTGATACCGAATTTGCATTCTATGGGGTACTGCAAGCCGAAGTGATGCAGGGTGCTAATGTGGCAGTGTTGGATCAACAGGTGCTCGATGAAATCAAGGCTACCACACAAGCACTGGTTGCCATGTTCGAACACGCTACCCAGATTGTGGACTTCTTCACCAAGCCCGATGAAATGAAGGGGATCAAGAAGAAAATAAAGCGCGCGGTGCTGGAGTGTTCATTCGGAGACAAAGCACTGGTGGCTGTGGTGCAGGATCGTTTCATGGATTTGGGTAAGGTGAAGTTTAAATCATGATCGTCCAGTCTGAATATATCGAAGGTAACGGGTTCATTGCTGAAGTCATCCGCACCAGTCGAATCAAAACAGCTAATGTTAGGGTGGAAGAAGGGGCGGTTTCCGTGGTGGTGCCCATGGAGTTGCCGCAGAGTCGTATCGTTACAATCCTGAAAGACAAGAACCAGTGGATCAAGCATAAGATCGTACTGCACCGTGAAGCTATGCCGGTTAGTGCTAAAGACTATGTTTCTGGTGAATCGTTTTCCTACCTTGGTCGTAACTATCGCCTGAAGGTTAGCCGTGGTCACTTCAAACCCGTGAAGCTGGTGCAGGGGCGTTTAGTGGTGACTGTACCCCAAGGTATAAATCAGTCGAATATGGTTCGCAATGCGCTGGTACGGTGGTACAAGTGCCATGCTGGACTGAAGTTACGGGACAAGGTGGCGCGGTACGCTGGTATCATTGGGGTTGAACCGGCAGGGGTGGGTATCAGGACGTTTAAATCCCGATGGGGCAGCTGTTCTAATAAAGGGCAAGTTGATTTCAACTGGAAAATCATCATGGCACCTAATCGAATCGTAGATTATGTGGTGGTGCATGAGCTTTGCCACCTGAAGCAACATGATCATTCCCACAGTTTTGGACGTTGGTGGAACGGGTGATTCCTGATTATCTGGAATGTAAGCAATGGCTGAAGGTCCATGGTAGGGAGTTAGTTGTATGAAGGCAGTTTTAAGTGTTAATCTAGGTGGTTGCCATTTTTTTAGGTGAGCTTCAGTTCAATAGTTCTGGACACTAGGCAGGTATCGATTGAAATGCGCAAAGAGCGTGAGAAATCCATGCGTCGCTATTCAGCGATGAATATAATTTTAGGTTCAATGATGGATTCGGTGAGCCGCAAGACTGTCCTGAAGTAATTGCAGTTAAAAATGAGTATAGAGAAATACATAACCTGCCCTTCACGCAAGGTAATATTTGCTGGCAATCTAGCGTTTTATTGGAACGGTGTAGGTAATCACCAATCCTACGCGCCGAAAATACTATCCCACAAAGGGATTGAATCTGGTATTGTTCAGTCAGAGTTATCTGCTTGTAATGGTTTTCCAATATGGTCACCTAGTTTGTTTTGTGAGAACTACAGCCTACGAGCAGCTGGCTCTCAAATACACTCCAAGTGTGTCGATTATTGTGGTGGCAATCTAGGTAACATACTTATTATTAAGGTGAGACCTCAGCATAACCAGCAACTTTAGCTGCGCTCATTAAACTTTCCTCATTTTGTCATCCATTACGAAACTCACTGGGGCATTTAACGCCAAATAATCGGTTTGATACCTGTTTCTAGTGCTCTGCACCGGTTTTCGACGCACCACTCCCGCAGAACATATTTTTGGCACACCATAGAGCACCAAAAACTGAGTGCCTTTGCGAATGTTCGCTGCCATAGCGGCCAGTCCAACAATCGTCGCATTTTTAGCAAGACCCATGAACCGAGTTCTGGCAAGCCCGTAATGTCTTTTATAGGTGGCAAAAGAACGTTCACCGCCCGCCCGTGTTACCGCTATTGCTTGGTTACGAGTCCGTTCTCCTTTCGATAAAGGCTTCCCTCTGTAGCCCTTACGTTGAACTCGGTCTTCAATACCTAGCTTCGCTAATGTCTCTCGGGTCTGCTTAGAGCGGTAAGCGGCATCCGCGTACAGAGGGCTGTTTCATCACCCAATAACAAGGTGTCACGCTCCTGAGAATCGTGAACATGACCCGGCGTCACGCTTTGGCTATGAATAAAGCCATCTTCATCGACACCGGTATGAACAGAAAAGCCATAGATGGCCTCCTTGTTACCCCGACTATCATTCTTAACGTGCCAACCCGCTTCAGGATCTTTGGTCGGTTTTCCGCCTTTGTTGTTACCCGAACCAGATTGTGCCG
>JAGLCE010000097.1 GCA_023146365.1 Endozoicomonadaceae bacterium
CCCCCCCCTCCAAGAACAACAAGCCATAGCCAACTACCTTGACTCTGCCACAGGCAAGATAGACACCCTCATCGAAAAGCAGCAAAAACTCATCGAGCTACTCAAAGAGAAACGCACCGCCCTGATCAGTGCGGCGGTGACGGGCAAAATAAAGGTGACTGACGACATAACAAAACCTTTAGCCGCTGATGCAACCACAGGTGTCACAAAAATCATAAAAAAAACGGTAAAAAAAAACCATAAAAAAATCACGCAGTGCGCCTGACTTCAAACGTGCATCAGGGATAATAATAATATGAGCAAGCACCAAGAGTTGCAGTTTCAACAAGAGATTGTGCACCATTTAACCACGCATCAATGGCTTGAAGGCGATGCCAGCGGCTACGATAGAGAGCTTGCCCTTTACTCTGAAGACCTGATCAACTACCTGAAAACCACGCAACCCTTGACCTATGAAAAAATGCACAAGCGCGAGGGCGCGAAAACCGAACGCGTGTTATGTGAGCATGTGGCTAAAGCCATGGACAAACAAAGCTCACTGTATTACCTAAAACATGAGCTTAAATACATCAGCGCCAAATTCAAACTGTGTCAGTTTAAGCCAGAACTCCATAATGCCGACACACAAGCTAAATACGATGCCAACATCCTGCGAGTGGTGCAAGAAGTCACTACCAAAAGCGGCAAGGAACGGCTTGATTTAGTGCTGTTTTTAAATGGCATTCCCATTGCCACACTGGAGCTAAAAACCGACTTCACCCAAAATGTGCAAGATGCCATTCAGCAGTATAAATACGACAGACCCCCAAAGGGTGATGCCCTGCTGGAGTTTAAGCGCAGAGCCTTGGTTCACTTTGCCGTCAGCACCGATGAAGTGTATATGACCACCAAACTGGCAGGGGCAAAAACCTTTTTTTTACCGTTTAATAAAGGCTTGGCAGATGGCAGTGCGGGTAACCCGCCAAACCCAGATGGCTTTGCCACGAGCTACCTGTGGGAAGAGGTGTTAGCACGAGACTCGCTGTTAAATATTATCGCCCGCTACATTCACCTAGAAGTGAAAGAGAAAGAAGACCATCACGGAAAAAAGAGCCAGTCAGAAACCCTGATATTTCCACGCTACCATCAGCTCAATGCGGTAAGAAGCCTGCTGGCCGCCACCAAAGCCCAAGGGGCAGGCCATCGTTATCTGGTGCAACACAGTGCTGGCAGTGGCAAGTCTAACTCCATTGCCTGGTTATCTCATCAACTGGCATCGCTGCACAATGATGCCGAAGAGGCGGTGTTTAATTCGGTGATTGTGATTACCGATAGAACCGTGCTCGACAATCAACTGCAAGAAACCATCACCAGCTTTGAGCATAAACCCGGTGTGGTGGTGGGTATTAACCGTGAGGGTTCGAATGAATCCAAATCAACCCAGTTAGCCGATGCCTTAGAGCGTGGCGCAAAAATCATTATCACCACCATTCAAACCTTTCCGTTTGTGTTGGACGCAATACGCCAAAGAGCCACCCTTAAAAGTAGAAAGTACGCCATCATCGCCGATGAAGCGCACTCGTCACAAACGGGCTCCTCCGCCAAACAGTTGCGCGAAGTGCTCAGTGCCGAGCAGATTGAAGAGGGAGTGCAACTCAGCGCCGAAGATGTGATTACGGCATCGCTGGAATCGGGCAGTAACCAGAGCCTTAGTTTTTATGCGTTTACCGCCACCCCAAAAGCCAAAACGCTGGAAGTGTTTGGTGTTCTACCACAACCCGATGAAGCCCCCTCAGAAACCAACAAGCCCCGAGCGTTTCATCTATACACCATGAAACAAGCCATACAAGAAGGTTTTATTTTAGATGTGCTGCAAGGGTATACGACGTATGATCTTTATTATCGCCTAGAACACAGCAACCTGACTTATGATGAAGAGCTAGACAGCAAAAGAGCCAAGGTGAAAATTGCCAAATGGCTGAACATTCATCCCTTTAATATCGCTCAAAAAATCGAGATAATCTGTGAGCATTTTCGTGCACATGTCGCCACAATGCTTGATCACCAAGCCAAAGCGATGGTGGTTACCTCGAGCAGAAACGCCGCCGTGCGCTATAAGATCGCCTTTGACAAATACACCAAAGACCATAACATCGAAGGAGAGATGCAAGCGATGGTTGCCTTTTCAGGCAAGATAATCGACGACATAGAAGGCGTAGAAAAAGAATATACCGAAGCGAATATGAACCCAAACCTAAAAGGCCGAGAGATGCGTAAGGCGTTTGATAGTAATGATTATCAAGTGATGCTGGTCGCCAATAAATTTCAAACAGGGTTTGATCAACCCAAGCTCTGCGCCATGTATGTGGATAAAAAACTCGGTGGCGTTGACTGTGTGCAAACACTATCGCGACTCAACCGCATCTATTCAGGCAAAGAGCAAACCTTTGTGCTCGACTTTTTTAATGAAGCCGAAGATATAAAAATCGCCTTTGAACCTTACTATCAAACCACTGCCCTTGAGGATGTCACCGACCCTAATATTATCCATGATATGAAAATAAAGCTTGAGCAAAGCACTATTTTTACCGCAATAGAAATTGAACATTACGCTAATGCTTATTTTGACCCCGAAGGCACGCAAGCGTCCATGAGTTCTGCCATTAAGCCTGCGGTGGATCGCTATAAAATACGCTATAAACAGACTCTTGAGCAGATCAAACAGATTCAAGGTAATCTTGAGTCCGCCAAACAAGACAACAATGAAAGAGCAATTCATAACCTTGAAGTTGATCTTAAAGAAGCGAATGAAACTAGAAATGGCTTAGACATTTTTAAAAAAGACCTGATCAGCTTCGTGCGCATGTATGAGTTTTTATCACAAATAGTAAACTACGAAGATAGAGCATTATTAATCTTTTGGGCATTTATTAAAGCGTTAATTCCAAACCTTAAAACCTATAACGAAAAAGACCCCATTGATGTTTCCTTAGTCGAGTTGACTCACTACAAGCTCACCCGAAAAGAGAGCTACTCTATTGATTTAAATGGCGAAGATAACGAGCTTGCAGCCATTGAAGGCGGTGGCGCGGTGGCGCGCGACCCAGAAAAAGAATTTCTTTCTCAAATCGTCAATCAGATGAACACCCTGTTTGAAGGTGAGCTAAGCAATAATGACAAGCTTAACTTCGCTTACACCATTAAAGATAAACTCATAGAAAACCCCAAGGTGTTAGAGCAGGTAACCAACAACTCTAAAAAACAAGCCATGATAGGCGGCTTTGATGATGCGCTTAAGACGGCAGTCATAGAGTGCCTCGATGCCCATAAGAGTTTGGCAACGCAAACCCTTGATCAAGAGAAGGTTTGTTTAGGGCTGGCTAGCATTGTTTATGACCTTATCCACCATAGCATTGTGCCTGCTGAGGCCGAAAAGCGTATTTGAACTTATCCATCTAGCGTATGTCTAAGTATATAAGGTGTGTCTCAGCAAGTTCAGTTTTTTTATAATTGCTAAAAGATCTTCTATCTTCCCAGAAGATCGTTGCAACAGAGGAACTCTTACGCCTAATTTCGACAAAAATAGGAACATTTTTTTGTGCCTAAACTAAACAGACTTTATCTGTAGACTCTCACTATAAATTTAACATGCTAATAATTCTCACCGGGAAAATAAATTAATTTTTAGGTTTTATTGAAAACATAGCTTTGCTATCTGTCTCAATAAAGAATTTTAGTGTAAGTAACATGTATAGAGATAAAAAATGATAGAAAGTCATGCCAATAGGTTAGAGATAAAAAGTGAAACTTGTCATTCAACAAAACAATCAAACAGCACCAAAAAGAAGAGTGATTTTAAAAGCAGGGTTGTTGCAAAAAACATTCCTTTTTCTAACTACATCCCTTTTGGTGGCTGTTTAAATTTCTGGTTTTCAGATTATAGAGAAAATGTTACAACACTAGACCTAAAAAAAATCAGCAATAAAACTGCTGTGGTTACCTTATCCAGTTACCACGTTGCAGTTATAATGGGAGGCTTTAAGGAAGAGCCAAGAAATAGCAATATTTCACAGGAGCAATCTAACAGAAACATTATGAATTGGGGGCTAGCTGGCGACGTAAAAGAGCAACCATCTGGTCTATTTGAAATAATTAAAAATCCTTTATATAAAGGAAAAATAGCCTATCTTGCTTTTATGTTTAATTACTTAGCAATATTATATTGTAGAGAATATGCAGACCCTTCTTTTTATTGTGATGTTATAAGCGCATCTTTAAGCCCCGTTATTTGTTTCGCATTGCATCGTCTGCGCATGCTTTCAGTCATTAATGATTTTGTTGCCACGTTTGATAATTTAGGAAGTAATCATTCAATATCCAGTGGTAGATTCGTCAGTATTCCTGTAAATGGATTAGATGTACAAAACATGAGAGAACAATCCGATAAAATAAAAAGAGAGGCAAGATTTAATTTTCTAGATAACAATTGTTCAATCGCAGTCATTGATTGTTTAAAATCAGGCCTAACGAAAGAACAAGTGAAAGCTCTTCCAAAACAAGGGTTGATTCCTACGCCAACTGATGTAGGGGAAATGATTGATTTTATGATATATCATCAATACGTTAAGCTAATTGACCAGCAATATAACGATGATGATGAGTGGTTTGATGCGCAAGAGCATTTGAATTGATAGACAAACTTTAACAATAGCTATTGATCCATCCTCTTTTATAAGCTGAAGAGACAAAACATCAGTACTAGTATTTTTTTATTAAAGAGAAACAGAAATCTCTAACTTAACGAAACAAAGAAAAAAACGAGAGTAACAAGTTAAAGCTAAAATTAACTAAGTACGATCAAAATCGATAATATGCAACGCTGATCCTTTAGCATATAAAGAAAAGAGTCAGCTTAACTATAATCAAGCTATGAATAAATTTCATATGATGTGGTTGTTGTAATATTTTTTGAATGATTTAAAAATAGATGACACATGAAATATATAGTTAATGTTATTATGGGAAGAGATATTTAATCTACATAACAATAAAGACTTATTACTTAGCAATAAATCGAGGCTGTAATTAATAAAAATCTTATTCGCTTATAAAAATACTTTCTAATTTTTTACAACAAATAATACTTGTTATAATGAAGCTAAGGATTAACATGATCAATTACACATCTACAGGCATTTTTACCACAACCGCGCCAACGCCTTTAATAAACACAGCAGAAGACAAAACAAATACACCTTCAGAAGAACTGAGAAGCGTAGAGAAAACTTTTCCCAGTGAAAATAGCCAGTTCAGTAGTTTCTTACCCGATGAGTTCCAAACTATTGAGTCCTACTTCGAGCCAATCGATGAGAATACAACACCTAATCAATTAAAATTTAGCTTCGATGAAATAACTAACGAAACATCATCTGGAATAGAAAATGTTTCAGAGTATGATCAAATAAACACAGATAAAAATAGAGATTCACGAAGCGTAAGCCCTAAAGCAAACTTGGGTCTACTACCTAAAACAGATGATATTCCATTTTGGATAGAAAACCCTGAAATAAACTTGAATCTACCAGTATTCATGGATTATTCCGATTTAGCCAGTATGGCGCCTATAATAAACTTTAATAACCTAACAACAACTAGTTCTATTTCTCATTTAGAGGCTACGGATAACGCAAAACCTATAGACCCACTAGGTACCCCTCAACGAATACAGACTGATGAATTTCTTTATAAACACGATTCACGTAATAAGAAATCTAATGCAAATACTCAGTTGAAAAGACATAAACCAGATACCTGTAATGAGCATCCGTATAAATGCGAGATATGTTTTAAAGGCTTTTCAGACATTAGAAATTGTCATAGGCATGAAAAATTACATAATGCTACCGATTCTTATCCATGCAATATTTGCGGAAAAGAATTTACAGTTAAACGGTATTTAGTCGATCATCAAAAAATTCATAGCGATGAAAAGGCGCACAAATGCGAGATATGT
This sequence comes from Endozoicomonadaceae bacterium, assembly GCA_023146365.1. Classification (GTDB taxonomy): domain Bacteria; phylum Pseudomonadota; class Gammaproteobacteria; order Pseudomonadales; family Endozoicomonadaceae; genus Kistimonas. The sequence continues at coordinate 5,993 of JAGLCE010000097.1, forward strand.
GGAAAAAGTTTTCACAAGATTTCAGCTTATCACTTACATGAAAAAATTCACATTACTGAGAATCATTATATATGTAACATCTGTGGAGGCGAATTTAAACTTGAACAGTATTTAGTCGATCATCAAAAAATTCATAGCGATGAAAACTCGTATGAATGCGAGATATGTGGACAAGATTTTAAAAGGATTTCGTATCTTCGGAGACATGAAAAAGTTCACGATACTGATTATTCTTATTCATGTGATATCTGCGGGAAAAAATTTAAAGTTAAACGGTATTTAAACCGCCACTTAAAAACTCACACAGATGAAAAGCCGCATAAATGCGAGCTATGTGACAAGAGTTTCAGTAGCCCGAAGAGCATGAAGCGACACCAACTAACACACAGCAATAGTCGTCCTTATAAATGAAAATTTTACCGTTTAATAAAGGCTTGGCAGATGGCAGTGCGGGCATCGTTATCTGGTGCAACACAGTGCGGGCAGTGGCAAGTCTAACTCCATTGCCTGGTTATCCCACCAACTGGCATCACTGCACAATGATGCCGAAGAGGCGGTGTTTAATTCGGTGATTGTGATTACCGATAGAACCGTGCTCGACAATCAACTGCAAGAAACCATCACCCGCTTTGAACCTTACTATCTGTCGGGTCTCATCTGAGACTTGACCTGCCGACTCACAGAATCAGCTCTTTTATGGAATTTGGTTGCGGTCTTACGCCGCTGCTGGCTATTTCGATGAGCTGCCTCAGCATCATAAGCACCAGGAGGGCAGCGTTTCAGGTCCAGGGAGATCGTTTTATTGGAACGGTGTAGGTAATCACCAATCCTACGCGCCGAAAACAGTAGGCCACAGGGGGATTGAATCTGGTATCGTTCAGGCAGAGTTAGTTGCTTGTAATGGTTTTCCATATGGTCACCTGGGGTTGTTTTGTGAGAACTACAGCCTACGAGCAGCGAGCTCTCAAATCCACTCCAAGTGTGTCGGTTATTGTGGCAATCTAGCCTTTTGCGAATGTTCAGCGCTGCTTGATACTGTGAATGTTGGCAAGCTTGTTTAGACGATTGATGATCTTTATGGCAAGCTTTGTGTCTGCTGGGCAGGTAATGGCTTTTTCTTGGACGGTGTGGACGGCGGTGTCGACCAAAACCGTTGATTCTTCCGCCACATTTCCATGCAGGGCAAATGACAAGAAAAATGAGCTTTCTCCTGACCCAAGGAGCGTGATGACTCCTCAGTTGCTAGGCCGGCCGAGTTAGGAAAATAGTATCAGCTATGGATTGATTCTATTGCTGACTCAACATTCTGATAAAAAGATAGGTATTGCCTGTTACCTGTTTGGGTGCTGTCCTTCATGCCAGTCAAGATCCAGATGACCGATGTCATTCCGAGCGGCCTTCATCGCAGTGTCACGGCTTTCTACGCAAACAAGGTAATGTCCAAGTCCGCTGATATTTAAGATGCCCTGTATGCGTCGGTTGGCGTTACACAGTACGATCTTCCCACTGGGTGGTAGTTCAAGGAATAAATCATATAATACGGCTAGACCGTCACTATTGATCGACTTAAGCTGGGTACAATCAAGGACAAAGCGAGAAAATCCATCTCTGACCAAGCCGTCTAAACTGCTTTGTAGAAAATTAGCATTGTCCGGCTGAAGAATACCGTTAAGTGTAATGACAATGATGTTTTGATACTCTTCAAGGCTCAATTCCAGTGACATAGACTTTACTCCCTGTTACAGCGTAAAAATTAATTTCACTCTTATTTATTTATTTACTTACTTATGTAGACAATGATAATGTGAAAAAGTTTTGACAACAGTTAGACAATGGTCTTTGCGACCTTGGACTAAAGCGGTTCGTTAGAAGAAGTGAGGTTCGAATCGCTGATAGATATCGGCTCTTCGACAGTGGCGTAGGCAGGTGTAATATGCTTACTTTGTAGGACTTTTTGGCTTTATTTTCTCGAAGGGTGCCATTGATCAGCAATCTAGTTGGATGTTGTTGAAGAGGGTGTTGGTTAAGTGCTTGGGCAGATGTAATTTCTTTTTGGTCTAAGGGTATCGATTATATTCTAGTTGATCGCTTTGCTTGTCAGTCAGGTGCAGGTGAAAAGCCTTAAACTACTTTAATCCGATTGAGTTTTTATCGGGCAACCGTGTGTCACTTATGCTGGCAATCTAGTGACAGCTTCGACCAGTACTCATCAGTGAGCATAAAGCGAGGCATTGCAAATCTGTAGGAACGCAATACTGCGGATTTGCAGACTTTTCTCAATAATTTATGAAACGTCAACAGCCCCTAGGCTGGCAAAATAAAGTTGACAATATATCCTGCGGTTTGGTGAGTTTTTCGACCCATAAAATACGGCAATTAAAAAAACAGAACAACGAATTCGGTGTTCGTGTAGAGGGATTAATAAAGAGTTCTATTGTTCAAGTGACTTGACCCCTTTGTTTTTTATTTTTGAAAAACCGGTTATCTCATATGCTCAGAAACCTTTGGCGAACTCTTCGTGCAAAGTTTTCGATTTGAACTTTATCCACATAACGTGGTCGATATAAGTATAGGGAAATAATAATATTTCTTCTAAATAATATATTAATAGAGAGCTTTGCACGATAGCTATTTTACCCTTTGGTGTTGTTAAAAACGCACTCAAACAATCAAATAGGTCATTGATAAGCATAAACTCCCCCATTTCGCTTATTTTTGCCTAGCCAAAGAATAAAGTCTCTGTTCGTGCAAAGCTCAATGATACTGTGGAGTATGTATATGATATCAGATATAACTAGTAGTCGCGCTTTTTCTGGTAATATTGACAACACTGTTGCTTTTAATTCAGGGAAAACGAAACAAGACTTATCAGACAATAAGTCATTACTCGTTCTGAAAAAAGCGAGTGAGACTCCATCCACTTCGCTCTTTGTTCGTTCAGCAAAATGTTTTGGTAAGATTCTTTTTGGCATAGCTCTAGCCCCCGTTTTAGTCATAGTGGAAGGGTTGGTTGGTGCTGCTGTCGGCATAGCCACGGGTTACGTTCTGACAGTAAAAAATGGCTGGCGGATACACCCAATATTGGGATGCATATTTGCTGTTACTAGTGCATTCGCTAAGGCTCTGTGTGCCGGAGGAGCGCTGGCTGTTATAGGGATCTGTTTTGGTATAGTTAATAGTATACAAATGGCACTCTCTTTATCAACGGAGCCATTAGTCAAGACTATTGAGGTACTGAAAGCATATATTCAAGAAGAAAGCTCTGCTATGCCTGAGAAGTTTTTGTCTGAGAGCTGGTGACGTTTCATTAATTCTTGAAAAACGTCTGCAAATCCGCAGTATTGCGATTCCTGCACCTGCGCTACTACGGATTGGCAATGCCTCGCTTTATGCTCACTGATGAGTGCTGGCCGAAGCTGTCGACTATTTTCAGCCAAATCAAGATATACAGCCTACGAGCAGCTAGCTCTCAAATCCACTCCAAGTGTATCGGTTATTGTGGCAATCTAGGAAGCGTCATATAGGCAACAGACGCTATTTTAGAGGGCGTGCATAAGACGTGCTGTTATAATTCAGCTGGTTCTTGCAATCACTAAGAGTGCCATCTGCTCTAGGGCGTTGCGGTGTTCAGACGCGGGCAAGTAGGCAAGGGCGTTAATGGCTTTGTCGGCCTCGGTACGTGCTTTTTGCTCTGTATATTCTATTGCACCTGATGTGCTAACAATTTTGAGTATTTCGTCGAGCTGATCAAGGCTGCTTTTTTGAATGGCCTTACGAATCAGTGAGGCATCTTCTGTAGAAGCTTCCCTCATGGCATAAATCAAGGGTAGAGTGGGCTTGCCTTCTGCTAAGTCATCGCCGACATTTTTGCCCATTTTTGCACTGTCGCCATTGTAATCCAGTAGATCGTCAATAAGCTGGAAAGCCATACCTAGATGGTTTCCATAGTCCTGTAGTGCAGTTGTCTGTGTTTTATCCGCACCGGAAATGATGGCTGCGGTATGACTGGAGGCTTCAAACAGCACAGCGGTTTTACAGCGAATAACGTCCATGTACTTCGCTTCAGACAGAGAGGCGTCACGGGCATTGATCAGCTGCATCACCTCCCCTTCTGCGATGGTATTGCAGGTATCGGACAGTATTTTCATGACCTGCATATTACCGATGTTAACTATGCACTGAAATGCGCGAGAATAAAGAAAGTCGCCGACCAAAATACTGGGAGAATTGCCCCAATTGACATGGGCGGTGGAGCGTCCGCGACGTAGATCGGAAGAGTCTACGACATCGTCATGAAGCAGAGTGGCGGTATGCAAAAATTCGATAGCAGTGGCGAGTTCGATATGGCGTTCACCGGTATAATTACATGCACGAGCGGCGAGTAGCACCAGCAATGCTCTCAGTCGTTTTCCGCCTGCATCTATAATGTGGTGCCCAATTTTTTCAACCAATGGAACATTCGACAGCAGTTTCTGGCATATGCAGGTATTAACGGCAATGAAGTCGTCTTTGACTGTATCGTACATAGTATTAACGGCAGGGTTAGAAGTCATGGAGGCGGGTGCTTATAGCTAATATAGGTAAACTTCTACGAATCCTATGGTTTGGTGGCGCGACTGTCAAGTGGCGACGAAATTCGGGAAGAACGGACTTGTACAATTATTGGGCATTCTTTACAATGATTGCTCAATTTGAAGATCCCTTCCAGTCGCCACTTTGTTATGGTGTGTGTCGGTTTACCGGAAAGCATCATGCGGCGCTGATACAGGAAATAGTGTTGGTTAACAGAAAATTCCACATGGGCAACCAGTGTGGATGCCTTTGACAAAAAGGCTCAGGATTTTCGGAGAATAAAATGTACGCAGTTATTAAAACGGGTGGCAAACAGTACCGTGTTGCTGAAGGCGACACGCTAAAGGTCGAAAAACTCGATATTGCCACAGGTGAAACCGTTGAATTTGATCAGGTTCTGATGGTCGGCAATGGTGACGATGTTAAAATCGGCACACCCATTGTCAAAGGTGCCAAGGTCGTCGCTGAAGTGGCGACCCAAGTACGTGGCAAGAAGGTCATGATCATCAAATTCCATCGCCGGAAACATCATCGCAAGCAGATGGGTCATCGTCAGTGGTTCACGGAAGTGAAAATCACCGGTATCAGCGGCTAATATCAGGAGATTGATCAATGGCACATAAAAAGGCAGGCGGCAGTACTCGTAACGGCCGCGATTCGGAAAGTAAACGCCTTGGTGTGAAACGCTACGGCGGCCAGGCGGTTGCAGCTGGTAATATATTGGTTCGTCAGCGCGGCACTCGTTTTCATGCAGGTGAAAACGTGGGTATCGGCAAGGATCACACCCTGTTTGCCAAGGCAGAGGGTAAAGTGGTCTTTGAGGTGAAGGGTCCTAAAAGTCGCAAGTTCGTGCGAATCGAGACAGCTTGATTTCGTCGTGATGTCATCTGTGAAGAGTGCACTGTTTTTACATGGGTGAAGTCAGTGCATATTCATGGTTAAAAAGCCCCACCTACGGACGGGGCTTTTCTTTGTATGTTCGGATGGTTCGGAACGCTGGAAAGGCGGAGTGAAGATAGCCTGGCAAGCGTGGAGAAAGCGTTATGAAATTTGTCGATGAAGCTCCAGTTTTCGTTGAGGCGGGCAAAGGAGGCAATGGGTGTATGAGCTTCCGGCGGGAAAAGTTTATCCCCAACGGCGGGCCCGATGGCGGTAATGGAGGCAAAGGTGGCGGTGTCTATGTCGAGGCGGAAAACAACCTGAATACCTTGGTGGATTATCGTTACCAGCGCAAATTCAAGGCGACAAATGGCGAGCAAGGTAGTGGTGCCAACTGTACAGGCAAGCAGGGTGAAGATCTTGTGCTGAAGGTACCGGTAGGTACTACGGTCATTGATGAAGATCTAGAAGAGGTCATCTGTGATCTGACTTGTGTCGGTCAGAGATTCTTGCTGGCGAAAGGTGGTCATAACGGTATTGGTAACAGCTGCTTCAAGTCCAGCACCAATCGGGCGCCGCGCCAGTTTACCCCAGGCAAGCCAGGTGAAGAGCGAAACCTGCGCCTTGAGCTGAAAGTGATCGCCGATGTTGGCTTGTTGGGTATGCCTAATGCGGGGAAATCGACATTTATTCGCTCAGTATCCCATGCTAGGCCGAAAGTGGCGGATTATCCATTTACGACTCTGGTGCCTAACCTGGGAGTGGTCAGTGTACAGCAGCATCGAAGTTTTGTAATTGCCGATATTCCTGGGTTGATTGAAGGTGCTGCTAATGGCGCTGGGCTGGGTATTCGCTTCCTGAAGCATCTGTCTCGCTGTAGAGTTCTGTTGCATCTGGTCGATGTGGCGCAACACGATGACGCTGCCCCAGTAGCGGAAGCAAAAGCCATTATTAATGAGTTGGTCCGTTTTAGTCCAGCGCTGGCTCGGCGTGATCGTTGGCTGGTTCTGAATAAAGTTGACCTGTTGCCGGAAGATGGGCGTGAATCGGTGTGCAATCGTATTGTCAGTGAATTGGGCTGGGAAGGGTCGGTTTACCGAACCGCCGCTATCAACGGGCTGGGTACCGAACGTCTCTGTCAGGATATTATGTGCTTTATTGAAGAGAAAAACCGACAGGAAGCGGAAGATAAAGTCTTGGCTCGTATGGAAACGGAACATTGCGCTCGTGTGGAAGAGGAAGGGCGCATCAGGATTCACGAGCAGGCCGAACAGCGACGCCTCAAGCGCCGCCATATGATGAACAAAGAAGTGCAGTTTGATGAAAGCGAGGACCACTGCAAGGTTGAAGTGACTTGTACACACTGATTCCTGAGAGGTAAGAAGTGATACCAAGTGGAGTGGAGCTGTGGAGTGGAGCTGTGCTGGGCAATAATTCCCGCGATGAGCGAAGTCAATACTTGGCGGTGTTCTGCTGACTAAGAGATACTTCGCTGGGCGTTCAGATCGCTGTTCAGATAAAGAAAAAGCCGACGATTGTCGACTTTTCAATATTCGGGTGTCGGGTTTAGGCAGTAGCCAGAGCCTTAACCTTGCTGTTCAAACGGCTTTTGTGACGAGCCGCTTTGTTTTTGTGGATGATGCCTTTGTCTGTCATGCGATCAATCACCGGAGTAGCGGCAGCATAAGCCGCTTTGGCGATATCTGCATCCTTGCTTTCAACGGCGGCAATCACTTTTTTTATGGATGTGCGCACCATGGAACGCTGACTTGCATTGTGCTTGCGATTATGCTCGGACTGACGGGCGCGTTTCTTGGCAGAAGGAGAGTTGGCCAACGTTAATTGCTCCTGAAACTTTGGACGGTATGACTCATTTCGGAATTATGAAAGAAGAACCTACGTTTGTCAATAAGATTTAAGTGCCGAGCAATGACCCATACAACGTGCTATTTTTATGTAGGCCTTAGAGAACGAAGGCTTCCCTGAACAGTCAGCAACTGCAACTGCAACTGTAACGCCAGCTCAAGTCCACTGAACATCGACATACCCATCGACAAAACATCAATAAATACTCAATAATACACGCTAACACACTCTATGTTTGCTTGAGTATTAAATCGTCACTCTGATGAGCACTGTAACCTGTAGGTACTTTTTTGCTATAGAAATACGATCCTTATCATCAGTGGTCTCTTTTACACCGATGCATAACGGTTTTGCTGGCAAATACGGGCGCGTAAAAAAAGTGTGGGGTCGATTAACAGGTTAACACCTCTCTAATGGTCAGTTTATGGTAGTCGCCTCTCTCGGCTACACTGGCAGTTTTCATTTTTCTTCTGGCTGAATCCATGGACGTAAACACGATTCTCGACTCTCTCAACGATGCCCAGCGTGAAGCTGTGACTCAACCCCTTGGCTCCAGCTTGATCTTGGCCGGTGCTGGCACTGGCAAGACCCGTGTACTGGTGCATCGTATCGGCTGGCTGATTCAGGTTGAGGGTGTTTCACCTTGGTCAATCATGGCGGTTACCTTTACCAACAAAGCAGCAGCAGAAATGCGTGGACGCATTGAGCAGATGCTGGATATGCCGGTACGCGGCATGTGGGTGGGTACGTTTCATGGTCTTGCGCATCGACTATTGCGGACGCACTGGAAAGAAGCGGACTTGCCGGAAAATTTTCAAATTCTGGATAGCGATGACCAGCTGCGGATTATCAAGCGACTAATGCAAGCCCTAGGGCTGGATGAAACCAGATGGCCGCCTCGCCAAGCACAGCAGTATATCAACAGCAAGAAAGGCGAAGGTTTGCGGTCATCACATATCGAACCTGGTTATGATCTGTTTGAGAAAACTATGTATTCAGTGTATGCCGCCTATGAGGAAAACAGTCGTCTTCTGGGTGTCGTTGATTTTGCCGAGTTGTTACTGCGTTCCCATGAACTTTGGTTGAAACATCCGGAATTACTGGCACATTACCGTGAGCGTTTTCAGCAGATCATGGTAGACGAGTTTCAAGATACTAACGCCGTACAGTATGCTTGGTTGCGCATGCTGGCTGGTGATAAAGGTAATCTGATGGCGGTAGGCGACGATGATCAATCAATCTATGGATGGCGTGGCGCTCGGATTGAGAATATACGACAGCTTACCTGTGATTTTGCCAGCGCCAAAACTATTCGACTGGAACAGAATTACCGCTCAACTAGTACGATCCTCAAAGCCTCCAATACGCTGATTGCTAATAATCCTGATCGTCTGGGCAAGGAGCTCTGGACCGAGGGTAATGACGGTGAACGTATCCGGGTTTATGCAGGGTTTAATGAGGTCGATGAATCTCGCTTCATTGCAGCTCGCATTCAGGATGCCGTTAATGGCGGAATGGCACTTAGTGATATCGCCATATTTTACCGTTCTAACGCACAGTCCCGAGTGTTGGAAGAGTCCATGTTGCGCAGCAGTATTCCTTACCGCATCTATGGTGGCCAGCGCTTCTTTGAACGGGCGGAAATCAAGAATGCTCTGGCGTATCTTCGGTTGGCCAGCAATCAGGATGATAACCCATCGCTGGAGCGGGTGATTAATGTCCCAGCCCGGGGAGTGGGTGAAAAGACGGTACAGCAGATTCGTGACGTAGCTCGAAGCGGCGGTGTCTCCATGTGGCGCGCAGCACGTGAGATGGTGAAAGGTAAAGGATTGACAGCTAGAGCTACTAATGCTGTGGTCTCGTTTATCGAGTTGATTGAAGGATTATCGCTCTCATCAAGTGACCTGCCTTTAGATGAACTGGCCGATCACGCTATAAACGTCGCCGGTCTTATTGAACATTACCAGAAGGAAAAGGGTGAAAAGGGCCATGCTCGGATTGAGAACCTTGAGGAGTTGGTGTCAGCCTGTAAGCAGTTTGATCCAGATGCTGTTTTTTATGACAAAATGCAGCAGAACCTATCCCCACTGGACGCATTTCTGGCTCATGCCGTTCTTGAATCTGGGGATGCACAGGCCGACCAGTTTATTGACAGTGTACAGATGATGACCCTGCACTCAGCCAAAGGTCTTGAATTTCCACTGGTATTCATGTCCGGCATGGAAGATGGCCTGCTCCCCCATAGGATGTCATTTAATGATTCCGGTAAATTAGATGAGGAGCGTCGTCTTTGTTATGTCGGCATGACTCGCGCAATGAAAAATCTATACCTGACTTATGCAGAAAGTCGATACCTCCATGGGAAAGAAACACGCCACCACTCATCACGATTTCTTCGTGAAATTCCGAGCGATTTGATGGAAGAGGTTCGTTTAAGCGCAACCATCAATACTGAGATGTCAAATGCTAGTCTGAGCCTTGGACATGCGGAGATGGCAGAGATCGGTTTGAGCCTTGGGCAGCGAGTGACACATGAAGTCTTCGGCGATGGAACGATTCTTAATTTTGAGGGGCAAGGTGCCCAAGCACGCGTGCTTATTAATTTTGATGATGAAGGCGGTAAATGGCTTATGGTGATCTATGCAAAGCTGACGCCTTTATCAGTGAATGGCATCTGTTGTTAGTATTTGTTTATCAGGGCACTGCTATCCCGTTAACTTTTATTACGCTGTTAACGAGACAGTAGTACTTTCTAAGCGCTATCGTGCGGGAATGGTTGATGAACGCTACTCAGCTAATGACTCCGGTAGATTAAAACACCATCGTCTATAGTCAAATTATTTAAAAAATAAAACCATGGGTGACGTGCGATCCAGCTCCAATACAGCAGTTTTCTACGAAGCTATTCGATTTAATTTCGAAAGTATCTGTCTGGGGTGAGCCCTATGCATAACCATGAACTGCATGCTTGGAGGCAATGGGTTTATTGTTATAAGAAACATCGGCTAAGGTATCCTCACCCCAGCCTGCCACAATGGATTTTACATAGATAGTGTCGTACGATTCAATCTGTGCTGGGAAGTTGATTTGACCTTCTTTTTTAGTCAAGTGCCAAGGGTTATACATTCAATCATGATTAGGCCTCGCCATATCACTTGCACGTTCAGCGAGAATCAATAACCAAACGTAAGAGGGATAAGAGAACGGATCGTGAACCTCGGTTTGGTTCTGAGTGTATTAACCTTATAATTGCTCTTTATCCTATCCATGCATGAACGTGGTACAACACATCTATGCTACATTTAGCCATTTAGCCATTTAGCCATTTCTTACTAAACTGTTCACACTCTATGCGATCGGCATTTTGGCTACTACCGAGCCATCCTACCAAATGTAGCTTAGGAAGGTTTTTATTTTTAAGTTCGGGATCGTTCAATGCATTATTAAGGCTAACGGCCAAATCATCACCCTTCCCGCCATAAATACCACATCCAATAAGGCAACAAACAATATCTTCCTCTCCACTCTTCAATGCAGATTTAAACAAATTTATCCACGTCTGTTTAAATAGATCCATATATTCTTCTTGGGTGAATGTCATTGGTACGTTATACGCCTTAGGAGCAACAACATTATGTATTTTGATGCAGTTTGGATACGTTTTCTTCATATCAAAAGTGTCTGTCGTTAGACAGTTACCATCATCAACCCCATCAGCTCCAGCTCTCTCAGTAGTCTCGGAATCAAAGTCCTGGCCTGCTACCTTTTTAATCGCCTGAGCTATTCCCCCGGCATGCTGCATGCGACTATTCGCTGCATTAACGATTGAATAGTGACTAGACGACCCTGAAGACTCAAAAAATTCCTCTGCATATCCAAGCATTCCATCAGCATGCATAGCTAGAGTAAAGCCATTATCAGTACACAGGGTCAACAAATTTTGTGACTCAAAAATAGGCCTTTCTTTATTATTAGTAACGTTATTCTGCGTAGATTCTGGTGTTTGCTGATCAAATTTCTGGGTAGTTTCTGGTGTTTTCTGATCAAGAATTTTGCGTTCCAGCACCGTCACCTTCCCCTTAGCGCCTAACGTATGAGCCATTTTATTATAAACCAACCGTCCATCAAGTGTACCTGTGTTAATCGCAGACGCTTCACCTTCACCACCACTGGTGTAAGGGGAAAACAAATAGACATTCCGCCAAGATTTCTTGTCTTTTTGTAACTCTGTCGACGCATCAATAAACATATCTTCCAGCGTTTGATTTGTCTCTTTAGTGGAACCCCCCATAGGCATCACTACTATTTTATTAATATTCAACTTCTTCCCAGTCTCCTTCAGATCAACAACGAATACTTTACCTTCTTTTGGTTTATTTTGCTTCATTAGGGCTTCTATATTTTGATTAAACAACACCTCGTTCAATTTATGAAGTTCTGTACCTTGACGCAGAGTAGGCCATGAGTTCAAAGAGGGGCCAGGTACCACGAGCACATTACTCGTAGAATTGTTGATGCCACGCTCCACTACATCCAATACTCCACGTTCTTCACGATGGAATTCACCGCCATAATTTTTATCACTGTCTTGATTCAAGGAATCAATATTATTATACTCCGTAGTTTTTGTTTTTTGATGCTCAAGCTGTTCCTGACTGGCGTCGTCGTTCCTGGTCACCACAATCACTTTCCCACTAGCGCCTAACACACCAGCCATTTCATTACAAACCGACCACCCATCAAGTTTACTTTTCTCCATCAACCCCGCTCTATCACCGGTGCAAGGAGCACATAAATAGACCTGCCGATTAGTTTTCTTGTCTTCTTTTAACTTCATCGCCGCATCAAGATATATACGTCTCAACGTCTCATTGGTCTCTTGATTCAAATCTATAGGCAATACTACTATTTTATTAATATTCATGTTATTAGACCCCTTCAGATGAATAACGGATGCTTCACCTTTTCTTGGTTTATTCTGTTTTAGAAGGGACTCTAAATCGTGAGCAGGTAGCATATTATTCAATGAATTCAGTGCTGTATTGTCACCTATAGTGGGCCATGAGCTCAAAGGAGGGCCAGGTATCACGAGTACATTACCCTTGGATCTGTTCATGTGATGCTTCGCAACGATAAACAAATTATCCTGTGCATAAATGAAATCACCACAAGTACGCTTCACAGATCTTTTTCCAATATCGGTATCATTAGTTTTATTTTTATTAATCTGTTGACTATAAAAAAGATCAAAACACGTATCT
>JAGLCE010000098.1 GCA_023146365.1 Endozoicomonadaceae bacterium
AAAAAAAACAATCCACATCTTGGCTGAAATCATGTTTATATCAGTCTGTGCGATTCTTTGTGGAGCAGACGATTGGAACAGTATTCGATGGTTCGCCGTGATGAAATAAAAATGGCTTCGGAGGCATCTGAAACTACCCGGCGGTATTCCTGTTGCTATTACCTTCAATCGAGTCTTTGCGGCCATTGATCCTGACGAGTTTCGGCAGATTTTTATCCAGTGGATACGGGATAAAAATCTGCCCTATCTATTGCTCATATCATCCTGTAGGCGTCGAACTTCATCTTGCAGGCGTTTTATCTCATGTTTCACTTCTGCCATAGAAGGTGTGCCAGGTTCCGATTTTCCGATTTTTATATTGATCTCCATTTGCTCATATCTTGCTAATTCATTGATCGCCTGTATATGACCAACCTGTAACTCAGCGAAAGACTCTTGGTGCTCTGTAGAATCAGCCTCTGTGAAGAAAAGATGCTGCAACACCTCTTCGGCAATCAATCGTTTGTCGGGATTATGATCCAGCATTTTTAGGATTAAATCCTTAGCACTCGCTGAGAGAGTTTCATGACTTTCAATTTTATGAATAAAATGGCTGAAAACTTCAGGCTTAAAAATATACTGGTCTTTGCACTCGATATAATCATACATCATATCCGCTTGACAGCCTGTCAATATCTCATACAACATAATAGCAGATGACCATATATCGACAGCAGCAGTATACGGCTGACCACTGAAAACTTCCGGCGCTATGTAGGCAGGAGTTCCAACCTCTCCCACATAAAGTGGTAATTTTTCACTCTTTGTTTGTTGTGCGCTACCATAATCGATGATTTTTACCATCCCCCGATGATCAATCACTAGGTTGCCAAGCTTGATATCCCGATGAACAATACCTTGCTGGTGAAGCTGTTGAAGCTGATCTATGAATTGTCGTGAAATTGAACGAGCTAAAGCACTGCTTATCGGTTTATTATCGACGGTCTTTAAATCATGTTTATTACCATATATCAAACCAATCAGATTCTCTCCTCGATTCTCCATGATGATCAAACTAGATTGAGAGTCATTTGTTTGTATTATTTTATGCCCTGTGATCACTGGAGCAAACGGGATGGATTTCTGTAAATCAACCTCTAAATCAATCTTGTCAGCATGGCGCGATGGAGACAATGAACACAACTTTTGAATTTTAACAGCATAACTCTTTTCCAGTTTATTGGGAGTCTTAGACGAAGAAGGTTTACTCTTCACAGATGCTGAAAATACACTGCCAGATGTGCCACTCCCTATTTTCTTACCTAACTGAAAGTTGTGACAATCGGGAGGTTGTTTAACCTTACCCTGATACTCAGGGCTTATGCCTCTTGCTGTATTTACAGGCGTTAATCGGCGGTTCGATATTTGCTTTAATGACTGATAAAACGTGTGTAGTTTTTTCCCCACTTTAGATTCTCGGAGCATACACCAAAGATTTAACAATTTTAATTTTTTACCTGTTTCCGTATGAACCTGTCGATCTTGAGCAAAGGCTTTGGTCGTTTTTGGCTGAATATCGGTTTCTTGCTGAGGATTTTGATCGTTCTGAATGTTTGATCTTCCGTTTCCAGGGGTGATGGAAGTCATCTATTGAGCTCTCCTACGCTAATTATGCTTTCTTAACACACACAGAGCATGCTCTTATTCGTTGAAAATTCTCAAAAAAAACGACGATTCAAAAGCCTTAGGTGGTGCATATTCTTAGAGCGTATTCCAGAAGCGACAGGAGATCTTTTGAGCATTCTTAAGTTTATCGCACCGTAGTAGAAACACGGGGCCTATTCAACAATCGGCTCACTCATTTCTGACTAATAACTTCGGATTGGAATAAAAACGGATCGGCTCAGCTTCCGTGGGTGTGCGTTGAGGCGTTTTGATCTGACGGTTCGATCGGGTTTTTAGCTCTTTAGGCTCAGGCTCGCAGGCCATAACATCCCGGAAGCCACAATCGATGCACTCCCGTACCGATTTACCCCCATCTTCATAGATGACAACTCTGTCCATGACGGCACAGCGCGGACACACTGCGCTAGCAATAAAGCGTTTCACGGTACTCATAATTTGTCTGCTATCTTGTCAATTGGCATAGGAATAGACATTTTAGCACGCCAATATCCGTTATTATTAGATACCACTATGTCTTAGTAGCGCATCAATTTGAGGTTCGCGCCCACGAAAAGCTACAAACAGCTCCATCGGTTCTTGGGAGCCACCTTTTTCAAGAATTTCATGAAGGAATTTCTTTCCGGTCGGACGGTCAAAAATACCATTTTCCTCGAACAATGAAAAAGCGTCCGCAGAGAGGACTTCTGCCCATTTATAGCTGTAGTAGCCCGCTGCGTATCCACCCGCAAAAATATGGCTGAAGCTATTCTGGAACCGATTGAATGATGGCGGTATCACCACTGCCACCTGCTGACGAACGTCATCCAACACCGACTGGATATTCATTCCAGGCTGATAATTCTTGTGAATTTTGAAATCAAACAAAGAAAACTCCAATTGGCGCACCATTATCATGGCGGACTGAAAGTTCTTTGCTGCCAGTAGTTTTTCCAACATATCCTCCGGCAAAGACTCACCCGTTTTATAATGGCCAGAGATCAGCGCCAGACCTTCTCGTTGCCAGCACCAGTTCTCCATGAACTGACTGGGAAGCTCCACTGCATCCCAAGCAACACCACCAATACCGGATACTGCCGCATATTCGATCCGAGTCAGCATATGGTGCAAACCATGCCCGAATTCGTGAAACAGCGTTACCACATCATCATGGGTGAGCAGAGAAGATTTATCACCCACCGGCGGCGTGAAATTGGTGGTCAGATAGGCGACAGGCAACTGAACCTTATCACCCTTTTTCATGCGGGTTCGACAGACATCCATCCAAGCACCGCCGCGCTTGTGTTCTCGGGCATAAGGATCAAGATAAAACCGACCAATCACCTCATCATCACAACAGACATCGTAAAAACGGACATCTTTATGCCAGGTATCCACGCCATCTATTTCACGGAATGTCAGTCCATACAGCTTACCGGTGACCGCAAACATACCGGCAATCACCTTATCTGCGGGGAACCAGGGTCGTAGTGCTTCCTGGCTGATCGCATAATGATGCTGTCGTAGTTTTTCCGAGTAATAAACGATATCCCAAGCTTGTAGATCTTCAGAACCATTCAACGCTTTCGCAAAGTCTTTGAGCTCCGCTAACTCGCGTTCAGCCTGAGGCTTACTGCGCATGGCGAGGTCTTCCAAGAAGGTGATAACGTTATCCGATGACTCTGCCATCTTGGTGGCCAATGAGTATTCTGTATAGTTATTAAAGTTCAATAGCTGAGCCATCTCATGGCGCAAGGAGAGGATTTCATCCATTAGTGATGAGTTATCAAACTCACCACCGTTCGGCCCCTGATCTGATGCGCGAGTAGAGAAGGCGGTATAGACCTCCTGCCGTAATGCACTGCTATCACTGTAGGTCATGATAGGTAGGTAGCTTGGGAACTCCAGATTCAGTAACCAGCCATTTTTGCTCTTGGCCTCCGCTAGTTGTCTGGCATTGGCTTTAGCACTTTCCGGCAAACCGGCCAGTTCTGCCTCATCCGTTATCAGCTTGCTCCATGCCATGGTGGCGTCCAGTACATTGTCGGAATACTGACTGGTTACTTTTGACAGACGCTTCTTCAGTTCGCCATAGCGCTGCTTTTTATTCTCAGGTAGGGCGACACCGGCCAGTTTAAAATCACGGAACGCATTAGAGATAACTTTCTTCTGCGCAGTATCAAACTGGCTGAAATCATCGCAGGCTGCCAACTGTTGATAGGCGTTATAAAGATCAATATTTTGGCCCATCCAGGTGGAGAACTCAGATAATTTCGGTAACTGAGCATTATAGGCTTCCCGCAGAACATCACTGTTCATTACAGAATTCATATGGGACACCGGCGACCAAGCTTGCGATAAGCGATCTTCCAGTAAATCCAGTGCTTGCTGCAAAGATGTCCAACAGAAAGTCTTGCTATTTTCTAGAATGGACTTAACACCCATTCGATAATCGCTCAGCAGCTGATCAACGGCCGAACTCACCTGCTCCGCATTAATTCGAGAAAAGGGAGGTAGTTCGTGCTCTTCTAGCAGAGGGTTCATTATGTCGGGACTCTCTTGTTGATGGACATAGACTAGGGAATACCATGGAGTTTCTACAGGTACATTTCAAAATTTATGTTTTAGATAACCGGCCATCCATAGCCCAGTTAGCATTGCTCCCACAAAGATTACAACGCTACTGCTGCCACCCCCCAGAAGAATAATTGCCGGTCCGGGACAAAGCCCTACGAGCCCCCAGCCAATACCGAAAAGCACTGCCCCTACCACCAAAGGACGGTCGATTTGCGTTAATGCTGGAAGAGAGAATGACGAAGCTAGTTTCGGTGTCGATTGTTTGAGAATCCATCGGGATGTAGGAAGATGAATGAGTAAAGCCCCACCCATCACCAGTGCAAGGGTTGGATCCCAGTGACTGGTAATATCAAGAAACCCTAGTACCTTGTCTGGATTCAACATGTCGGATACCGCAAGCCCTGCACCAAAAAGCAGGCCGGAAAGAATAGCCATTCCTATCTGTTTCATGATAATGCCTTAGATCACATGCCGAACTATAAATACAGTCGCCATAGCGACTGCCATGAAAACAACCACCGCCACCAGTGACCTTAAAGAAAGGCGCGCCAGCCCACAGACTCCATGCCCACTTGTGCAACCGCTACCCAAGCGGGTACCCACACCCACCAGTAACCCAGCAATTATCAGCAATAGAGGATCTGAAGCTGGCGCAGGTAGCGAAGCATCAGATATCCAGAGGACAGTCATTCCTCCAACACCCATTGCAACCAAAAATCCTAATCGCCAGAGAGCATCCCCCCTCCGAATACCTCCAATAATGCCAGATATACCAACTATCCGACCATTACCCCACAGTAACAACGTGGCTGACAGCCCAATAAGCAGTCCACCCGCTAACCCACTTATCGGCGTAAACGATGTCATCAAACGCTCCCTCTATGACTAGCAAGACGTCCCGAGCTCTGTTTTACCACTGCGGAATTGACAATGGCGTAGTTGATCACCCGAGCTTCGCGCTACGTTGACACCATACCATCATCTCGGCGAAACAACGCTTTTCAGCTATTATTGCATACACTCTGAACATTATGTTCATACACTCACTGCCTTGTTTATGACAAGGAATGAGTGATCAAAGAGGCGTTAGTGATATTGTCATGCACCGGACAACGCCTACAGATTTCATCCAGAAACTGCTGTTTCTCTTCATCACTTAGCTCGGCATCTATCTCTGCCCGAATGGCAATTGATTGAAAACCTGCACGCTCTTGATCCAGCTTTCCCATTAAAACAGCAGAATTGAGACCGCCGTCTACAGTGAAATTAATATGATGGAGCACTATTTTTTTCTGCATGGCAGCAATGCGAGCGATGCTAGACAAACAACCGGCAACAGAGAACAGAAAGTATTCAAGCGGCGACGGTCCCTGATCCTGTCCACCGGTTGCTACCGGCTGATCAATGAGTATCGTGTGACGACCTAGCTGCCCCGTCACTAGATGGGAGGCTTCCATGTGCGTGGAAATAGAGACCGTTTTATTGATAGTCATTATAGATACTCACTCACTGATTTCATTTATGCTTTACAGTTTTTGGAGGCACAGCACTATTTTTGGAGGCGCACCACTATGTTAAAGCTTTGTTAATGTATCAATCATCGCACTCTGAAAGTTTCGTAAATACCCTAACATAACCATTATTTGTTAAAAGTTCAAATATCTTGTGTCTATCCTCCGTATAGTTATGCTCACAAGTAATAATTGATATATCATATTGATTAAAATCAAAACTCTTTAATATTTCAAGTTCACTACCCTCGGTATCAATCGATAAATAATCAATTTGTTTTGGTGCATTATATTTTTCTAGCAAATCGATTAAAGAAATTGTAGTTACATCATAATTTTTACGGTTTCCCCTTGTTTTACTATGCCAATCTTTATTGTTAAACTCTGAAATTGTAGAAAGTTCTGCAATGTCACATTCATTAAAGCTCACAACTTCGTTACTGACTTTCCACACACAAGGAAAGTCTATATTAGGATTAGAGCGTCTGTTTTTGACAATATCTTTATGCCATTTTTTTGCAGGTTCGGCAAGTACCCCCTTCCATTCATACTCTTTTTCTAGGAGATATGTATTACTTAAATCAATTCTATTGGTTGCGCATAACTCAACAAAAAACCGCCTTTCGTAACGTTTATTGCAACCAAAACAAAGATATCTTGTTGAATATGAGATTTACTATCCATTCCTGTAATGCCTAATTCAAGCATTAACTCATCACTCTGCTGTTCAGCATTCACCCACTCTTTGAATATTCTTAATTATTTGAATCTTTTGAGTTCCTTGAATCTTTTGGATCCTTCAATGGACCTTAATGAATACCCAGCTTCTTTAATTATTGCTTTAATCACTTTTTTAATTATTTTTCCATCAATTATTTAGCCTTTTATTGTGTATATTCTGAGCCACAGAAATCATCATTTTCAGTCGTCAATACAATATTTTAAGTTTTGACGATCAATAATCGATGCCCACGACCTTCTACAACCCAATACGAGATCACTTCTGTCAGTGATATATGCCCGACTGACCGAAGACAAATAGTGACAGTTTTATGCATGCGTGACAATAAAAATCACACTACACAATAATCAATACTACGAGTAATTTGGTTATTTAGACTAGTAACTGACTCACATATGAAATTTTAATCGATTTAACTTATTGTATTAATCCAGCTTTGGATTGTGTTGTGAAGATTTTTTTTCATGCCGATATTTCACCAAGATATGATCTGCTTTATTGAGTTATCCTAAGGTATTTTTATGTGCAAGTATTAGTATTTCCTCTCGAAAATCCTGCATGCTTATTTCTATAAATAATGATAACCTCGTTTCTTATTTCATCTTTATCATACCACTCTTGAATACATATAAACTGTCGATCTAATGACATACTTGGATACGTTAACATCCCGTAATTAATCTAAATATACGAAAACCCAATACAAATACGCACTACTATAAAATTATTTTATTAATGGCCGAAATTAATTTCTATAAGATATTGCTGTGCGAAGGAGTAGTACTATAGATGTCACATATAATCCTGTTTTTGGTATCAATGTTAGTGATTTTAATAATCCCGATTACTAGGGCTGCACCATTAGTAAGTGGCAATCTCAGTATTAATATTGAAAAAAATATAATCACCGATAATAATAATCACGAAACCGTTAAAATTTCGCCTGAAACTTATCAGGCCAAAGCCAGTCACCAAATGGTGCAATTTAACGCGTTGCGTCAGGCCTCATTGATTGTCAATCAGCTAGTACAGCAGTCTAGGCAGAAACCCATCAAGACACATGTAAAGTCAATAATCATCGCCGAATCAGCAAAAGATGAGACTCAGGACATCGAAAAACTGATCGATACGGTGAAAACTGACGTTGATACATTGAACCATCAGTTAGAGCTGCCGAAAAACTCTGTCGTCGACATGAAGCACCCCACATCACTGGCTGTCAATGATATTCAGGAATCTTCGGTTTACCAGCCTGATAACGGTCTGTCCTTCGGCGACAACTATAAACAAGTCAAAGATGGTTATAGTTACTGGTTCAGCGCCAAGACCTTTTCCGGCACTCTTCAGGAAAGCAACACCATGCCAGGCTTAAAGGCCCGCGGCGAGACCTACACGGCAAGCCTAGAGAGTAGTATCATGTCTGGGATGCTGTTCGGTGTTGCCATGACACTGGGGAAAAACCGTATCGATGATGAGTTCAACGATGGGAAAAATGATATCTCCTTCGTTAACGGTTCGCTGTATAGCGCATGGAAAATTGGCGATGGATTTCTCGAAGCCGGCATCACAGCCGGACGCGCCCGTAATAAAACGAGTCGAATGGCAACCATGAACGGTAACACCGGACATCTGGAAAGCATGTTCTACGCAAATACCATGCATGCGCGCCTGCTGGCCGGAAACGTCTATCATCTAGCCTCAACCTGGACACTGACACCATTGGCAGAACTGAACTATAACCGAGTTGGCTTCGAAAAACGTCAAGAAAAATGGGCCAGCGACTGCCAAGGCGCCTGTACCGCTCCAACCACTGACCACCCAAAAGCCCTGAGCACTATGGAGGGCGGGTTTGGCTTCAATCTGGCGAGTCAATGGGGTAATGACAGTATAAAATTGGCGCCATTTGCCAGCGTTATGGGCTACTACAATTTCCGTGATAGACAAACATCCATGCGGGCAGTTTATACGACCGGTATTGATCAGATGATCGTCACTTCACCGGAACGGAACCGTGGCAGAATTCGTGTCAACTTCGGAATAAGCATGATAGTCAATGACAGATTAAATCTGAATCTTGGCATTGTTCATAACCAGATGAAAGGTTATAAGGCTAACAGTGCCAATCTAAAATTCCGTTACGCTTACTAAAACAGATTCATTACACTTAAACAACAACATGTAACTATGCTGTTGTTTTTTCATTGCCAGTGAAAATCCAAACGTTTCATTTTCCCGTTAATCTGTTATTCAGATTGCATTACCAATGAATACATGACAGTACTGAGATTAAGTCTTGGCGCAATTAAGTGATCCACTCAATGAAACGACGCACGCCGTTGAAAGTGTTCCGTAAGTTCACCAAAGCGAAGGAATTCTGTGTCAATGAAAACAGCTTATTAAAGCTAATCGCATAGAATTTTCTACATATATCACACTTAGAAAAATAAACTGCTAAACCCTAGATTGCCAGCACAAGTGACACACGTTTGCCCGATAAAAATTCAATCGGATTAAAGTAGTTGTTGGGTCTCGCCTGATGGTAT
>JAGLCE010000099.1 GCA_023146365.1 Endozoicomonadaceae bacterium
CCATCAGGCGAGACCCAACATCTATGGTTAGTCGCTAAATTGGATACATTGCCAGAGGATGGAAAACCATCGCTGTTTAACAATCTGTTGCCTGCGTTGTTACTATCTCCTGAGGCTCTGAATCGGCAAAAAGATGAAGATCTCACGTTGTTGCGTGAAGGCAACCACTCGTTTACCTATGAGATCCACCCAGACGATACGCTTGAATCTCTGCAACAGGTGCGCTTGAATAGCCAGAATAACTTTACTTTTTCCCTGACTAACAGCCCCCTGATGGAGAGTCTGGTCAATGGTGTCCCAGTCATTCTGGGCAACTTGGCGTGCAATCCAGCGCTGGCGGCAAGCTTGGAAACGTTATTATTACCGAACCCTTACCTGTTTATTCACGGCAATAAAGTTGATCTGCCTGATGCCCAGGTGATATTGATCAGACCTGCGGAAAGGCAAACCACGAGTTCTCCTCTCATTAACCATCTATTGAGCGCCTCCCCTGATAATCAAAGGGAGCCACCTTCTGAAAACCCAATCTATTTGCTGTTGAAGTCATTGCCTCGCGCTTATCAAAAAAACTATCCCGATACACCACCTTGGCGTTCTGATACGTTTGAGTATCAGCTGAATCGACAGATTGCTGCAGAGCAGCAGTCGGATGGCAGCAATGAACTGAAGCCCTGTCATAAACACTGTGCATTGCATGTTGTTCTAGCGAAACCATACCGTGGCAATTCTGCTGTTTATAGTTACATTAAGGCAAAAATTGTCCAGTATTATCCAGATGAAGTCACTGAGCATCGGTCGGATCGGTCAGCTTTGCAGCAGTGGCTGACAAAGCAGCCAATCATTGACATGGAAAGCATCAAAAAGGATTTCTGGATACTGGCTCGACACTGCCCAGTGGATGTGTACGCATCGATTAATAAGATAGATGAGATTGATGAAGATTCATTAAACAGGCTGGCAACTCATTTGGTCGGCGCAGCTGATACATTTTGGCAGACAACACTGGCTTATCGCTTAGAGGTTGACCTCACACTCGCCAGAGAGCAATCATTTTTTGATGGAGTGATGCGCTCAACCCTGAGAGATGCATTGATCGCCAATAAAGCATCGTTAAAACCGGGTACGGTCATCAGCAAAACGGTCACTTTACTGGAAGAAAAGATAGCCTTCGTTCTTGCGAGGACTCAGAGTGATCAACAGAAAGCAGAAGAAATAAAGGAGATACTGGCTCTTTATTTCCAAGGCGGTCGATTACCCGATGGTTATCAAAACCTGCCGGATTCCCTACTCACTCATCAGCGTCACACGCGTGCCAAGCAACAGCGGCGTCTGGCTCGTTTGACTGACCTGATTCAGTTGCATCCCATTGTATATTTACAGGGCGAAGCGGGGGCTGGAAAGACATTTATGGCCAAGGCGGTTTCAGAGAAAGCCGGTTATTCAAGTTGGAAAGTCATTCCGCTGAATCTCCACCCAACACCCGATGAACTGTTTGGCGGGCAACAGTTGAAACGTTATACCGTTGACAATAAAACGGATCACGTTAGCGAGTTTCATCAAGGGCCACTCTTGGAGTGGGCATCGTCTAATCATCCGGAACTGTTGCTGCTTGATGAAGCCAACCTGGCGTCAGAGGGCTTGCTGTCGCCACTGGTCGGTCTACTTCGAGAACGGCCTGAACTCCATTATCAGGGAAATAAATACCCATTAACCGACAAACACCGGATTATTATGACCGGTAATCGAGAACATTATGCAGGGCGACATCTGGATAAAGCGCTTCAATCGCGAATACCCACCTTATTCTATCCTCCTCTTCAGGAGAGCGTACTGGCTGATTCCATTATTTTGCCGAATTTGCCGGACTGGCCTTCTGTTCAGAAACAGGAGGCCTGTAAGCGAATAATAAAACTGTTCAACGGCTTTAAGGATCTGCTGCCGGGAGACTTGGTTACCCCGAGAGATATCAAGGATGTGCTGGCGATTGTTCATCAGATTCTTCGTTATCGTTCTGCTCAGTTGGACAGTATCACGCAAGAACAGATCAATGCACTGATTCGACGGGCGTTTATGGACAGCCTTGCTGGCGCTGTTAGCGAGGATTATCAACAACGATTGAACTCGCTCAATGACTGGTGTCAGGGTCAGTTTCCAGAAGACCTGTCGGTCATGACAAATATGGATCAGGCATTCGACGCCTTTGTGAAACAATTGCAGGCAGCAAATATTGATGCAGACTGTTCATCAGATCCCATTCGGCAACTGGTCTATCACTATTGGCAAACTCTGGATAAGGGGGAGGGGGGGCGAGTCGTTCTACTGGTAGAAGGGCCTACGGGCTGGGGTAAAGATTTTGTTTTAGATAAAACCATCAAATTGTGGCAGCAACAACAGATTATGAAATCACGGCCAATCCAACCTTTTGTTCACATCAACGCTAATCCAAACCAGTTGGCGATTTTAATAGACAGGCTCACAGAGGCGATGGATAAATGGGTGCCGTTCGCTATCAGTGAGTTTAACCTGCTCTCCAGCCAGGCTATGGAAAGGTTGATTAACGATCAGTTAACTGACGATGCCAAACAGGGATTTCGACTGTTTGTCACCATCAATCCTAACTCTTTTGAAGGGAGGGAAACGCTCAGTCCAGCCTTGAAGAGTCACTGCACACAGGTCAAGCTGCGCGCTCTTTCGCGACCAGTAATGGAAGGGTTGGTTCAGAGATTGCCAGACATACCTGGAGAATTGCCCCAATGGTTGGTAGGTCACTTCCATCAACTGTCAACAGCACTGGATGATCAGCAAAGCTCTGTTTGGTTGACGTTGGATGACTTGCTTAACACTGCCAAGGATTTGGCCAGCAAAGATTCTAACCAATGGAAAAACGCTTTTCGGCAGCACCTGTCACTGCAATTCTTCGCTCTGACGAAGGATACTCTACCCACATTGGAGGAAGAGAGAGTGCGTTTTGTTCGGGAGTGCGCTGAAGAACAGCATCGACTGGAATGTGAAAAAGGAGTCAATAGTCTGCTCGGATTGTCAGCCCCCATTACGGTAAAATTCGATAATCTGCCGAATATCGGCGACCAGGAAGTTACGGTAAAACCGAATGAAACGGCAGCGAAAGTCATCAGCGAAGTTGTTGAATTTGGTCTGAAAAACAGCAAGGTCAACGACGATAAAACAGTTAAAGTGAAGTCAGCGGCAACGTGTGTGAAGAGATCAAGCAGGGGGCGTTTGTGTGAATTGAGTGCTATTGAGGAAGCACGCTACTATGAGATCATCTGTTACTTTCCAAAAGATCCTTACTCTTACCATTACTACAGACTGAGAGTGGAAGAAGTTCGTTTAGATGAAGAGGGAGAGTTACGAACTTATTCCATCGACTGGCAAAATGGCTCGATTGCTGATGTAGATGGATGGCCAGAGTCCACCAGCTGGCGAACCGATCTCAGGGAAGATGAGTTGCCTGGTTACATTGTGCTGACCTTGAATGATTGCTGGCAATCTCTGCCATCCCTGACGCCTTCTGATGAGCTTCGAGCCATCCGATGCGCACCACCGACAACCGACATTCAACTGGCTCGCTGTCAGGCTACCGGACTATTGCTGATTAAATACCAAGGGCCCACGGCTATTGAAGTAAGAATTGATTTTATTATTGCCCCTGAACAGACCTATTTCACTCATCTCAAGCCAGAAGATTCCTTGCTAATACAAGAGGGTCTGTGCTGTCAGAGGTTTAAAACGTTGTTGGATGAGAATATTTTTAACGCTAGTGGGGATATTTGTCAGGCTTATCAAGAACTACGTACTATCCATCAGATTGACGATATATCTCAACGACTCAATGCTTTGATGGATTGGCTGAATGAATTTTCCTCTGATAAAAATATCACAGGTGAAGGTGAAGATATGTTTCTGAATCTGTTGAGAAAGAAGCAAGGTGTTTGTGTGCACAAATCTATTATTTTGGGGAATCTCTGTCATTACTGGGGCCTTCCCGCTCGGCAAGTGAGCAATGTCTCTCATATGTTTGTTGAGGTTAGTCCCGATGGCGGCAACACTTGGCGGCAATATGAGCTGGGTGGTGGCGGACAGGGCACCTATAGCATCGACAAGCAAAACTGGGATGAATCTCATCATCGATTAGCCAGCTCTAAGCTTAGGTCGCCTGCTGATAGAGTATCGCTTGCTAAAAATGACAGTGACAGTGACAGTGACAGTGACAATATTACAACATTAGCTACAAAGAAACTTTTGCGTGAAATTAAAAAGACATTTGTAAAGAACCAACCTCTATCTAATACCATGCTCAAGAGCTTGAAGGCGTGCTTTGAACAAACGTTTAGAGAAATTGAAGAGGATAAAAGATATTTTATTCTTAATTTGGTTAATAATATTTTTCTTTTTTTTGAAAAAGAACATGACTATATTGACTGCCTTTTCCATCTATGTGAAATTAGTGATTACGTAAAACATGAAATTATTGGCTTCGTACAGAACCTCATAAAAAATCATTCCGTCGATAAAAGCGATACACATAGAATGCAAAGAATTCTCAGTACGATGCCTTCTTTTATAAGTAATATGGAAATAAAAAACGCAGAAAAACCTTTAACCAATCCGGCGTATGTTGCTGCTCGTTCTTTACCTAAAAGCAAGTACCTTGAAGGAAAAATATCACACGTTAAGATTAATAAAACGTGCACCAGGGCACCGAAAACAAATTCTCATATGTCATTCGAAAAAATGGCCGCTGGATTACCTGCATTTGTCAACCATTCTACATTGAAAGGGAGCAAGTCTGTTATTATTGATCTCCATGATATTGATGAGGTTCTACGTCAACAAAATGAAGAATACGTTAATAATAATATGAATACAAAAAATAAATTATTTCATATAATTGCTAACTGTAAATCAGATCAATCTACTATAAACAACATGCTAGATATTTTTTTTTGTGTGGATAGCTAGCCATAAATCAAACGACGATAGCGTATGGCGATGGTTGACCAAGGGATATTCCATCTGCTTTGAGCAGATGTTGTCGATGGAAATTCCCACTATTTATTCTCAAGATACGGGGTGTTATCCTGTTGAGTTTACATCAGAAATGATAAAGGCTCAAATGAAACAACCCTCTGCGGTTATTATTAAAAAAAATGATTTTTTAATAATGTATGATGAGTTTTCAGATGCGATTTCAGGGTATACCATAGAATAGCGTTCGTTGTGAGATAAAGCATGAATCGACCTGTTGCTGGTTGAATTTAAAATACTAAAATTGTATATTGAGTGCCATAGGAACTATTCATAAAATTAGCAGTCCAATAATAGGACTATCAATTAATCAATTAATCAATGAACAATTATTCGAAGATCAATGTAAATCCACTAAATCCTTCTTACTATAAGGATGAATCAAGTAATAATGATGAAAAAATTCAGCGTTCTAATAGGAAAGTGACACATAGAAATTCCCAAGAAAATATAGCGGAATTATTAGGACAAAAAAAAATCTCAAATGATACTTTGGATCAAATATCCTCTGCTTCTTTGGATGCTTCGTTTGACAATGAAATAAAACGTTTATCTATCATATCCGACGAACGAAAGAGCAAAAGTAAGGGTGAGTTTTATTTCGCTAATGATTCGTTATCCAAACAGCTTGTTATTGATCAATTAAGCTGTGAGCACTCTCCTTTATTCTGTATTCGCTCTCTGGAAGACCTTGAAAAACACGGCCTTATTCAACAAGTTTTGTTAACAGATGATGGCCAGTTACAGCAAGAAGAAGGTCGTCTGTTTATTGATAAGCCCATCATAATAATGTTTGACCTGACGAACATGACACCTGGTGAAATCGCTAGCTTTAATGACATTCTTCAGGTCGAACCCAAGTGTAATGATAAGCCATTGGGCGATCACATCAGACGGGTATTTTTGGTCAACGATGCGATGTTGACGGTGAGCAAGATGGCGAATCCAGATCTGTGGCGTAGATTGGGACAAATGTCCCAAAAAAAGATTCCAGAAGCAGATAGCTTCTCGGATTTTATAACCGATAAAGCGTTACTGGCTCAAAAAACAACAGAAGAAATTTCAGGCAATAAGTCACAGAAGATCATTGATTTTTCCGTTTCCGATGATTGGTATTGTTTGTTGTTTGGCAGCATTACATTGAATGAATTTGGGAGATTTATTTTTTCTGAAGGTGCATTGGCCGACCTTAGCGATGATAGTCATCTGGTGTTAAAAAACGCTCCATGGAACAGTGCTGATTTTAAAGAAACGATAGCAGCTGCACTACGAGAAGGCGGATTTGAAGCCAACCGGAAATGGGTCGGGCTTCCCGATAATATCATGTTCTCCAGAGAGAATGTTTCTACCACTGAACTGAATAGCTTGAAAAACAATATACTCAAAGAAAAAGGGGTGTTCAGAGCTCAAGAAAGGTTCGTTTGCATTAACTCACATTCGATAGAGAACCTGCAAGGTAGTACAAGGATAGAAGGCAGCCTGGTTGTTAAAGCTGATATGCTGGCCATTCTGCTGAATGGTTCAAAACAGTTGGTGATCACCAGTGCGCTGGAGAAAAAACAGTGGCTATGGTTATTCGCTAAACTGGATAAGTTACCAGAAGATAAACGACCGTCACTGTTTAGAAATCTGCCGCCGGCGTGGTTACTTAGGGATATGCGTAAGCACAAAGCTGGAAATCTCAAGTCATTGTATAAAAACGACCGTGTAAACCGTTCTTTTATCTATAAGATCAACCCAAATGATACGCTTGAATCTCTACAGCAGGTGAGCTTGAATAGCCAGAATAACTTTAAGTTCTCCCTGACCAATAGCCTTTTGATGGATAGTCTGGTTAGTGGTCGTCCTGTCATTCTGGGCGGATTGGAGCGCAATCCAACGCTGGCGGCAAACCTGGAAACGCTATTATTACCGCACCCTTACCTGCTCATTCATGGCAATAAAATTGATCTGCCTAATGCTAAGGTGACATTGATCAGACCTGCGAATGGGAAAATAACGAGTTCCTCGCTCATTAACCAAGTATTCAGTATTCCCAGTCAAAGGAGATCACCGCTTGAAAACCCTGTTTATTCGCTGTTGAAGTCATTGCCATACGCTTATCAAAAAAACTGTCCCAATACGCCGCACTGGAGCTCTGATACGTTTCAGCATCAGTTTGTCCGACAGACTCAAGCAGAACAGTGGTTGGATAACAGCAATGAACTGATGCCCTATCATGAACGCCGGGCATGGCAAGTTCTCCTTGCTAAAGCATACCGTGGCAACTCTGCTGTTTATAGTTACATTAAGGCAAAAATTGCCCAGTATTATCCAGATGAAGTCACTGACAACCGATCGGATCGGTCAGCCTTGCAGCAGTGGCTGGCAAAGCAGCCAATCATTGACATGGAAAGCATCAAAAAGGATTTCTGGATACTGGCTCGACACTGCCCGGTGGATGTGCACGCATCCATTAACCATATAGATGAGATTGATAAGGCTTCATTAAACAGGCTGGCAACTCATTTGGTCGGCGCAGCTGATACATCTTGGCAGGCTACACTGGCTTATCACTTAGAGGTTGACCTCACACTCGCCAGAGAGCAATCATCTTTTGATGGAGTGATGCGCTCAACCCTGAGAGATGCTTTGATCGCCAATAAAGCATCGCTAAAGCCGACTACGGTCATCAGCAAAACGGTCGCTTTACTGGAAGAAAAGATAGTTCTCGTTCTTGCGAGGACTCAGAGTGATCAACAGAAATCAGAAGAGATAAAGGAGATACTGGCTCTTTATTTTCGAGGCGATCGATTACCCAATGGCTATCAAGATCTGCCGGATGCCCTGCTCACCCATCAGCGTCACACCCATGCGAGGCAGGAACGGCGTTTGACTCATCTGGCAGACTTGCTTCAGATGCATCCCATTGTATTTTTGCAGGGCGAAGCTGGGACTGGAAAGACGTTTATGGCCAAGGCGGTTGCGGAGAAGGCCGGTTATTCAAGTTGCAAGGTCATTCAGCTTGACCCCAGCCAAACACCCGATGAACTGTTTGGCGGGCAACAGTCGAAACGTTATAACATTGGCAATGAAACGGATCACTGTAGCGAGTTTCATCCAGGGCCACTCTTGCAATGGGCACTGTCTAATAACCCAGAACTGTTGCTACTTGATGAAGCCAACTTGGCGTCAGAGGAGTTGCTGTCGCCACTGATCGGTCTGACCCGTTCACGGCGGGAGATTCATTACTTGGGGCATCAATACCCGTTAACCGAAAAACATCGAATTATTATGACCGGTAATCCGGGACATTATGCAGGGCGACATCTGGACCAAGTACTTCAATCACGGATACCCATCTTATCTTATCCTCCCCTTCGGGAGAGCGTACTGGCTGATTCCATTATTTTGCCGAACTTGCCTGACTGGCCTTTTGATCAGAAACAGGAGGCCTGTCAGCGGATAATAACACTGTTCAATCTCTTTAAGGAGCTGATACCGGAAGAGCTCATCACTCCGAGGGATATCAAGGATGTGCTGGCGACTGTTCATCAGATTCTCAGCCATTATTCTGAGCCGTTGGAGACGCTCACGAAAGAACAGGTTAACGCATTGATTCGACGGGCGTTTATGGACAGCCTTGCTGGCGCTGTTAGCAAGGAACGTTTGAACTTGCTCAATGTCTGGTGTCAGAGTCAGTTCCCAGAAGACCGATCGGTCATAACGAATATGGATCAGGCATTCGACGCCTTTGTGACACAATTGCAGGAAAAAAATCCCGATGCATACTTTTCACCAGCGCCTATTCGACAACTGATCTATCACTACTGGCAACATCTGGATAAGGGAGAGGGAGGACGAACCGCTCTACTGATAGAAGGGCCCACGGGATGTGGTAAAGATTTTGTTTTAGATAAAACCATCAAATTGTGGCAGCAACAACAGATTATGAAATCACTGCAAATCGAGCCTTTTGTTCACATCAACGCTAACCCGAACCAGTGGCCGACTTCAATGGACAATCTCACAGAGGCGATGGATAAAGGGAGGCTGTTCGCTATCAGTGAGATTAACCTGATCTCCAGCCAGGATCTGGCAAGGTTGTTTAACCTGTTAACCGACCATGCCAAACAGGGATTCCGACTGTTTGCCACTATCAATCCTAGCTCTTTTGAAGGGCGGGAAACGTTGAGCCCAGCCTTAAAGAGTCGTTGCACACGGGTCAAGCTGACTCCTCTTTCACAGTCAGAAACGGAAGGGTTGGTTCAGAGAGTGCCAGGCATGTCTGAAAAGTTGTCCCAATGGTTGGCTGGATCCTTCCACCAACTGTCAGCGGCACTGGATGATCAAAAAAGTTCTGTTCGGTTGGCACTGGATGACTTGCTTAGCACCGCCAAGGTTCTGGCCAGCAAAGATTCTGACCAATGGCACAACGCTTTTCGGCAACACCTGTCACTGCAATTTTTCACTCTGAAGAAGCATTTACCCACATTGGAGGAAGAGACAGAGCGCCTTGCTCGGAAGCACACTAAAGACCAACATCGACTGGAATGCGACACAGCGA
This sequence comes from Endozoicomonadaceae bacterium, assembly GCA_023146365.1. GTDB lineage: Bacteria > Pseudomonadota > Gammaproteobacteria > Pseudomonadales > Endozoicomonadaceae > Kistimonas. The sequence goes on from JAGLCE010000099.1 coordinate 9,593, forward strand.
TCAATCGTCTTCCCGGATTACAAGCTCCTATGACGGTAAGGCTTGGTAGCCTGCTTAGCATCAATAACCAAGAAGTCGTAGTAAACATGAATACAACGGTAGAGCAAGTTGTTCGCAACGTTCAATGTGCTCTGAAAAACCGCAAGAAGGCCAACGATCATAAAAGAAGCCTCGAGCAGTCAGCGACAACCTGTAATAAGAGACTGGGCGAACTGTTGGTATTTTCTGACAAGGGGGCAGTGTATCACCATGATATTACCCGTTATTTCCCAAAAGAGCCTTACGATTTCAATCACTACAGGCTGAGATTAGAAGAGATCCATTTCACTGAAAACGGACAGTTACGACGTTATCCTATCGAATGGAAAAATGGTGGCCCGATTATCGATGTAACGGGATGGTCTGATTCTATCGACTGGCGAATCGATATCGGGAAAGATGAGTTGCCCGGTAAAATTATGCTTACCCTGAATGACCAGTGGCAATCTCTGCCATCCCTGACGCCTGCTGATCAGCTTAGAGCCATTCGATGCACACCGAAAACCGACATTCAACTGGCTCGCTGTCAGACGAGCGGACTATTGCTGATTAAACAGCAAAAATCCAAATCCAGGCAGGTAACGATCGATTTTATTATTGCCCCTGAACCAACCTATTTCACTCATCTTACTCAAGAAGATTCGCTGATAATACAAGAGAATCTCTGCTCCAAGAGGTTCAAAACGCTGTTGGATAAGAACATTTTTAATGCTGGCGGGGAACCCTGTGATGCTTATCAAGAACTACGTACAATCCATCAGATTGACGCTATACCTCAACGGCTTAATGCCTTGATGGGTTGGCTGAAGACGTTTTCCTCTGCTCAAAATATCACTGGCGAAGGTGAAAGGATGTTGCTGAATCTATTCAAGGGAAAACAAGGTAGTTGCGAGCACAAATCTGTGATTTTTGAGAATCTATGCCGCTACTGGGGCCTTCCCGCTCGGCAAGTGTGGAACGCCTGCCATGCATTTGTTGAGGTAAGCCCCGATGCTGGTAACACTTGGCGACAATACCAGCTGGGTGGTGGTGGACAATACACTCTAAGCGTCACAGATCAAAGTTGGGATGAATATTGTCTGCCAGCCATATCTGAGCTTATGCGGCCTGTTGGGGTTGGGAGTGTGTCGCCTGTTGAGAGTGCGTCGCCTGTTGAGAGTGCGTCGCCTGTTGAGAGTAAGCCGCCTGCTATGAAAAAAATGCGGCTTATAAACGAGGAGAACGATGAGGTAATCTATTGTCCGTGGCGCAGCAAGAATTTATTTCAGAATGAGAAGTCTATTGAAAATGAAAATGGGAAGAAAAATATTACAATAAATGCTCAACCTTTACCTGATGCCATGCTTGCTAAGTTGAAAGCGTGCTTTGAACGAATATTCAATAATATGAAGTGGAATGAAAAAGAAGTTATTAAACGGTTGTTGCTTGATAGCATTGACAAAACACTTAAAGAAAATGATGCTTATATGGACTGTCTATGCCATCTATGTGAAATTAATTATGAGGTGAAGTGTAACATTATTGGTTTCCTACAGGATCAAATACCGTATTATCCAGACTTTAAAGATAGAGTACAAAAAATAATCAATACGCTGCCTTCTTTTATAAGCAATATGAAAATAAAAAACGCAATCGAAAATAAAGATTTTTTGTTTTATTTTATTCGTTCCTTACCAAAAAGCAAGTACCTTGAAAGGAAAATATTACAAGTTAAAATTAACAAAACGTATACTAGGCTACCGAAAGAAAATTCTAAACTGTCAGTCGAAAAAATGGCCACTGGATTACCTCCGTTTCTCAATAACTCCATATTGAAAGAGAGTAAGCCCGTTATTTTTGATATCTATGATGTTAATATGTCGATACGTCACCGAATATATGAATACGCTAAGAATATTAATAAAGAAAATAAATTATTTAATTGGATTCTTCAAAATAGATCCAGTCCAAATGTTCTAGAACCTGATATGATGATCTATCAGTGTTTTATTATCTGGGTAGCCTGCAATAAACCAAAAGGCGCTGGCATATGGCGATGGTTGGTTAAGGAATATACTATCTGTTATGAGCAGACATCGCCACTGCAGGTTCCAACTGTTACTATGAAAAATGAAAAGTTTTTCTCTGTTGAACTTCCGTTAGAAATGATCAAAGCTCAGATGAATGAACCCTCTGCGGTTATTATTAAACAAGACGATCTTCAAGAGATACTTGATGAGTTTTTGAATATTATTTCGTAGCGTATTATGGCATAGTGTTCGTTGTGAGAAAGGCATTAATTGATCGGTTGCTGGTTGAATTTAAAATACTGAAATTGTATATTGAGCGCCATAGGAACCATCCATCAAATTAGCTGTCCAATAATAGAACTAGAAATCAATCAATGAATAATTATTCGAAGATCAATGGAAATCCACTAAATCCTTATGGCTATAAGAATGGAGCAAGTAATACTAATGAAAAAAGTCAGCGTTCTAATAGGAAAGTGACACATATAAATTCCCAAGAAAATAGAGCGAAATTATTAGGACAAAAAAATCTTAAATGATACTTTTCATCAAAGATCCTCTGCTTCTTTGGAGGCTTCGTTTGACCATGAAATAAAACGTTTATCTATCATATCAGACGAACGAAAGAGAAAAAATGCGGGTGAGTTTTATTTCGATAATGATTCGTTATCCAAACAGATTGTTATTGATCAATTAAGCTGTGAGCACTCCTTTTTTTCTGTATTCGCTCTCTGGAAGACCTTGAATAACATGGTCTTTATGCAACAAGTTTGGCTAACAGATGATGGCCAGTTACAGCAGAAAGAAGCCCAGCTGTTTCTTGATAACTCCCTCATACTTGTTTTTGATTTGACGAACATGACACCTGGTGAAATCGCCAGCTTTAATGACGTTCTTCAGGTCGAACCCAAGTGTAATGATAAGCCATTGGGCGATCACGTCAGACAGGTATGTTTGTTCAGCGATGCGATGTTGACGGTGAGGAATATGGCGAATCCAGATCTGTGACGCAGGTTGGGACAAATGACCAAGAAAGAGATTCAAAACGCAAATAGTTTCCCGGATTCGATAACTGATGAAGCACGGTTTATAGCCGAGGTCGTCAGTCAATTTGATCTAACGGACATCACAAAGCAGTACCGTGGTAGCGGGTCTAGGGGCCCACCACCCAGAAACACTATTGAGCTTGCTTATTTACGGTTATGCCGCCGGCGTTTTTTTCAGCCCGCTACTTTGCTGCGAACACGCCCCCGACCACGACAAACTGCTAGGGAAAGATATATATCCTTTATATACTAAGGCAAAAATAGGGTTTGGTAGGACGTCAGTACATTTCAATCAATTCACCCTGCAAACTTAATCGATTGTCTGTACTCAGCCCTACGAAAGTCTACAAAAATTCTCTTGGTGGGTGGCAAAATTGGATTTATTAAATTTTGTCAGTCCGACAAACTACTAGTATGTTATTGTTTCGGGTCTCTCTGTAGGGTGGTGTGTGTGGGGTTTGATCAGTTATGTATTAATCAGTAGATGTTGCTGATTGGCTTGGCTGGCTGGAGTGAATGGTTTGAATCTGCTATCTTAACACAACTTTTTATCCAGTTAATTACAACAAAGGAATTTTAATATGAGATTAACCAAGCTTGGTAAAGGCTTTATTGTGGTGTTGGTGGCAGCTTATTTGGCTGGTTGTGCGTCTACTGGCGGCAGCTCTGCCGAAGAGAAATCTGAAAATGGGAGTTACTCTGCAAAAGACGATGTAACAAAGTCGGTGACTGATCAGGCCGTTCAAGCCGTTGTTGATAGTGGTAAGGTTAGGGCATCAACTCAAAAGATTGCCAAGTTGTTGAGTCAGAAAGTTTACAGCTTTGGTTTTGATAGTGATCAGTTGGACTCTGGCGATTATCAGGCGTTGGATGTTCATGCAGCTTACTTGAACTCTGAAAAGGGCCAAAATATCAATCTGATCCTTCGAGGTCATACCGATGAGCGTGGTACCCGTACCTATAATTTGGCACTGGGTGAGCGTCGTGCCAATACGGTTAAAAACTATCTGAAGCTTAAAGGTGTTGCTTCGGATCGTATGGAAGTTGTCAGTTATGGTTTCGAGAAGCCTCTGGATCTTGCCCACACTCGTGCTGCATGGGCTAAAAATCGTCGCGTTGAAATTGATTCGGCTACGTACTAATTTAGGCAGTTGCCATGATATCGACCAGGTTTAGGGTAGTCACCGGTTTAATTATCGCTATGTGCAGTCTGCAAGTGCAGGCTGTACCTGTCTCGATAGTGGAGCCTGATCCTTCTCTACTGAGCTCCCCATCTCTATCTTCCACTGATCAGGTAAACGACAGTGTGCTGTTTGAGCAGGTCAATATGTTGCAGCAGGAAGTGTTGAAGCTGAGGGGTTTGCTGGAAGAGCAGGCGAATGCTCTGCGGAGGTTGAGTCAGGAGAATCGGGATCGTTACTTAGACTTGGATCGTCGTATTAATGTTCGCTTGCAGCCAGACACAACAAAGAAGGATCAATCGCCTGCTTCCGTTGTCCGTGAAACCGGCGGGTTATCCGATGGTGCAGACATTGATGACGGGCTGCCTGACGTTGTGACAGATCAGGAGGTCTATCAGGGCGCGTATCGGCTAATTCGTTCGCGAGAGTTTGATGAGGCGGTTGTGGCGTTACGTGGCTATATAAGCCGTTTTCCTGCGGGTCGCTACATAGACAATGCTCAGTATTGGTTAGGAGAGGTCTATTTCGCACAGAGTAAGTTTAAGGAGTCAAGAGACGCATTCAAGTATATGCTGACACATTACCCGAGTAGCAGTAAGTTACCTGATGCGATTTACAAGTTGGGGCGAGTGTTTGATCATTTGAATGATAAGGAGCAGTCTGAAAAATATCTGAATGCTGTGATTACTCAGTATCCGAAGAGTTCTGCGGCCAAGCTTGCGGATGTTTACCTGCGAAGTCGATAGACGAAGGCGATGTGATTCTGTAGCGTATCCGATATTGGTGTGAATGATTGGGCTGAATGTATTGCGGTTTTCCCTTAATTTTCCCCAAAAATGGAAGTTAACACTTGTTAACTGTCGATGTAATCCGTAGTATTGTGCTTTGTTGTGGGTCGTTAGCTCAGTTGGTAGAGCAGTTGGCTTTTAATCAATTGGTCGTAGGTTCGAATCCTACACGACCCACCATTTTTTGTATGACGTTTCTGTTGATATGAAATGTTTATCTACCCTATGCCAGCATGCGTTTCCCTATCATAATGTGTTTTCCAATGTGCTTATTGAGTCTTGGTGGGTATAGGCATTTATGGTGCTTATCAGCGGTGATTGATATGAAAGAGCCACAGGCTATTGGCGAATGATACCGAAAAAAGGTCGATTGATTGCTGGCGAATATCGGTCGGGAGCACCTGCTTCCGATAAAAGTATGGCGGACGTGGTCGTACTGAAAGAACGCATCACGGGTTTGCTCAACGAGAAAAACGCAGTGCTTGTCGCACACTATTATACTGACGATTGGATTCAGTCGCTTGCAGAGACCACGGGTGGCTGTGTTGCTGATTCACTGGAAATGGCTCGGTTTGGTAGCGTTCATCCAAGAATGACGCTAATTGTTGTGGGTGTCAAGTTTATGGGGGAGACCGCCAAGATACTGAGCCCAGAAAAAAAAGTGCTGATGCCAACGCTAGAAGCAACCTGCTCACTGGATCTTGGTTGTCCGGAGAATGAGTTTGCTCGCTTTTGCGATCAGCACCCTGATCGCAAGGTGGTGGTTTACGCCAATACGTCTGCAGCGGTTAAGGCGAGAGCCGACTGGGTGGTTACGTCCAGTTGCGCCATTGATATTGTTGAATATCTGATGGATGAAGGTGAAAAACTTATCTGGGCGCCGGATCGGTATCTGGGTCATTACGTTAAAAAAGCAACGGGTGCAGATATGTTGCTCTGGGATGGTGCCTGTATTGTTCATGAGGAATTCAAGGCAGAAGGCGTTCTTGATCTTAAGCAGGTCTATCCTGATGCAGCGGTGCTGGTTCATCCGGAGTCGCCTGAGTCGGTGATTGAGCTGGCTGACGTCGTCGGCTCCACGACGCAGCTGATCAAGGCGGCGCAGACTCTGAATAACCCTTTCTTTATTGTTGCAACCGATCGCGGCATTTTTTATAAGATGCAACAGCTGGCCGGTGCAGGAAAAACGTTGATTGAAGCGCCAACGGCGGGAGAAGGTGCTACGTGTCGTAGTTGTGCGCGCTGTCCCTGGATGGCAATGAACAGTCTGGAGCTCATCGTCGATGCACTGGAGTATGGCAGCGGTGAAGTACATGTTGACTCAGTGGTCAGAGAGAAAGCACTTGTGCCGCTGGATCGCATGTTGAAATTCAATGCGATGCGTTGAGCTTACAGTTTCATCCGATTTTTATACGTTTGAATCTCTGTGATGCGCTCTTTAATGGCGACTTTTGTGCTGAATGGAGTGTCGGCACGTTCGGCGGCATAGTCCAAGTGTTTGATGGCGTCATCGAAATTTCCGATCAGGAAGAAAAACTCTGCTCGAGCCTTGTGAACCTCTTCAATGTCGCCGGCTTTTCCTGCAGCCTCTGCCAGTTGGTACCATACCTCTGGGTCTTCTGGGCGGAATCGGGTGAAGCGTTTAAGGGTTTTAGAGGCCGCTTGATACTGTTGATTCTGGAATAACATATTTGCGTAGGTCATGGTGAGAGGGTGGTTGTCAGGGGTAAATCTCAGCATTTTCTTGATATCCGTCATCGCTTTTTGGTGTTGCCCTTGGGCAAATTTAATCTGGTTGCCGAGAATGCGGTAGTAGACATTGTCAGGTGAACTGGCTAGCAGTGGTTGAAGGGTTTTGGCTGCCTTTGATGCATTGTTGCTTTCCAGTTGAGCCAGTGCCAATCCATAGCGAATCGTATGGAGATGATGGCTGGAACGCCCTGTTTGTAGGTCGTTTTTGAGTTGTTGTGCGATGTATTCTGGTGATTTGGCGGCTTTGACAATGGCTCGCATGCGAATCGGACTGTAGGACGGACTGTCCTGGTAGTGGCGGACAGAATATTGTTCGGCACGTCCTTTAGCGTCCGCTACCCGGTTGCCTGAAACGGGGTGTGTGCGCAGGAATTCCAGCTGAGGGGCGCTCCCTTCCATTCGACTCATGCGCTCGAATAACTTGGGCATGGCGTGTGGATCAAAATTGGCGCGTGCCATGTTGCGGATGCCGACGCGGTCTGCTTCCTGTTCGTTCTGACGGCTGAATCGTAACTGTTGGCTTTGCATGCCCGCAATCGTTGTGGTCAGGGCGGCTATACCCGCCTCGCCGCCACCGACTGCCATTAGGATGATACTGCCTAGTATGGCGGCCATAGAGGGAATGCGTTGTTGTTGGGCGGCCTCCACCTGACGGGCGTAATGACGCTGACTTAAATGGGCCAATTCGTGCGCGATGACAGAGGCGAACTCTTGTTCACTTTCTGCGTAAAGAAACAGACCGGTGTTAATACCGATAATCCCGCCGGGTGCAGCAAACGCATTCAGTTGCGCGTTGTCGATCATGACCAGTGAAAGACGGTGGTCTTTCAGTTCGCTGGATTCCGCAAGGCGATAGATTAGTGTCTCGGTATAGTGGGTGATTTCTGGGTCGTTGAGGGTTTTCGCTTGCTTGTTGAGCATCTTTAGGAATACGTGGCCCAGTTCGTACTCCTGCTGCTGCGAGATAATAGCTGAAGAGGCGTTGCCCAATGTGGGCAGTTCTGATGCGTACAGTGCCGTGTGAATCAGTATCGTCAGACTGACGACGACGAATAGTAGACGGGCGGTTTTTAGCATTAGATAACAGGTTATTTATTTTATTGAGTGGTAATGAATTATAAAGACATTTCACTGCTCTATAAGATACTATGGTGAGCGAGTTTTTTCATTAATAATTCCATTATTTTTTCGTTAATGAACGCTTTTCTGCTGAACTATTTTGGCAGCGTTTTTGGCAGCGTTGGGTGGTGGACATGAAATGTCCGATGTGGTTGGTTGGGTATTATTTTCAA